>PMNG01000111.1 GCA_003162615.1 Methanothrix sp. | reverse complement strand
GCAGCGATATTCGAAATCCTCATAGATTTGTTCCCTTGCAGCCTATAGGACATCTTTCGGTGAGATTGTAAGTAAGAATATGGCGTAATAAGAAGGAGATATGATCGAAAGAAATTAAAAACTTACGGATTTGGATTTGGATATATGACACGCTAGCTATTGATTAATGGGCTTTGAAATAGAAAAGCGTCCGGGTGAGGCGTTCCTAACTAGCAAAAATTTGGAGGCGTTGATGGTTGTTGGATCGCGAACAGTTGCTAAGTAAAGGCTTACTTAGCATATCCTGTCTATATGACACTCTGGTAACTGGATTGAAGATTCCATCACAATTGCTTGGGGATATGGGGATGATTAGCTCAAATATTTCAAATAGATTAATTTTTTTGGAATCCTAGTCGAAATGATTGCAAAGCTATTCGACCTGAGGCTAACGAAAATATTTCCTTCTTTCACCGTGAATTACGAAAAACATAAATATCGTGATAAATAAAGGAAGTATAGAGCATTTCAGAAAGGAGAGGTTGCCTGTAAATTGATGATGTGCTCGGGTTGCTCTCAATATCGGTTCGTTTACGAATGGGGATAGCAATACAAGGTTTATCGATGTTGAATCTACACACACCTTTACGAATTTAGATGATGTGATAGCAGACAATAAAAGCGTCTAATATATATTGTTATTTATGATAGTCAGATGTGCTTGCGGAGGAGAAAATTAATTGAGTTGAGAGCTATGCTTTTGTTGATATGTGCGGAGGCTAACAGAAAACTGCTGAAATTGTGGACAGTAGGTCTACTGGGACATCGTCACAGGGGACGAAATGGTCGATCGAAGAGTTGGAGAGCAGATCGAAAGGTGATGAAGGCTTGGGCTATGTAGATAGACAGAAAATCCCTGGCAAAATAGCATTTTACTTGTTGTAATAATAAAATGGAGGCAAAAAATGGCAGAAAGCAGAAGAAAGACGACTGAAAGGAAAGGAGCAATGACCGTCGCTGAGGCGGGCAGGAAAGGTGGAAAGAAGACCGCAGATACGCATGGGCATGAGTTTTACAAAGAGATAGGTCACAAGGGTGGTCAGAAGGTCCGAGAGCTGATAGAAGAAGGAAAGCGGGCCAAAGGCTTGAAATCCTGATGACGTCCATCTAGCCAATTCCGAAGCGGTCATCTGGCCGGACAAAGCGGAGGACTATTTTGACTGCATAAGAGGCTCAACATGAAGTGGTGGGCCTCTCTAAAAGCTTATCTTTTATGCTCTTGCGGATCTTCTCTTTAATTTATGTGCATCAATATCTAATTTGAACGCGACACTCTTTAATGGCAGGTTTGCCCTTCAGGATAGTTATTCGAATCTTCTTTTTGTCCTTTGCCTTTCCATAATCAGAAAACTTCTTCAATCGTTCTGCCACTTAAGACCGATCTGGGCTCAGCGATGAGTATATCCTTGGAAGCATCGACCAATTCATCATTCATCTTTACCAGGATCCAACCCCTGGACGTTTTAGTAATGGCATAGCCTCCCTTCAGCTTTCTGCCTTCTAGCCAGACGGAGATATGTCCGTTCTCCAGGGCACGCCCCATTTCCACGACCTGGCCAGCCTTCTCTGTCATGTTCCGATAGTGACCGGTGTCCCAAACAATCACTTTTCCAGCGCCGTACTGACCTTGAGGAATGACGCCCTCATAGCCCGCATACTCAAGTGGGTGATCTTCTGTATAGATAGCCAGCCGTTTATCCTTCGGGTTTGTTGAAGGCCCTTTGGGTACGGCCCAGGACTTCAATACGCCATCAACCTCCAGACGAAAGTCGTAATGGAGATTTCTGGCAGAATGCTTTTGGATCACAAAGATCCTGTTTTCGTGAACAGCCTTGCCTCCTTTAGGTTCAGATGTAGCTACAAAGTCCCTCTTCTCGCGGTAAACTTTGAGAGGATCTTGAGACATACCTTCTCCACGAAATAATTTATCCGACTGCCATCGGAATAGGGCCCTACATAATGATAACTCTTTGGTTTACTTAGCTATTCATAGGGATATCGCCTTCATCAGGCTATCTCCTTTTTGATCATGAAAGTTGCCATGAAGAAGGTCACCAAAAAGAAAATGACGAGAGCCGTCACATCCGGGTAGAGTATGTCGGCCAAGGAGGCTCCTTTCAGCAGTGTAAGTTTCAAAGCATCACACGCGTAAGTGAGGGGAAAGATATACGATAAAGGTCTCAGCCAACCTGGGATCGATTGAATTGGAACCCATGCTCCAGAGAGGATCGTCTGCGGAAATGTCACAACTGGATTTAGCTGCATGACTTGGAACTCAGTGGTGACGAAGTTCGAGAGGAACGCACCGAAGCTTAGCGAGCCGGCAGAAAGCAGCAAGACGATGATTAAGACTGCCAACAAACTGCCACCAATAGGCACCTTGAACCCCACTACCAGAATTACGAAGGTGATTGCAGACTGAGCTGTAGACAGGACCATGTAGGCCAGGATATAGCCCGAGACCAGTTCTATCCTGTCCAGTGGCGATACCAGAACCTTCTCTAAGGTACCCTGAAGCCTCTCCCTTAGAAAACCAATTGTTGTGTTCAAGGACGTGAAGAAGAAGATGGTAACGGCAAGCAAGGCGGGCCCGACCGAGTCTTTTACCTCGAGGTCATATCCGTAAACATAATAAGTATTAACTGCCGGAAGTCCGGATCTGATCGGCAGGCTTCCCAGGATCTGGGCAGCGGCTGCCTGTAATCCTGTTTGTACTACGGTTGTTATTGTGCCTGCAACCTGAGGGCTGGTTCCATCCAGGATTAGGCTTATCGCATTATTTCCCAGGACTACAGCCCCATCGATCCTTCCCTCGGATATCAGCTTTCGAGCCTCCGACTCGCTAGCGAGGTAAGTGATCGAAAAGGTATCTGATGCTTGAAGGTGATTAACAACGCTCTCCTGAACCGGTCCGCTGTAGAGCTCCACAATACCTAAGTTTATGCCGGTAAAAGTTCCGGAGAACGCGTATCCTATGAGTAACATCAGGATGATGGGATTGATGATCAGGGCCACAATGGTGCGCCGATCTCGTTTAGTCTGGCGTATCACTCTCAGCCCTACGGACCATATCCTGTACAGACTTTGTGAAACTTCCCCGGTTTGAACCATTTTCATTGTGCTCCGTTAGATCAAATCGCTAGCTTGAGGAAAGCGCTTTCCAGCGTAGGTTCGATAACTTTGAAGTCCATCGGCTTCACCTGGTCGAGCACTTCCATCATCTTTGAGGTGTCAGAGACATCGACAAATAAAATATCTCCCTCTATCCGCACCTCAAGGCCTTCTCCTACCAGCTTCGCCATCTTACCTTCTGGATCCGCTACCTTCATCCGGAGCTGCTTCTTCAAACCAGCAAATTCTTTCAACTTATCCGGGCTGCTCTCGGCTAGCATACGCCCATTTCGCATAAACCCCACCATATCGCAACGCTCAGCCTCTTCCATGATGTGGGTAGTGATCACGACTGTCTTGCCTTCTTTGGTTAGCTCCCGGAAGTATCCCCAGAAGGATTGCTTTGTTACGGGATCGACCCCAACTGTAGGTTCGTCCAGGAGGAGCAGGTCTGGGCTATTGATCAGGGTGCATGCCAGCGATATTCTCTGATACATCCCTCCGCTTAGCATACCTGTTATCCTATTTTTTGTCTCGGGTAGATCCACGACCCTAAGGACCTCATCAATCCTTCTGATCCTTTCTTGGCCCCGAATTCCATAAAGACCTGCGTAGAATTCTAGGTTCTCAAGGACTGTAAGGTCCGGATAAAGCGGTCTCTGCTGGGGCATATACCCTAATCTGGGATAGACGATGTTTATCCGGCTCAGGGGCTCGTCCAGAATGTAGATATCACCGGACTCTAGCTTTACTAGACCCATTATCACCCTCATCAGCGTGGTCTTGCCCGATCCATTTGGACCTAAGAGACAATAGGTAACCCCTCTAGGAATGTTAACTGGCATGTCCTGCAAAACGCGCAGGTTGTCGAAGCTCTTGGTGATTCCGCGACCAATTACTGCGAACAAGTCCCTCTCAGGAACCTGCGTGAGCTCACTCATGCTACTCCTCGGGCCTCTGCTTTCACTAGGCGCCTTCTCGAGTGTGCTCATTGGCCTGCGGTACTCGCTTGCTCCTCATTCTGAAGATTAATCCCAAGCCCACGATAACTACAATTACCACCACCCACCAGTACCCAAGAATTATGTCACCAAGGCCAAGCTGTAGGGTGATGTAAACATAGTCGCTATCTTGAAGGTTCTTTCTGTATGAATCAGAGAAATCGAAGAGCAACGTGAACCTATAGGGCCGGCCACCGATTGCATCCTTTGATACGTCCACTTTGTAGGTTAGCTCCGCTTTCTCGCCTGGCCCAAGAGTCGGAATAGGTGACTCATCCATGTCCACATAGATGCCTGTTTCCGGCCTGAGCCTTGCGACCAGATCCTTAGCTGTATCGGTCCCTTGGTTCTGTATGACGACTTTCACTATGTTGTTCTTCGATCCGACTGTTAGGGTTCCTGGAGATGCGCTCAAAGCCTTGATATCGACCTTGCTCCTTTTCTCGACGTGCAATGTGATGGGAATAGCCTGGCTTGCGGAGTTGTACCAGTAAAAGACATCGGGATTCTCAGGACTGTCGCTGTGTGGCTTAACGGCCACGTCCTGCTGGTAAGTGTAATTGGCTATGGCAAGAAGGGTGTAATCGCCCGGCTCGGTATTCTCATAAACCTCGACTGGATACTCCAGAACCTGAGAGACCTGGCCGTCCCGCAAGGAGCCGGCATACGCCACCTCTCGCTTGAGGTTCATAGCGCTGCTGTTTTGTGCCACAAGCCGGATGGAGACATCCTGAGCTGTGGACCTCAGGGCTTCAAGCTGCAGCTCCTTCTGGGCTGCAAGTATCTCTTCTGGGCGGGAAGGCTCTGGCTGCGTGAGCACTTTGAAGGAAGTGACGCGGCCGATGTTGGTTACAGTAAGTTCTAGAGAGGAATTCTCGTTCCTGTAAACGCTTGAACGTGCAAGGGAAACCTGAAGGTCCGGTCCGCCGCTTACTTCGTACCAATCGCCGGAAAATTGTGCCGGAATAGACGGCGATCCCTGGGAGTATCCGGTCTGATCTGCAGGGTTCTGAGAAGCCTGAAGGGATGTTGGTGAAATTTGAGCTGAAGCGATGAACACAGAGAAAACTATCATAGCAAAACCAATAATATTTAACGCAAGTCTCATTATTCTCCGTCCCTGATGAATGTGCCTTGAGCTGACAAGTTAATAAAATTATATTGCCTATTTTTGCGCATAAAGTTAACGGTTGAGATTATACTGACATTAAGTCCGCTTACTTTCGGTTCTTAAGCTTCCTCAAGCCAGGCCGCGAAATACTGGAGTTAAGCCCATAAATTAACTGGACGGTCATAGGTTAGTTGACAATATTGATTCATATAGTCATCCTCACAAATTTATGCCAATATTCAAGTAGTATAAACGCAATATTAAACCTAATCACTGATGAGAATTCAATCAAAGAAACAAACATGAATTGTCGAGCAATTTCCGAGCTACTCTTAAGAGATGAAACTTGATCTCAAGCTCAGTAACAAGATAAAATGATTTAATCGATACCTTCCCACCCCAAAAAAAGGAGTTGATTGTAATGGCAAAGAAAAGCACAAAAGAAATCAAACAAAAAGAAGAATCCAAAAAGGGCAAAAAGCCTGAGAGAATCAGAGATCCCAAGAAAGACTCAAGGGCTATAAAAATCGAAATAGAGAGCACAGGCGACAGGGAGAAAAAAGAAAAGAAAGAGGAGATCGCCTTTGCTGGGCCATTTTCAGGTAACCCATCTCTTATTCAGAGCAATTTTGGTATCAAGGGAAACTTCGAGCTGGTAGTGCCCATGTCCAATGGCGGCATAGCTCATTATTGGCGTAACAACGATGATCCTGAGCTGCCTTGGTATGGCCCTGTAAAATTCGGTGAAGCCAAAGGCGGATTCAACAGCTCGTCTCTAATTCAGAGCAACTTCGGGAGCCAGGGAAATCTTGAGCTGGCGGCTACCGAAGAAGGTGGGAAAAATTTGGTTTCATTCTGGCGGGATTCAGGTCCCTCTTTCGATTGGCACGGTCCAGGCTACATAGCTGAGCCATCCAACGAGCCAATGTTCTGCGGAAATCCGTCCCTCATTAAAAGCAGAAGTGGGCACAATGGCAACTTCGATCTTGTCGTGCCATTATTGAAGGGCGGCCTTGCTCACTACTGGCGGGACAATGATGATCCAGCTCTTCCCTGGTATGGTCCCTTCACCTTCGGATCGACTACCGGCGTTCTGTACGAATCAGTGACGTTGATCCAGAGTAATTTCGGAAATCCGGGCAATCTTGAGCTTGTTGCTCGCTCCCAAGATCAGTTGGTCTTCTTCTGGAGAGGCCCTGATCCCGAGTTCAAATGGAACGGTCCATTCATTCTGGACAAAGGCGTTGCAGGCTGCCCCTGCATGATTCAAAGCAAATTCGGATGGATGGGAAACTTTGAGCTGGTGGTTCCTCTGGCTTCTGGCGGATTGGGCTACTACTGGAGGGACAACGACGATGCAAACCTCTCCTGGCATGGAGCATTGATGTTCGGCACCCGTTTGGGCAAAGTAGATGCGGTTACTTTCATTCAGAGCAATTTTGGAGAGCCTGGAAACCTAGAGCTAGTAGCCAGTGCCGGAGGACAACTGGCGTTCTTCTGGCGTGACTCCGGGCCAGACCTGAAGTGGAATGGGCCGTTCTTCTCCATTCCTGCGTAGCAACATGAGTTGGTTACATGGCTCTGATGGATTGTTGATGCAGTTGGGGTGGCGATAAAGGCATAGGCCCGAGGCACGACAGATCGAGAGTGCTGTGCTTATGGCCACAGGCCAGCATAGCAATTTTATATCTTGGATCTAAAATAGCTCGCAAATGTACCGGATACTGGTTACCAACGACGATGGTGTTTATGCGTCTGGATTAAAGGCCGCTGCCCAAGGCGTAAAAGGCCTCGGAGAAGTGTTCGTGGTTGCGCCCTCCGGACAGATGAGCGGAGTCGGAAGATCGATATCCGTCTTCGAACCCCTCCGGTTTGCCGAAGTGAACATGGACGGCCAGAAAGCTTATGCAGTAACCGGGACTCCAACGGATTCGGTGATCATCGGCATCTTCGTCATAATGAAAGGAAAGATGCCTGATTTAGTCGTCTCCGGAATAAACGTGGGCGAGAATATCAGCACTGACACTGTTACCACAAGCGGGACCATCGGCGCTGCCCTGGAAGCCGCGAGCTACGGAATTCCGGCCATTGCGGTCTCGATACAAACAGTGGATCAGGGAGATAAGTTTGATTTTCACCATGAAGACAAGCACAGCTTTGAAGTAGCGATAAAGCTGGTCCGAAGGATTGCATCGAAAGTTTTAGAGAAGGGCCTTCCCAATGGCGTGGATTTACTGAACCTGAATGTCCCGGCCAAAGCCACTGAGGACACAGAAGTTGTTATGACCCGGCTTGCTCGAAAGATCTTCCGGACCTCCGTTCAGGAGAGGTTTGATCCGAGAGGCAGACCCTACTACTGGATAGACGGCGATCTGATCTGCTCAGAGGCTGAAGGGACTGACGTTAGGGCCGTCTATCAGGATGGGAAGATCTCTGTAACCCCTCTGACTCTCGATTCCACATCACGAACAGACTTTGATGAAATACGAGACCTGATTGAGGATTGAGCGAATATGTTGAGAGACGATTTCCAGAACATGAGATTCGACGAAAAAGTTTCTTACTTGATAGAGAACCTACGAGTTGTGCCTGATGAGCTGGCTCTGCAAGGCGTGGAAATCCTTCTCCAGGCCAATGAGATAGAGCATGCAGTTGTCCTCGCCAGAGATAAAGGGATGATCACGAGAGCTATCGGCATCCTTGTTGATGCCGGAGACTATCTATGGGCTGCGCTCATAGCCAAGAATGCAGGCCTGAAAGAAGAGTCCCTGCGAATGTACAGAGAAGGCCTAAGTTATTACATTGACATGGAAATGTACGGTCGGGCATTGTCGGCAGCCTCCGCTCTGAATCTGCCGCCGGATGAAATTGACGCCCTTTTCAGGAAAGGGATGGATGTAGAAAGCAGATCTATGAACCTGGGAGCCGCAAGAGCCATGATCGATAACGCAATGGAGTCCCTGGAAATCTCGCTCCTGGGTAGAGTTGACGAGCTGTCCGAGAAGGTAGTGGCAGCGATGAAGACCGAGAGAAAAAGTTTGGCAGATCGGGATAAGATTGATCGCTAACCTTAATCATCCTTCAGCATGATTTCAATGCTCATCAGGTCTTCGGCAACAATTGTATTCTCAAAATAGCGCCTTGATTCTTCAATTAATGGGGAGATGTCATCCGAATACCTGGAGCTGATGTGAGTTAACACAAGCTGCCTCACGCCAGCGCGTTTGGCGAGTCTTGCCGCCTCTCCCGCAGTTGTGTGCCTTGTCTCCTGGGCCCAATCGGCCATATCCTCAGCCAAGGCACTATCGTGTATAAGGAGATCTGCACCCCGGCTTGCTATCTCAATCGACTCGCAAGGCCTTGTGTCGCCGGTGTAAACAACCTTTCTCCCTGATCTAGGGGGACCCATGACCTGATCTGGGCTGATCAACCTGCCGTTGACATCGACAGACTGACCGTGCTGAAGCTTTCCGAAGAGCGGCCCTGAAGGTACTCCCAGTGTAACTGCTTCCTCGCGGTTGAATCGCCCGAGCCTTTTGTCCTCCCGCAGACAGTAACCAAGGCTCGGAACACTGTGATTGGTTTGGACAGCTTCAACACTGTATCCGTTCATCTCAACGAGATCGCCTGGATCAAGCTCCATCCCCCTTACCTCGAAGTTCCTGAAGAAACAACCTATCGAGTTGAACCTCTCCAGAAGGTCGATAGTTCGGGCAGGACCTGCTATAGTAAGAGGAGTTTTCCTTCCCTGAAAGGCCATTGTCTCAAGCAACCCAGGGATTCCCAATATGTGGTCTGCATGGTGATGCGTCAGGAANNCTCTCCTTCTCTATTGACAAGGACAGCGGATGGATTTCTCTCAGGCGTTGGCAGCGAGCCGGCGGTACCAAGAAATATCACGTTGAGCATTCAATAACTCAATGATTGGGGCCCAATATGAAATTTTGCCTCATATCATCTTCGGCCCGATCCGATAGATCGACCCAGCCGAATATTAATTTTCAGATCATCCTATCCTCCTTTTCCTCCTTCAGTTCAACTCTGAGATCTATGGCCCCCATGTATTCTCTGATCATAACAGGGAAAGAACGAGACTCCATAAAACGGAGACCCAGCTGCTCTGACCAGCGCTGTATTCCTAGATCTTGAGATACAACTGCAGCATCCAGGTCCTTCGCCAAGAGCAGAACGTCGATGTCGGGAGCGCTGTCCAGAATACCGTAGCGCAGTGATGCCCTGTACTTCTCCCTGAACTTTCGAATTATGCCTCCGACTGTCTCCCTCTCGATCTCCTCCTTCATGTCCTTGAGGCTCGCACCGCTCTCACTTAAAGCGATGCATCGAGCCACAGATTCCCAGATGGCTTCCTCCGAGATGTTCATGCCCTTATTGATCCTGCCGCGCATGAAGTCAACATACTCGTAGAAGATCTTGGACGGCACCTTGACCTTGTATCGATCAGGAGTCTTCTTGACGAGCCAGGTGTCAACTTTGCTCAAGACCACAGCATCGCAGTTGTTGTGCCGGACGAAGTCCTTTATCTCGTTGTAAACTGAAGGGTAAGGAACATAGCAGCTTATTCCAAGATGGAGCCTTGCCTGGGCGACCCGATCCAGTATGGCACTCATTCCCTCGCAGATGGTTGAACAGCCCTCGCTCTCCCATGCCTGGGAATCTGTGAGGGCGGTAGTATCAAGAACGAACCTCTGCCGCAACATCCTTTGTTTATATGAATGAGGTGATATAAGATAACTTCCTACAAATAGAGTAGTGTAACGAAGAGATGGAACACCGTGCCGATGAAACTATGAACTTTAACTTTCCGCGATGAAGGAATAAGTTCAAATATTTTCGATGCTGCGCCGATCTCGATAAGCAGCTCGCATCTTCTGTTTCCGGAGGTTTTTTCGGGAACAACTGCAAGATCATTTACAACCGATAACCCTAAAACCCATTCCCTCCTACTCAACAACATGAAAGTTGGCATAGCCGACACCACCTTTGCCCGTTATGACATGGCCAAGACCGCCATCAGGGAGCTGAAAGAAAGTGCCTCAGTTCAGATAGCCAGGTACACAGTGCCGGGGGTTAAAGATCTGCCTGTAGCAGCCAAGAAGTTGATCGAGGAAGAGGACTGCGACATCGTCATGGCCTTGGGGATGCCCGGAGCAGCTCCGAAGGACAAGATGTGCGCCCACGAGGCATCCTCCGGGCTTATCATGGCCCAGCTCATGACCAACAAGCACGTCATCGAGGTTTTTGTCCATGAGGACGAGGCGGCTGACGAGACCACACTCGCCTGGCTGGCTGAGCAGCGCACAGTAGAGCACGTCAGGAACGTTCTGGATCTTCTCTACCGTCCCGAGAGGCTTACCCAGAGGGCCGGTACAGGGCAACGACAGGGATTCGAGGATGTCGGGCCGATAGAGGGTGGCATAAGCAGCGGAGGACATTAGAGGCCAACGGATTCTTCATTCTCCGCATATATCCAATTCATTCGACCTATGAGATTTATTTTATCGCAATACCCTCACAGCTCTGCTGTTGGGATTAAGGGTATAAATCCAGCTTAGGATCTGATAAGCTACACCTGTTTCCGTCTTTATGCGGCGGTGCCTTGCAGGCCCCGCCAGCTATCACCATCGAGTATGGTTCAAGTCTTGCTCTGCTTCTAACAGAGACAATCATTTTCGCGTTATGGAACCTCAAATTGATGTGTAACTTGGCAAAAAGTTGCGCCAGGATCGAGCCCCTGTCTCTTTTGAAGCGCACTTTCTGTAATATTGCCACAACAGTTCAGCTTCACTATCAACATATTTCCGGTTTTAAGATCCCAAACCGTTTGGTTCATCCAGACGCCAGACCAGATCGTTTGGTTTTGCCAAACTCTAGTCTCATTGCATCGATAGCACACCTTGAGTTGCTCCTGGTTCTTTGTATCTATTAGTGTACAACAGAGCGGCTCTCTATAAACGACATAGTCTGTATCCAGGACTATGTTCGTGGCGGGGTCTTCGAAGGTGTCATTTAGGAGTATGTTACTCGAGTCCATCATCTCAGCAAGCACTCTGCCGTTCTTGTCTTTGTATGTGTTGATTTTCCCGGCAGCCTTATTAACGCTGTTGAATGTCGACCCAGTTTTATCGAAATGGTCCTTTACCGGTATGGTTGCATCCAGCACTGTCAGCAACCTAAGCCGCATATTATTTAAATCTTCTATTATTTTCTGATCAGATACATTCTGGCTTGGTCCATTCTGGCAATTAACAGCAGATACGCTCATCAGCACCAGTAGAGTGATACCTATTATACATATCCTCGCGCCCCTCATACTTCAGACACCTTTATCTTCTCCAATATGCGATGATAGACTTTTAGCTAGCATTTGTTATATAACTTTCGAACCTCAAATTAGTTATTTCGATCACAACATTGATGTTCCATTGAAGGTATTCCCAATCTGGTCTCAATCGAGATGGATAATGAAAACGTAAACTGCGACTAATGTTTATCCTTTTCCTAGCATCCATCCTTAGGTCTTTGGATCGTGAACCTCAGCCGCCAAATTTGACCATGATACCAACTAAGTGCCGCTGTCGTATCCTAGCTGTTTGGCCCAGCGAAGGTCCATTGCTTCAGTAGCTATTCCGAGGGCTCAGGTTGTGTTGCCTTCATTGTCCCAAGATCAATTCATCAAAGGCCCCAAAACCCGAGGGTTACCGTATCCGATTGATGTCGTAGGCTGCGGTGGGGTACGCCCACGCTACTTCCTGCAAATCAGCGAGCTTCATGCCTGTCCTGATTGCAAGTGCAAAGATGTTGATAGTCTCGTCGGCGTTGTAGCCCAAAAGATGGGCCCCAACGATCTGTCCGATTGCTCTTCTGTAAGTATCTTGTACCCTGAGTGGGCAATGCCGACCCTGCGGCTCGAGTACCATTCGGAAGTCTCCTGTTTATGAACAACGACTTTAATTCCGCACTTCAACGCCTCATCTTCCGTTACCCCAACGGATGCGAGCAAGGGAGAAGTAAATACTACACTGGGGACAGTTCGGTAATCGGTTGTTAGCTTGTTGCCGCTAATCATGTTCCTCGCTGCAGCCCTACCATCCATCGTTGCAACGGGAGATAGCGGTTTTCCTCTTGCGTTGGCGTTTCCAGCTACGTAAACGGACGGATTCGAAATGCTCTGTAGATGCTGGTTGATCGCTATTCCCTTTTCGTCTACTGACACATCCCCTGTTTTCAGGTCGAGGCTCTCGATGTTCGGTACTCTCCCTGCTCCATGCACGACCATCTCTGCTTCAAATATGTGCTCCTCGCTCTTTCCTGCACGAACGAACAGTCCGTCCGGACCTTCCTCGACCGATTTAACCGGCATGTTTGTGCGAATCTCGATTCCCGATGCCTTAAGGGCTTTCACAAGGATATCAACCAAGAATGGGTCGAAGTTCTTCAATACTCGATCGCTCCTGTGCAAGATCGTAACCGTTGCACCAGCGCTAGCTGCCACGTGCGCAAATTCAAAGGAGATGATACCCCCACCGATGAAGACGATTCGCTTGGGAATGGCTTCCATTGCGAGGAATTCATCGCTAGAGCTAACTAATCTCTCGCCTGGAATGCCGAGCCTCCGGGGGGCTGCGCCGGTCGCGATGCCGATGAACCGGGCGGCCAGCGTCTCATCTCCGACCTGTAGGGTGTTTCTTCCGAGAAATCGAGCGTGACCGCAAAATGTGTCCATCCCTCTTTCTGAGTATGTTCTGCTCCTCGTTGAGGGGACTGGGTCTGTGAAAGTTCGCTTGAAGCTCATCAGTTCAGGCCATTTGATGCGAATGTCTCCATCGATTCCCTTGTCCCGCATTGAGTTCGCTCGCGTAATTACTTCTGCGGCACCTACCAAAACCTTCTTCGGGAGACATCCATTCACCGCGCATGTTCCGCCAAAGGGAAGTTCGTCGGCTATGGCAACTTTCCATCCAGCACGTCGAGCCTCATGTGACATGGCAGTGCCTGCATTACCCGTGCCGATCACGATTAGATCATAAGTTCTCTCGGATCCGTCCATTCGTATCTCTCGTGGTCCAGTAGATGCCTTGTGCGATCTATGTCAGTTCAGTATAGAGGTTCAATCTTATTTTCATTCATTGACACTGCAACTAAGAGTACACAATCCCCAATTATTTCCGGCTCCTCGCTGTTTC
>PMNG01000177.1 GCA_003162615.1 Methanothrix sp. | reverse complement strand
GATCTCTCTGGATGGCCTTCCTTGGCCATAGGTGATCCAAGATAGTAGTCTAGGGTCATCTCTTCGCCGCGCTTTACTAGGTAGCTCGGAATAGTCACCCTTCGCCCAGAAACCTGAACGTGACCATGGGTGATGAACTGCCTGGACTGCTTCATCGAGTTAGCCAGCCCCTGGCGGTAAACCTGCGTCTGCAGTCTTCTTTCCAGAACATCGGTAATCTTCATGGATAAAACTGCATCCAAGTCGCCATCTTCCTTGAGCATGCCGTACTTCTTAAGGCGGTTTAGAATAGCTTCCACCTTCGGATCAGCCTGACCAGATGCGACAAATGCCAGCAGCGTCCGGCTGGAGTGCCTGTACTTCCGAAGGACTGCCTGGGCTTTCCACAGCTCTCTCTTGTTTCGAAGCCCGAAGGACTTTACCAGCTCCACCTCTCCGGCAATCCTCTCTGACTGGAAGGGAGTTTTCGGCCTGCTGTACGTTTTGCGGTTCTTTCCTGGATATCCCATTTAAACCACTACTCCTTAGTTGCCGCCGGTGCCGCCGCAGGTGCTCCTTCCTTCTTCCTGCTTACTCCCACAATAGCGCCAGTTCGACCTGTGGACCGAGTCTTCTGGCCTCTAACCCGCAGACCGCGCTCGTGCCTGATGCCCTTGTAGGACCTCATCTTCTTCATAAGGTCCAAATCTTCTCTCAGGGTCATAGCGAGGTCCATTCCCATGACGTGCTTGTCCAGGCCTGTTTCGATGTCCTTTCTTCTGTTCATCATCCACACAGGTAGGTTTGCGCTGGCCTCTTCTATGACCTTTTTAAGATCGTTGATCTTCTCGTCCGGCAAAAGACCCAGAATTGCATAGGGGTCCACTCCGGCCTTTTCAGCGAAGATCCGGCCAGTTCTGCGGCCTACGCCCTTCATGCCAGCTAGAGCCATGTGGACCTGTCGCTTCCCCTCCAGGTCCGAGTTCATAATGCGAACTATGTGCTTGAGTTCTTCGGCCTCTTCGGCCTTCTTAGGTTTCTCAGGCTTCTCTTCTGCCTTTTTAGGTTTATCCTTTGCCAAATTATTCCTCCAGATGTCTGGATAGCCAGAGAGTACACTCTGGAGCAGCCCCGGTCTGTTGCCGGCGCCGCCCAATCACCACGTAGTGGGGCGAATGTCCATTGAGTCCAAATTGAAGAGACGCTGCTTATACATAAGACTTATGATCTCTGCGTTGCTCCTATAGTTGGCACTTACTGTCCATCTTCCTGTCAGACTCTCCCGCAGATGTCCTAGACGCTACGTTCGGCCACTGTCCACCCTAGGCATGCTCAGAAGCTGATCCTCGCTCCCATGCTCGCCATCTCCTGGAAAAATCCAGGATAGGAAACGTCCACGCACTCAGCAGTATCTATTCGTGTCATTCCGGCTGCCATTCCGGCAACGGCCAGGGCCATGACGATCCTGTGATCATCGTAACCCTTCACATCGGCACCATGCAACCTGCCTCCGATAATCTCTAGGCCGTCCGGCTTCTCTTTTATGTCGGCGCCCATCTTGGAGAGCTCGATTGCCATAGCATGGAGCCGGTCGGTTTCCTTGTGGCGAACGTGCTCAGCATTGAAGACAACGGTCTTTCCTTTAGCCAGGGAACCCAGAACGGCAATGGTCGGAACCAAGTCAGGAGTCATGCTAGCGTCAACATCGACCCCTTTTAGCTCTCCACCTCTAATCCGGAGTACACCCTCAACCTGGTCCCAGGAGATCTCCGCGCCCATGCGCCTGAGGATGTCCACGATGGCCGAGTCTCCTTGACGGGATGGCAGCACTCCACGGACCTCAACCTCTCCGCCGGTCACTGCTGCTGCAGCCAATGGATAAGAAGCTGAAGAGAAATCTCCCGGAATGGTGTAGCTCTTCAGGTTGTAGGATTGGCCTCCTTCTACCTCGAATTCCTGCTTGCCAGCCTCGATTCGAGCCCCGGCCTCCTTGAGCATATCCAGGGTGATCTCAGCGTAAGGCCGGGACTTGAGTTCGCCCTCAATTATTATCTTGGTATCGCCTTCAGCTAGTGGCGAAGCTATGAGCAGTGCTGAAAGAAACTGAGAGCTTACGCTGCCGTTCATCTTTGCCACTCCGCCTTTCATGCGTCCCTGGACCACTAAAGGAGCTTTGCCGTTTCCCCGGACGGAGAAGGCATTGACACCCAGGTCGTTTAACGCGCTGAGCAACGGACCATTTGGCCTGGATCTGATCGACGCATCGCCTGTCAGCACGGCCCCATTGGTCAAGGAAGCTACTGCAGAACAGAAGCGCATTGTAGTTCCAGAGTTCAGGACGTTTATGACATCCTCAGGAGTCTGGGGCTTGCCCGAAACACCCTCGATCTCGATATCGTCTTTTCGGGTGATTTTGGCACCGAAAGCCTCGCATGCAGCGATGGTTGCCCTGGTGTCCGCAGAAATGAGGGGCCTTTTGACAGTGCCACCGGGACCTAACGCAGTAATTAGAATGGCCCGGTGAGTATAGCTCTTGGATGGCGGAGCATAGACCTCGCCTGACACCACCGAACGCTCAACTGATGCAATCATGGTCGCTTAGACAATCTATGAGTATAAGAAATGTTGCGCGGGCAGGCCTTTCATTTGAACTAGGCCGATCCGTCCGTAACATAAATTTGAATTCAAATACATTAATAATAAGGCGAATTAATCCAAATCGTTCTTGTTAATTATTCTTTGCCGACCATTATCTACACCCGACATACGCATATGGTTGCAGCCGGACAAAGGAGACCTGGGAGAAGACAGGACTAAAACCCTAAGACCAAAGCCTGCATCCGTACTCCTGGCAGCTAGACTTAGCGTTGAGCACAAGGCAGTTTTGAAAGAACCGGTGGAGAAGTTAAAGGAGAAGGAGCTGTCCAAGAATTACAGTAGGCCCCAAAAAATGCAAAATGAGTGAGCAAGATTAAGCCGCTTTGCTCACGTCTATCTGCAATGCATCATTGAACGTCTTTGATACGCCTGATGCTGATGCAACTATCGTTGCTTTGTAGACCCCTGCTGTTAGATTGGCGTTCCATATCCCAGCGTATTCCTCTCCAGAGGTGCGCTCCAGGTTCACTTTGCCAACCTCTACACCAGCCGAGTTTTTAATGGTTGCATAAGCCGTCATATTAGTCTCGGGAATGCTCTGAGAGTTTGAACTGTTGTCTCCGAAACTTGCGGTGATCATAACAGGGCTTCCTGAGTTTGCCGGATTGGGCATAGCGTTTATGTTAATCAGACTAATATTTATCGTTGACGTCGCAGCGAGATTATTTGGACTATTAGTAGGTTTGCTAGTGTTATCTTTGAGCAAATTGGAATTGAAATCTAAATTCCTCAGTCTGTTTTGCTGGGGGTTGCTCAAGCTTGAGGGTGTATCATTTATGGGCTTACCCTCAAGAAAATTGTTTGCGCTTGCGGACCAATCCTGGTCCCCACCACATGTCTTACAGATTGCCAATGCATTGAAGGACAAACTTGCCCCTATCACCATAATGGACACTAAAACCATGAGGATTACGGATTTTGTCATAACATCTCCTTTATCGCATCATCTGACTTCGGCAAAGTTCTTCTTACGGGAACGTTCATCCCAATAAAGACTTTCTTCACCTTCATTCTCCCGCTATTCATATTCAATTATATCTCCTTTACGCCTAAAAGGAAGTACAGCTCGTGAGCGGCGAAATCAGGTGCCTGCGGGTCTACTGGACCACATCATGCTCTTAAAAAGCGCCACGACGCTCCGAATTCTCACGGAGCAATTTTGAGGATACGACTGGCTCCAGTATCCATTATCTCCAGATAATAGGGAGATTATGATCTTTGACTCCATTTGGATGTCAAGAACTGGATCTTAGCACTCGCCTGGACAGACTTTCATGAACGTGATTCACCTACTATATCGAGCTGCCCGCGGAGAGAATTTAAATTCAGGTAAGAGAAACGGCACGGAAAATGTGGAGGAAAATTGATGAAAAGCTTAATGGGATTTAGTTTTGTACTGATATCGACCATTTTGGCTCTTTCTTTGGGAGTGGCCTCAGCAGAACAAGTAAAGGATAAGGTTAACGCTACCAGTTCCTTAGACCAAATCGCCCCGACAGGGAATATTACTCAAGAGTCCAGGGTTCTTTTGAACGATACTAACACGACTGACACCCTGAATTCAACCAAGTTTAAGAATGCGACTATGCTTGAGAATTTAACCATGCCTGAAAATGTCAGTTCGAAGAACAAGGTCGTTATCAATGCTTCTGCTATTCCCTTTGAGGTCGAACCTTCCGGCAAGGCAGTTTTCGTGATTGACGACGGAGTAACCCCGATCAAACGTGCAATAAATACGGGGCAATCTTCAATTAATGGCGTTTCACTCATGCGTACAGTTGACGGAACACCGCATGGATATACTACATATTATGATTGAATCATTCCCCAAAATATTGCACCGAACAGAACAAGGAATTACGCCTCGTTTTGTAGAGGCGATAGAGTCACGCAGCTCCCCGGATGTATCAATGTTGAAGAAGGTGGTAATCGATCCAGCATTTTCGATAAGATTTGAAGAACGACAGAAGCTCATTTGGATTCAGAATCCAGTTCTATAGGCTTTCGGCCGATTTGGAAATGAAAATAGGGAGAGAGACGCTTGAGCGGCTGCCTGTTATCATGATAGTTGAGTATTAATACCAAATAAACAAAGGGTAACGGATTAAGGAAATTGTCAGCAGGAGATCGTTTATGGGTTATACGTTGACCGAAAAAATCCTGAGGGAGCACCTCGTCAATGGATCTTATAAGCCCGGAGAGGAGATCGGGATAAAAATAGATCAGACTCTCACTCAGGATGCCACAGGCACCATGGCCTATCTCCAGTTCGAGTCCATGGGTCTATCCAAGATCGCCACCGAGCTTTCTGTGAGCTATGTGGACCACAACACCATCCAGGTGGGCTTCGAGAACTCTGACGACCACGCCTACCTTCAGTCCATCGCCGAGAAGTACGGCCTGTACTTCTCAAGACCAGGAAACGGCATATGCCACCAGGTCCACTTGGAAAGATTCGCGCGACCTGGCAAAACGCTACTGGGCTCAGACAGTCACACGCCAACCGCCGGTGGCGTGGGCTCCATCGCCATGGGTGCAGGCGGCCTGGACGTAGCCGTAGCTATGGGAGGCGGCGCTTATTACATTACCTGTCCCAGGGTCATCAATGTTCACTTGATCGGTTCGCTTAGGCTCTGGGTCACAGCCAAGGACGTCGTTCTCAAGGTCCTGCAAATCCTCACCACCAAAGGAAACGTAGGCTATGCATGCGAGTACACTGGTGATGGGGTCGAGAGGCTAACCGTCCCGGAACGTGCCACAATAACCAACATGGGTGCAGAGACGGGCGTAACTACATCCATCTTCCCGAGCGACCTCCAGACTAAGCGATTCCTCGATGCCCAGGGCAGAGGAGACCAGTGGATTCCTCTTGCCCCAGACGAGGACGCGGTTTACGATAAAGTCATAGAAATAGACCTCTCTCAAATCGAACCCCTGGCGGCTGCTCCCCACAGTCCTGGAAACGTTCTGCCTGTCCACGAGCTGAACCTTCCCGTGGACCAGGTGATGATCGGATCGTGCACCAACTCCTCTTACGTCGACCTGATGACAGTGGCTGAAATGGTCAAGGGCCAGAGGCTTCCACACGGAGTTAGCCTGGGCATAGCTCCGGGTTCTAGACAGGTGCTGAACACTATCGCTAAGAACGGAGCTTTGAGCGACCTGATCTCTTTTGGTGCTAGAATCCTGGAGTCTGCATGCGGTTTTTGTATCGGCAACAGCCTTTCGCCGCGCACGGACTCTGTCTCAGTGCGCACCAGTAACCGGAACTTCAAGGGCAGATCGGGAACCTCTGGCGCCAACGTCTACCTGACCAGCCCGGTGGTTGCAGCTGCCGCGGCGCTCACAGGCATTCTGGCCGACCCTAGAAGGCTGAAAATCAGCTATCCGGTGATCGAGATGCCTGAACATTTCGAGATAGACGACAGCATGATCATCCCGCCCTTGCCAGAAGGTACTCGCTCCAAGGCCACCGTTCGCCGCGGTCCCAACATTGGTGAGCCTCCAATAAATGCTCCTATGTCTGAGGACATCCGAGGCGTAGTCACAATAAAGGTTGGAGACTACGTTACCACAGACCACATCATGCCTGCTGGCTCCCGCCTTAAGTACAGATCGAACGTGCCGAAGTACTCTGAGTTCGTCTTTGAGCCTATGGACAAAGAATTCAGCGCCAGGGCTGCAACGCTCAGGGACAATGGGATTCACAACCTGATAGTTGCAGGCGTCAGCTACGGTCAAGGGTCTTCCAGGGAGCATGCAGCCCTCTGCCCCATGTACCTTGGGGTTAAGGCGGTACTGGCCAAGTCCATCGAGAGGATCCACGCTTCAAACCTGGTCAACTTCGGGATAGTCCCCCTCACCTTCGCCGACGAGTCCGACTACGATTCTCTGGAGAATGGTGCAGAAATTATTATCCCGGGAATTAACAACGCTCTAGAAACCGGTGCAGAAGTTATAAAGGCAATCTCAGGCAGAAAAGAGATCAAGCTGAAGATGGACCTGAGCAAGAGGCAGAGGGGGATCCTTCTGGCTGGCGGCCTTCTGCCCTACACCGTTTTAGGAAATAATAGATGAGATCAAACTCTGCTGATCTCATCGCACTTTTATCCGACGCTAGGGTTGATCAATAGCTGAAAAGCGTCTTTATTCCCTGGGATATGACCTGTCCAGAGGAGGAGCTGTCGGTTCCTGAGGAGGTCGCGTTCTTGGACAGCGAGAAACTAGACTTTTGAACGCTCGGCGTGTAGATCTGCGTGTACTTCCAGCTCTGGTCTATGTTGAAATTAGTAAGGGTGTTTCTCTTAAGCAGCATGCTGTTCCATTCATCTGGACTATATTTGCTTGCCGAAGAGACTCCAGTTGTGAGAGTCGAATTCTTTAGCTGTACGGGCTCGTCGAAGTTCAGTGGGAAGGTGTTGAACCAGATGTTCATGCTGGTTGCGGGATTGTACGCCGGCCCGGTCAAATTCGGGGCATTGTGAATGTAGGAGTCCCAGTACTTCTCCACAAAGGGCTCGAAGGGTGTTGTGGTTGGCCCGTTGTAGTAGGCAAGCTGAGAGCTGCCGTACCCTTCTCCTGTGAACATCGCCTGTGCTGAAGCTCCGCCGATCAGGCAGATCAACGATAGTAGAACTATGCATCTCATTTTAATACATCTCTTTTTATATTTTATATTGTCTTCTTATGCTCATCTGTCCCAACCTATTTATCTCTTATTGGTCGAGAAAAGAACCATGCCGGATTGTTTCGAGATCCTGCACAAGGATTTGGCAGGTAGAATCGGCAAGCTTTCCACAGCCCACGGCATAGTAGAGACTCCAGCCCTCATGCCTGTGGTCAACCCTCACCTTCAGCTAATATCGCCTCCGGAACTACGTGATTTGGGGGCCACCATGCTGATTACAAATAGCTACATCATCCGGCAGGATGAGGCCTTGCGAGTCCAGGCTCTTGAAAAAGGCCTTCACAACCTTCTGGACTTCCAGGGTCCAATCATGACCGACTCAGGGGCCTTTCAGCTTTCTGTCTATGGCAACATCGATGTCCTGCCCCTGGAGATCCTCGCCTTCCAGTTTGCGATTCAATCCGACATTTGCGTTCCCCTGGACATTCCCACTCCTCCTGACGTGACCAGAGAGCGAGCCGCATCGGAGCTGAAAGAGACTGAGAGAAGGCTGGAGGAAGCGCTGAAAAACAAAGGCGCGTCCCTTCTGGCAGGGCCCATCCAGGGCTCGACCTATCCGGATTTGAGAGAGGCAGCAGCCCACTTTTTAAGGGACAAGGGCTTTGACGTCTATCCTGTTGGGGGAGTCGTACCTCTAATGGAGACCTACAGGTTCAGTGACCTGGTGGATATCGTAGCTGCAGCAAAAAAAGGATTGGGCTCAGGTGCGCCAGTCCACCTGTTTGGAGCAGGCCATCCTATGGTCTTTGCCCTCGCCGCTGCCATGGGATGCGACCTCTTCGACTCTGCGGCCTATGCCCTTTATGCCAGAGAGGGAAGATATCTGACGTCACGAGGGACTTGGAGGCTTGAGGAGATGAGGTACTTGCCCTGCTCCTGCCCCGTATGTCAGGATCATGATCAAGAGGAGCTGATGAATAGCCCGGAAAGGGTTAAGCTGCTGGCAAAGCACAATCTCTACATATCACTGCAAGAGATCAATCTGGTCAAGCAGTGCATCCGTGAGGGGTCTCTTTGGGAACTGCTTGAAACGAGGTGCCGATCTCACCCACGCATGCTCGACGGTTTCAGAAAACTTGGCGAAAAGAGCCAATGGCTTGAGGGCCTGGACACAACGTCCAAGTCCACCCTTTTCTACCTCAGCTCGGAATCGGCATCTCGGCCCGAGGTGGTCCGATACAGCTCCAGGATAGAAAGGCTGACGCTCTCCGGAGACATCCTGATCACCGACGATACAAAGACCAGCGCGGATGGGTTTGACACCGTTCTTCACTTCAAGCCGCCCTTCGGTCCTTACCCAGCCGAGCTAGCGGAGACTTATCCATTTAACGCCGAAGTCCCAGCCAAGGCCGACCTGTCGTCCATGGAGAGAGCATTATTGAACACTAAAAGACTGATAGACGCCAATCCCAGTGCCAGGTTCAGCCTCCGGATCAAGGGCTTGACCCCGGGAGGAGAATATGACCAAATACTTTGAGGTGATCAGGCGCGATGGACCTGCACGGCTGGGAAAGCTCTTCGTGGAGAAGACCATCCAAACTCCAGCCATCATATCAAAGGATGATTATCTCTGTAAAGGCAGCGTGTTCTGCTTCGGATCTACAGAAGAAGCCATGGAACCTGCTCCAACTTCGAATGGAAACAAGAAGCTGGTAATACTTCCGTACGTCCCCTCAGCTCTTCATGTCGAGCAGCTTATCGAGCTCCCCATCCAGGAGCTGAACGGACCCAAGGGGATAGTTGTTCACCCCTTTTACGGCAAACCAGCCAGTGCCGATGTTTACGTGATGGGCTCGGCTGGCTCTCTCAAGAACCCAAGAGATCTGATCGGTGCCGTTGTCGGTGTTCGAAACAGGATTCCCTCTGACACTGCCCTCTACGTCCCAGCTCTGGCAACGCCCTCAAACCTGGCATTTTTGGTCTATCTGGGGATTGACCTCATCGACACAACCCGAGTTGTCGCCGATGCCTACTTTGGGAGGTACCACACACGAGACGGAGTTCGGTCATTGGCCGACTTCGACGAGCTGCCCTGCAAGTGTCAGTTCTGTCAGAGGCTGGCCAAAGAAGGCGAGGATGCAAAGACACTGGCAGGCCACAATGTCTTGGAGCTGGAGGAAGAGTTGGCCGTAGCCAGGGAGATGGTGAGGAGAGAGACCATCCGGGAGTATGTGGAACGCCAAGTGAGGGTTACCCCTGAGCTAACGGCAGCGCTCCGATTAATCGACCGAGAGCACATATACATCGAGCACAGAACGCCTCAGCACAGGCGCAGCACTCTGTACGCCAACACCGCAGAGTCGCTGAACAGAGTTGAGATCACACGATTCGCCGAGCGGGTGCTCAGTAGATATACCGCACCTAAAAGTGATGTGTTGCTGCTTCTGCCCTGCTCTGCCCGTAAGCCTTACTCTACCTCGAGATCTCACAGGTTCTTCACCATGGCCACAGGCTCCAGTCGCAGGTACCTGCACGAGCTCATCCTCACCTCGCCCCTGGCCTTGGTGCCTAGGGAGCTGGAGGAGGTTTATCCGGCAGCCAGTTACGACGTGCCTGTCACAGGACATTGGGATCTGGAGGAGAGGGCGTGGTTGCTGCGCTGCCTGGGCAGTTACCTGGAAAAGAACAGATACACTAGAATTGTTGCTCACCTGGACGGCGAGCTGGAACAAACAGTGAAGGACCACGGAATAGATGCGGTCTACACCGGCGGCGGAACCAGCGATTCTGCCCTGACCCGGCTATCCGATGCCGTTCGCGAGGCCTGCCAGGGCGCTGTGCGCCTTGGAGATATGCGCCTCGGACGCTACAGGGCTGTGGCGGATTACTATTTTGGATCCGGAGCAGGTGATGCTCTGCTGGCAGGAAAAGTGAAAGTTAAGGGCAGGGAGATCCAGAATGAAAAAGGAAAGCCTCTGGTCATGATCACCCCCAACGGCACGATCGCTCTGTCTCCGGAAGGAGCGAGGAGGCTGGAGCCCCTGGGCAACTACATAGTGAACATAGGCGATTTCCTGCCCAAAGGATCGCTGCTTGCTCCGGGCGTCGTTGACGCAGACGAGCAGATCAGGCCGGGAGATGAAGTGATAATTCGGGGGGAGAAAGCCTTCGGTGTCGGACGAGCCAAGATGTCGGGGTGGGAGATGGTTGAGTCAAAAAGGGGCGTGGCCGTGGAGCTGAAACAGATTGAGAAAATATGAATATATGAAAATGCGTGCCTGCTTCAGAATGCTTCAGTATAGCATTGATTTGATTGAGTAACAATCATTTCAGCTCGATCTTATATCCGGCATCCCTCAGCGCATTTGCAATCTTGGCTATGTGATCGATGCCCCGCGTCTCTAGCTCCAGTTCAACCCGTGTTTGGAAGATGGGAAGATCCCTTTCGTTGCGGGCATGGTAGATGTGGATTATGTTTGCCTGCGTCCTTGCAACCATGTCCAGAAGCCCGGCCAGTGACCCTGGCCTGTCCTCCAAAGTCACAGAAAGCCGCATGATTCGGCCGTGCTTCAACAAGCCCTGCCTTATTATCCTGTCAAGCAGTCGACTGTCTACGTTCCCTCCGCTGATCACCAAGACCACTTTGCTCCCTTTGGGTAGAGCAACGGAAGAACTCAGGAGAGCTGCCAAGGGAGCTGCCCCCGCTCCTTCTGCCAGAACTTTTTTGCGTTCAAGGAGGAGCAAGATGGCGGCTGCAATCTGCTCCTCGCTTACAAGGACGATCTCATCCACCTTTTCTTTGAGGATTGGGAAGTCCGCTTCACCCACACGAGTAACCATGATGGCATCTGCGATGGAGATCTTCTCCTCGACGACGGATGGCTTGCCTTCTCTGAGGGCAACGAAGGCAGAGGGGCACGCCTCGGCCTGAACTCCGATGATCCTAGTCTTAGGTCTGATGGCCTTGGCGGCGAATGCAACTCCGCTGATGAGACCGCCGCCTCCTACCGGCACAATGATGGCGTCTACGTCCGGCAGATCTTCGAGGATCTCCAGGCCGACCGTCCCCTGGCCGGTTATGAGGCCAGGATCGTCAAAAGGATGGATGAACGTTTTTCCGGTGGAGGCAGCCATCTGCTTAGCAATTTGGAGGCTCTCCATAAGGGTCTGGCCCTTCAGAACGACATCTGCCCCGTACTCTCTGGTGGCCTCCTGCTTTGTTATGGATGTCCAAACGGGCATGACGATGGTGGCCGGTATTCCCGCCGCTCTGGCTGCCATGGCCACGCCCTGAGCGTGGTTGCCTATGGATGCTGCTACGATGCCAGGGCCAAGCTGGTCGCATTTGGTCAGGATCTTGTAGGTGGCCCCCCGAATCTTGAAGGACCCTCCCTTCTGGAGGTTTTCCAACTTAAGATACACTTCGGTCCCAGTCATCTTGCTGAATGTGGGAGAATAGATGAGCGGAGTGCGCAGCACCCGGCCCTTGATCAATTCTGCAGCCTTTTGGATGTCGTCCAGAGAGACCATTAGCAGTAATACTCACTGTAAGAATTTAGCCTTTCTTGTTACAGTTTAACCGACACTGGCCTAGAGTAAGGAGGCTAGGGCAACGGCTAAAATGGCCGACTCACTGATAACTGACTGATATTTTAATCTTGATAAGGCATAATTAGTGTAGACAATCAGCGCGGAATAATTAGTGCGGAACACTCGAAGCCAAGGCATAAGGCGCTATATCTGCCATGGTTAGAGCTATTATCGCCGCTATCCAGTACATTGGTTTGTGAGACCACCACACTCTCCTGTTCCTAGCATAGATGTAAAGTACAAAAGGGAGAATTGGCGCGATGGAAACGAGGGCCTCTGGCTCTACCTTGAGGACATAAGTGAAAATGTACCCCTGGAAGAGAAGGCAAATAACTGTAGCCAGGCCAACCATTGACTGGTTGCTGAATCGCATGACGTTTGCTTGGTTTCCCTGGTTAATAAGCCTTTCATGATTGCCCGGGATTTGCGAACCCGGGGAAGATAACCATGTTTTCCAGAAGGTCCTCCAAGAGGTCGCAGTCAAAAGCGTTAATCCAGAATTTTTTGAGTCCTTGTGCATCCCGAAGATCTTCTAATCGAACTGTTCAGATCATGTTCATAATTAAGATTTTAAAGCATGTGGGCCAAAAAGTTCGAAATTAAGACTGATTTTATCTTTGAAGCGTTCAACAAACCTGAAAAGCACACGAAATCAGGTGGCACCTCAGCAAGAGAAGGGGCTTTCTTTACAGTGGACTATCTTTATATATCATTAGAGAACCTAGTGTCGCGTCAGCTATCTAG
>PMNG01000208.1 GCA_003162615.1 Methanothrix sp. | reverse complement strand
CAAAGATTTAGGGACTATACATATTGCATACTTCACCCAAAAAGCTATATCTGTAAAAAGAAGAAGTGTTATCAGTGTCCGGACAAATAGTCCGACTGTGACGGTTGCGCCTCACATTTTATCTTTCTTGCATCCACTTTGAATATCACATCCAGGCCGGACCGGAGCCGGACATATGTTCCTGCCAGTTAGTCTGGATGTCATTCAATTGGTGAGGCCATTTAGAGGAGAACGGGTAAACCATTTCAGCATGCAGGTTAAGCGGATAATCCGGTCCAGGATACTCGAATGTGCCCACTTGGCCCTCGTCCTTGTAGAGAACTGCATACAGCTTGGCAGTGACTAGGGCCATATTCAGGTTGACTTTGACATTCTTGTTCAGACCATCATTCAAATGAGAATAACCTATTGGACCGTTGAAAGGTTTGGAGTATGGGACGTATCTTTCGTTGTAGATCACTACCCAGCCAGGACCGTCACTCAAAGCTTCATCGATCAATGCTATACCATGGTTGTCTTCGACATTTTGATTGCGAACACGGATGTAAGGCGCAGGCCTGACCACTGGCACGACAGTTTTAGCAGCTTCTGCAACCGGATTTGCGAATTTCTCGATATGTAAGGTATTGATAAGACTCTTGACGATGTCCATGCCTTCTGTCGAATTCCGAGGAATAGTGCCGTATAATCGTACCTCGATCGACCCAGCGGATAGAGAACTGTTATCGATTTTCTTGCTGTCCAACCAATATCTGCCCAAGAAGTCTGCCTATTTTGTTGGTATACATAGTAGGCAATTATTCCATCTTTTCCATCGATCTTGCCTATTTCGACCGAAGCGTTCTGAAGGTCGTGAGTGTATGCCTTGTACACGTTCTCGATGGTCATTATAGTGGCATCCTCCGGGGCCTTCAAGTCCCAGATGTAAATTCCTGCTTTGGTATCGTTGGCTACATTAATCAAGGCTGTGTACGAGGTGTAATTGCTATCTTCAAGTGGAGGCATGACATCGACTGTATAATTTTTGGGCGTATTCAGATCGAAAGTTATATTGTACTGTCCTGTAGTTATTCTGCTAGGGCCTGCTGAGGCCACAGAAATGAGCGTCAGCAGCATTAGACAAACGATTAATCTCATAGATACCGTCCCTCATTTTTGATTCTTAGCTTAATTCAGTATCAATGCTTAAAAATTTTTTGCCCTTGAATTGCATGTGGCAATGAATATTTTCTATTAATATAATTTTAATATTATTATTTGAGAATGGTGCATCTTATTTCCCTTCCGGCTAGTATTACAACTTATTACGTTAACCATGTCAAGAAAAGTTGGGCATTCCAAAGTCGATATCGATTACGGCTTGATACTTCCTTAGCTGGCTGGATAAGGAACGGGAGTAGAAGTCTTCACATCTTCCAGTGAAAGTGTCGCCAGCAATATCATAAATAGCCCGACACGATCTCAGCTCAAAAGAAATATCCAGTACACCAGCAAATTCAGGATTGTCAGGGGTATACCCACCCTGGCGAAGTCCAAGAAGGTCAGGGTCTCGTTCTCCTTCTCAGCGTTCTGGATGATTATCACATTGCTCGCAGCTCCCAGAATGAAAAGGTTCCCGGCTATTGTGCTGCCCGCTGCCAGAGCCATCATGCCTTTGATTGACGCACCATGCAGAAGAGGGAGATAAAGGGCCACGAAGGGAACATTGGAGACGAGCTGGCTCAGTATAACGCTCAGTGCCAGGATCATTGGCACTTGGGTGACGTTTACATCAGTTTTATCAATCATCGACTGTAAGACTCCAGATTGCCACACGCTGGCCATCAGCACGAACATGGAGGCGAAGAAGACCAGCGTATGCCAATCTATGTTCCTGACGACCTCCATCCGCCTCTGGCTGAATATCAGTATGGGCAGTGACGAAATGAGAGCTATATAGGTCAGCCGGAAAGATGCTCCGTAGCCCATAAGCACCATAGTTATCTTAATCACCACAAGCGCGATCAGCAAGATGAAGGAGGCTTCGGAGACAAGGGCCAACCTTACGTCTTCCACCGGCTCACGGACCTGATTCAAGAGCGGGCGGTTCAGAAACTCGCCTTTGTAGAAGATTCTGAGTAGGAGATAAGCCAGAAATAAATTAGCCATTGTTGGGATGAAAAGATATCGGACAAAAGTGACAAATGGATTGGCAAAATCGCCGTTGATGGCAATCAGTAAGTTCTGGGGATTTCCTATAGGGCTCATGACGCTTCCTGTGGTAACCCCAAAGGCCAAGGACAAGAGAAGAAGCTTCGGAGAGATGCCTTGGGACCTCGCCATGTACAAGACCAGAGGTGTGCCTATAATAGCCAGAGTATCGTTCATCAGGAAAGCAGAAAGGATGCCCGTGCCGAACAGGATAAGCAGCACCAGATGGTCAAGGCTCCTGGCTCTCCCGAAGAGACGGTAGGATAGATGAAGTAGAAAGCCGCTCCTGTGCATGGCCTCTCCGGTTACGAACATGCCAAAGAGAAAGATCATCACATCCGGGTTAATCGACTTCAGGCCATCGTATGGGGAGATCTGTCCGGTGAGCAGAACTGTCGATGCTCCCAATAGCATTATTTGCCAGATATGGAGCTTGGTCCCACCTATCTGCCTGAAGGCGACCAAGACTAATATTGCTGTTAAGGTCAGCACTGAGATGTTGAGCTGAAACATCGCTGCCCTGCTCAGGCATTCTTGTATATAAGCCAATGCATAATAGTCCACGTCGATATCGTCAATATCAATAGAATCGCCTTTTTGCAATCCATTTGGGTAAAGATCCGTATGAGAGCTTCATTAACCGCTTAGTGCTCTAGGCCATTCGTTTTCAAATTCTGGACAGCAAAGCCTAAATGCTCCGAAGACATAATAAATAAATGGAGGATAGATGGCTGAGAAAAGCGTAATGGATCTGGACGACACTAGCTGGGAAGCGGTGGTTGAGAAGGGCGATAAGCCTGTCGTTGTAATGTTCTACGATCAGTTATGTGTTCATTGTATGATCATGATGCCTCACTTCGAAAAATACGCAGAGGATTTCAAGGATAAGATTCTCTTCGCAAGAATCGATGTGACAAGAAATCCTCTTGCAGTCAGCAGGTACGGTGTCATGGCAACTCCGACTTTCAAGTTCTTTTGTGGAGGACGTCCGGTTCAGGAGATTGTGGGAGAGATCTACCCGACTTTGTTGAAAAAGACAACCGAAGAGGCTCTGGAGTACTCTAAGGATTGCGGTTCAAGGTCCACTCCGATAGACTACAACATAGGATACGCATGAAGCGGTCATGCCACCATCGAAATCCAACTCCTGTGAACCAGACAATCCAAACGGGGCAAGACTTCAAAAAGCCGAACCCAGATCCATGAGTATGAACCAACGTATTAGGGAGATCGACTTGTGTTCATTGAAACAATAGCATCAAATTCTAAAATAAAGCTGCTGCTGATTCTCATTTTGGCCGGCATCGTCATCTCCGGCTGCGTTCAGCCAAGGACGGCCTCAAAAAATGTGACCGAACAAAAAGTCACCAAGACTTGGACGCCTGACGGCATCATCTCCGATGGCGAGTATTCCCGCAACATGACGATGACTGAGGTGGGAGGTTCCGGCAGATCCTTTGAGGTTTACTGGAAGAACGACGCCCAGGACCTGTACATTGCAATGAAGGCAAAAACCCTCGGGTGGATTGCCGTCGGCTTCGAGCCAACAGACTGGATGAAGGACGCAGACATAGTGTTGGGCTATGTTCACGATGGAAACGTCACCGTGCAGGACCAGTACTCAACTGGCAACTATGGCCCGCATGTGCCTGATACTGAGTTAGGGGGAACCAACGACATACTGGAGTATGGTGGAAGAGTAGAGAACGGCTACACTATTATTGAGTTCAAGAGGATGATGGACACCGGCGATAAATATGACAAGGCCTTTGTTCCAGGTCAAGCAGTGCCCATGATCTGGAGCCTATCAGATTCCAACTCCACAGAAGTCAAGCACGTTGCGGACGGGAAGGGAGTGATGAACCTCGAATAAATTATCGTACTATCACGTCCCTTCAATTATTATTTTATAATGAGAATATATAGAATATGTTAACTTTAGGTAATTCTTATTAACAATTTAATATAAATATATTGCATATATTCGTATATCCCAGATTTGTCACTTTTAATGTCGAGCGTTACCTTTATTATTTGATAACGGTTTTACCATGCTACGCGATGACATGCTGGAACATGTTATCTTGAAGGATGACCAAAGAAAACGCTTTGGCACTGTAAGCATTATAGGGAGGGAGTTAACTGTGTTAGGTATAAATGATCCGTGGATCTGGGGCGTCTATCTTCTGTGCATTTTGAGTACGCTCTTGTGTGTTATCTATGGTTTAACAAACTGGAACAAGGGCGGGGAGATCGAGGAGAAGGAGATCTCTGAGGAGGCCGCCTGGGAAGAGAAGGAGGAAGAGATGCAGGATAAGGAGCTAGGGGTGTGATCTAGATGAATCTTCTTCTCCTTAACGTAATTGTCTTGATCTATCTGCTAGTCACCATGTACCTTGGCTACAGGGGCTGGAAAGCGACCAAAGGCACAGAAGGCTACATGGTGGCTGACAGGAAGGTCCACCCTTACATAATGGCCATGAGCTATGGAGCGACATTCATCAGCACGTCTGCCATAGTGGGCTTTGGTGGAACTGCAGGACTTTACGGCATGGCCCTGTTGTGGCTGACCCTGCTCAACATCTTCGTCGGGATATTCCTGGCCTTCATAGTCTACGGAAAGCGCACCAGGAAGATGGGACACAACCTTGGAGCCATGACTTTTCCCGAGCTATTGGCCAGGCGGTTTGACAGCAAGTTCGTTCAATATTTTAGCGGTTTTGTAATATTCGTAGGCATGCCCATGTATGCAGCGGCTGTCATAATCGGGGCAGCTCAGTTTATTAAAACAACCCTAAACATAAATTTTGACGTAGCATTGTTGATATATACAGTGATAATTGCCGCTTACGTCATCTGGGGAGGGCTAAAGGGAGTTATGTACACCGATGCCTTGCAGGGAACGATCATGTTCGTGGGCATGATCATACTGCTGGTCATGACCTACTCCCACCTTGGAGGAATAAGTGCAGCCCACCAGGCTCTGACGAACATGGCCTCCATGGTTCCACAGAATCTAGCGGCCCAAGGGCATACGGGCTGGACGTCAATGCCAGCCTTAGGCAGCCCGTGGTGGTGGACTCTTATATCGACGATTGTCATGGGCGTAGGAATCGGTGTTTTGGCTATGCCCCAACTGGTCATCAGGTTCATGACGGTCAAGTCCAACAGAGAGATTAACCGCGGCGTAATCATCGGAGGCATATTCATCCTGGCAATGACCGGCGTTGCCTTCGTTGTAGGCGCTCTATCCAACGTCTATTTCCTGCAGACTCAGGGCAAGATCGCCATGACAGTAGCGGGAGGAAATGCAGACAGCATTATACCCCTCTATATCAACGCAGCCATGCCCGATTGGTTCGTCTACGTCTTCATGCTGACCCTTCTGGCAGCGGCCATGTCCACTTCCAGCTCTCAGTTTCACGCGCAGGGAACGGCAATGGGCAGGGATATCTACGAGACTCTGACAGGCAAGAAGGGCAAGGGTTCGGTCCTGATAACAAGGATAGGCATTACCTTGGCCGTATTGATTGCGGTAGTTTTAGGATACATACTTCCCGGCAACATAATCGCCCGTGGGACAGCTATATTCTTCGGGTTGTGTGCTGCTTCTTTCCTACCAATGTACACTTCTGCCCTATACTGGAAGCGGGCCACGAAGGCCGGAGCAATAGCCGGTCTGGTCACTGGATCATTAGTAACTCTCTTCTGGTACTTATTTATCCATAAGGCGGAGTCTACACCTCTGGGAATAGCAAAGATGCTCATTGGCAGGGACGTCCTCATAACTCAGATGCCCTGGCCTGTTGTCGACCCGCTGATAGTTGCATTCCCGCTGGCAATCCTGGCAACCATAGTAGTGAGCCTGATGACCAAGCCGCCCAGCCAGGAACACCTAGAGGAGTGCTTCAAAGGGATAAAATAAGGAATAGAAGGATTCCTATTAACCTCCAATTTTGGTTTACGTCTTTATAAATGATATATAAAGGCGTAGTAGGATTTCGGGGTTTTTAGGAATCCTCATAGGATAATTATTTTTTAAAAATTTTTAATTATTTTTCTCCTATCGACTGAGGTCTCGCTAGTTGGTCCCCTATCCAATAGGTTATTCTGCCCGGAGAGCCTCGATGGGGTCCAGCTTTGCAGCCTTGTTTGCTGGATAGACGCCTGCTATGATAGTCGTCAAAGATCCGAATAGCATCCCTATTACGATAGATTGTGGCGTTATAGCCGAAGGCAAGCCTGCCAGTGATCCAATAGCGAAGGACACGATTACTCCTAAAGTAATTCCGATTATGCTGCTTACAATCCCTAGAACTCCGGCCTCAAGCAGGTATTGGACCCTGATATCCCGCATGGTCGCACCAAGAGCTTTCATGACACCTATCTCACGAATCCGTTCCTTTACCGTGAGCATCATGACATTGGCAATTCCTATGCCACCGACGACCAAGGAGATAGCTCCTATGCCGCCCAAGGCATACTTGACCATGGTCAGTATGCTCAACAGCGATGAGAGCATATCCTTGGCGGTTGTCGCATCATAGGCCTCATTCTTGTGGTACCTCTGTAGATTCGTTTTGATCCTGGCAATTACGTCATCCACCTGCGATGGATCCTCGACCGTAACCTGGAAAGACCCATAATAGTAGTTCTCCCTGCCCAGGAGTTCCTTCATGGCCTTGTGAGTTATATACATCTGGGTATTTTGGTTGTTGCCAGGACCCCCAAAAGACGTCTGCTGCTGCTCCTGGAGGACTCCTACCACCTTGAAGTCCATATATCGATCCTGATAATAAAGCCTTATCTTGTTGCCTGGAGTTACAGTCATCCGGAAGAGACCATCTGAAATTCCGCTGCCTATGACTATCGATTTGTAATCCGAGTCGGTGAGGAATCGGCCCAGTGCAATCTTGCTATTTAGATCAGTTTCCTTCTTCGGTTCTACGCCCGTGAGACTAGCCGAGGAGTTCTTATCCCGGAAGCGGATCACTACGTTGGCCGAGGTTTCGGGTGCAACCGTCTTGATCCCTACCACGTTCTCCAGGGCTTTGGTATCTTTGTCTGTGAACTTGGCGGGTTCTTGTGGAGTCCGAAAGCTAGGTTGGGCGCTAGAGCCAAAGTTGAACGTGCCCGGCATCACCCGTATTACGTCCAGGTTGAGAGTGCTGAACTGCGAGGATACGCCCGAGTACAATCCCTCCCCCACAGACAGCATCACCACTATAGCCATGACGCCGATGATTATGCCCAGGGAAGACATGAGGGTCTTGAACCTGTCAGCTTTAAAACCAACGGCTATGAACTCAAGCATATCAGGCAGCTTCATTTGGGCCTCCTGCTTTAAGCAGATCTGGATTCATTCTTCACCTGTTTGTTCGACATTTTCTTGCGCCTGTACAAATAGGCACCAACTGCTAACAATACCAGGGCACCAGCGCCTGCCGGCAACAAGTAGCCATTTTGCCCAGAATTATCTTTTGGAGGGGTATAGCTGGTAACATAAGTCCCTGATTCATGCCAGGTATCTCCGTTTTTGAACTTCGCCGAAAAGCTGAGGTTGACTGGACTATTGAGAGGCTTGGCCGGATTATCAGAATCGATGCCGAAGCTTATGGTAAAGACCTCATCGGGGTCCATAGTGCCTATGTAGTATTGGTCGGGCGAGAACCTGATTCCAGGTGCAGAAGGAACTATGGTTACTGCATTGACAGTGTTCGCCCTGGGATTAGCTACGTTCAGGTTTATGCTCGGCTTGGTAGAAACGTCGGCACGGGCTATGCTCACAGCAGACGAATCAACCTTAACGGGAATCTCTCGGTTTATCTGGACCAACTCGTACCCTCCGGAGACCCCAAAATCCATGAAATAAGTCCAGTTAGCGTTAGAGATGTTATCTGCAGCCTTGATCTTGTAATAAAGAGTGTACCCCTCTTCAAAATCTCTTTT
>PMNG01000094.1:30599-33898 GCA_003162615.1 Methanothrix sp. | reverse complement strand
GAGGAGGCGAATGTGATGGCTGCGATCAATTGTAGGATGATCTAGTGGCAAACTTTTTCAATGTACAACATCTATTTGGGAAATGTCGAGATGTTAAAGAGGCATAGAAATGACCATTCCTGATTTTCAGTCCATAATGCTACCGCTACTGGAGATCGTTAACGATGGCAAGGAGCATAGCCATAGGGAAGTCTCCGAGGCATTAGCCGCCAAGTTCAATCTAACTGAAGAAGAGAGGAAGGAACTTTTACCTAGTGGAAGACAAGCTAGGTTTGATAATAGAGTTGCATGGTCGCGAGCTTACCTCAAGAAGGCAGGTCTTATTGAGAACACTGGGCGAGGTATTTTTCGAATAACCGCGGATGGATTGGAACTTTTAAAGAGCAACCCCTCTAGGATCGACATTAAGCTTCTTATGCAGTATCCCGGAATTAAGGAGTGGCACAAACCTTCTTCACGTAAGCCTGGTGGCGATGAAATTGAGCCAGTCTCAGCGGATAACAATGGCACAATTGGGACATGTTCTGAGACTCAGACCCCTGAGGAAGTTCTGGAGTCCAGTTACCAGGAGCTTAGACAAGCATTAGCCCAAGAGCTAATCGACCGGATAATGAAATGCTCGCCGAAATTCTTTGAAGACCTTGTGGTACGTCTACTTGTAAAAATGGGGTATGGAGGCTCAAGAATAGATGCAGGTCGTGCCATTGGTCAAAGCGGAGATGGCGGTATTGACGGCATAATAAATGAGGACAAGCTTGGGCTTGATGTAGTCTACATCCAAGCTAAGAGATGGAATAACACCGTTGGAAGACCAATTGTACAGGCTTTTGCCGGCAGTTTGGATGGTCAAAGAGCAAGAAAAGGTATCATGATTACTACTTCTTATTTTTCTCAAGATGCTAGAGATTATGTGGGCAGAATCGAGAAGAAGATAGTCCTCATAGATGGTGTACAACTCGCTCAGTTAATGATAGATTACGGCATAGGTGTGGCTGAAGTTGCCAATTATGCTGTAAAGAGAGTGGATTTGGACTACTTCGAGAATGAGTAGTAAGCCGAATCAGGGCAGGCTGAAATATCGTACGTCAGGACATCATATCGATCATTGACATGGCGGAGTATCGTGCTTAGCGCCCAACGTCGAAGGAGGTCTTCGCAGTCCTTTTCTTTCGAGGACTAGAGTAAATATATTTTCAAGTTGGGTAAGCGCATTGAGAACAATATTTCCATCTTTCCAAGTACCTTTGCCACGATGACTAATATTGCTACGTACTCCATAATAGTAATTTGCCGATTTGCACCCATTTGTAGGGTCTAAACTAAGTGCAAGCTTGGGATTACGTGAATCATATATTTTCGGACCAGGCAGTTTAATAACTTCCTGCAATGCGCGCTTGAATGCCTCATCTTCACCCAATTTTCGTACTTTTTTACCGGGATCCAATTTTGGTCCAAACGATAACGCGCAATAACGTTCTATTATGGTCCAAAGAAGTAAGTATGCCATTTGAAGATGAAATAAGCGATCCCAATTAAAATTCTCAGGGGGATGGATTCGAATTCCTGTTGAGCGAATTCGTCTATTACTTTTCTTACCGATGTAATCCCTTCATTAAAAATCGGATCTAAGTTTCCAAACCACTCATCGCAATGTTCTAGCAGTATTCCGCCTCGATCTGGGTTTTTTCCGATCAGTACATTTGCTTTTTCGCCAGAATCGAGTGTTTCAATGATACCCCATCTGTAGTGGTCTTCTGGTTCAAATTCTTTTATACACTTATACGCCTCTTTTTTATCCTTGAAATATAATAGATATCCTTTGGCAAATTCTTGTGAGGCGGGTTCAATTTCCTTGAGGAGCGGAAGTCCGTCTCTCACATATAAGCAGCCGCAGACCCTATCCTGAAAGTGCTCGCGATACGGATCAAGATACGATTTTATTTGCTTGTGAGCAACTTCGCCCGGTTTGAAGAGACCATAGGCAAAAAAAGGCAGATCTGAGTTGAGTTCTTCATTCATGTTTGGACCTCAAAATTCATAAGGCTTTTCTTCATCAACCAATATCACCTTCTCAAAGCTCCTGGCAAACCAATTCCTAGCCTCGGTGTGAATTGGCACTATGTAGTCTGGGTCGATCTGATCAATAAGCCATGTAATATCCTCGCGTGAAGCATGCCCAGATGCATGGAACTGTTTGTCAAAGCATGCCTTGTCCTCGCCACCGTCAATTTTCGTCACGGAGAAACCGCATGGAGTTATATTGAACCGCTCAAGCCAGTGCCAGAGACGCACGAAATCGATTTNNCGCTGAAAGCCTCGCAGGCTGAATAGATATAGGTCCCTCCATTGGGTTTTATGTCGAGGAGGTGCTTCATGTCGAAAAAGGAAAAGCACAGGATGTAATTATCTGGGTTCTCTCGGATTGACACATGATTTACATATCGGTCGCCATAGAAGTGCTGGACTACTTCTTGCTCCCATTTTCTCGAATTCTTCCCGATCTCGCTGTAAACCTTCAAAGAATCAGATACACACGCACCATCAATGCATGTCAGAGCATGTAGCATGTAAATGTCCTTTGCAGGCACGACAAGCTCTCTGCCTGTCTTCTGTGCAATATCCTGGAAGGATTCAAGGCGTTCAAAATTTCGAGCCGAAAAGTCAGCAACAACAAGACCCGATGCAGACTCAACAGTTTCCCTGCACACTTCGCAGACTGACTGCTCTGTGGTCTTTTCTCCATCGATCGAATCGCTCCTACCAGCACGGGTGCCTTCTGTAATAAGAACCGACGCTTCTTTTGCTTTCTGGACAAAATCGCGAGTCGATTCTCCATTTTTCCCGTGCAGTCGGAAGTCACCAGTGTACGCTACAGTGATGTCGCCTCGCAGGATGTAGGCAGTCGCCCCGAATATGGAATGATCCACCGGATGAGCAGTGATCTCGAAAGGAAAACCAGCATTATCGTAGAAGCTGCATGTTCCAGGCTCCAATTTCTTAGCTCTCTTGCTATCCTGGCCTGGCTTGCGGGAGAGAAATGAGGTCAAAGCGGCGGAAGGTTCCTTAGTGCAGCAAAAGTCTCTGCCTTGGTAGTTCATGCCTGCAACGGAAGAAAGGTACAAACCCAGATCGTCGGATGGCTGCCGAGGAGAGAAATAGGCGGTGTCCGTTTCAAGGGACGAGATGCCAGCATCCTGCATGCCTTTCATGATGACGATGGTTTCAGCGGAGGCTACAATGGGAATGTCTTCTCTCAGCATCCCGATGTTGCCACAGTGATCCATGTGGGCGTGGCTGAG
>PMNG01000094.1:0-30575 GCA_003162615.1 Methanothrix sp. | reverse complement strand
GTTGTTCCCGCCGATGCCCATTGCGCCGTCGTAAACCGTGAGTGATGCCGCTTTGATCCCTCCTAGATTCATATCATTACAATCACTTATTAGGCCATTCAGGTATAGCCTTGTCTATCTCTTCCATAAGGCGAAGGTATCCTTCAAGGCTGCAATGATCATCCGATAGTGCGTGAAGTCGTCGATTGAAAGTTTCCTGCCTTCTCCGGCCAAGCTATTCTTGGATGGGTTTAGTAATGCATATCTCATCCCTGTGCTTGCCCTCAATCTGCTCCGTTCCATCTTACCGTTATTATTAGCCATTACCCAAAGGATATGATCACGCGGAGACCGTGATAAGGATAGTCTTTTCCTTGTCAGATAGAATGAAATACATTAGCTTCATAAATTATATTGGCTAAGGGAACTGACATGGCTGCATTCTGTTCCTTTGCCATTGATGGCGAGAGAAAGCACTCTCTCATTTGTGCCCTCTCGCTCTCTTTCATTTACAGAATTGCCTCCAGCCTTTCTTTTTCGCCTTTTCCTCAAGATGGCGGTAAGGTCAATTGTTGAGTCAATTGGGCAACGTGACTCCTAAACCAAGCAACAACCTCATCCCTAACGTTTAATGACTCCTGAAGCTTATCTCTTTCAGCTCTTATTGCGGCCAGCCACACTCTTGTTTTAGAGAGCTGATCCGTTTCGGATTGCCTATTGAGTAATTCGTCTTTGAGCGCGAGATTGCGGCAGCTTTGAAGTGGTGCTTATATTGTCTCTTTGTACTCCCTGAAAACATCAACCAGTTGCCTAAATGATGTGGGCTTGTATTTCTCAAAGCTTTCCTGATCGACATAAACAAAATCGTACTCTTTATCATGCTGTGCTCGATTGATATCTTCGCACCATTGGGTCAGACGTTGCATCTTGGGTGGTACGTCTAGGTCTTCCTGTCCCTTCGTCTCAACAATGAACCATTCTCTGTCCGTCACTTTTACTATGAAGTCTGGGTAGTAGTTGGAGATGTCCCCGTCTGCATTTACGTAGTCCAGCTTGAAACCCACCGCCAGATAATTCTTGGAATAAGAGATCACATCGCCGCATTCTTCTAGGAAAGCAGCAAACTGCAATTCAAAATGGCTGTCCCCGATAATGCGATTAAAAAGACTCTTTTTGGGGATAAGGTATTCCTGATTCGTAGCCACAAATGGACGCGTCTGCCGTAGTTTGATGGTGTCACGTATTTCGGCATCGCCTTTGTTCTGCACGGTAAGCGCGTTGATAGCTTTTTTGAACGACTCAATCACAGTTTTGGTGGCGACCAGTTCTGACAGGTTGCGCAGGGTGTTGGGACTTTCCAGATCCACCGGCTGGTCGAATAGCTCATCCCGCACAAAGGCTTTGACCTTGCCGTATAGCACGTCATAACCGCTGATCAGTCTCAAGTCCCTCATTATGGTATGGGCAAAGTAGCCGATGACATTGCGGTAATCGGCAATTCCGGCAGTATCAAGGATGGTTGTATGAGTGACTTTGCCAGTAGTGAGATCTTTGAAAACGATTTCCCGCTGTTGTTCTTCCGTGAAGGATAGATATGCAACTTTGGTGTTACCAAGTGCCTTCACATCCAGATTAGCCAGGTTTTTATATTCCCGGTATATGCGTGGCGTCAGAACGGGAATTTCAATATCCAGAGCATCGATATCCTTCTTGACGTTCTCCTTATCAACCTCAACCACCAGCGGAGTCTTTGCCCCGGTGCCTTCCCCCATCGGTTTGCGTTCCAGCACCACGCCTTCAGCCTGGATGGATTCCACAAAATCCATAAAGGCATTCGTGCCGACCACGCTGACATATTCCTCTAAGCCCCCAGGGTACATTTTGCGCAAGCCTCGTCCCAGTGTCTGTTCCGGCAGGATCTTGCTCTGGGCCCCGAAGGCGCGCAGCCCAACGATGGTGGTAACATTGCGTACATCCCACCCTTCGGTGAGCATCATTACTGAAACTATGGCTTTGTACGGGCTATCCCAACCATCGATTGCATTTGCCTGCTGGCGCAGTTTATCCAGTTCTTCTTTGGCTTTGCCCGATTGCGCCTCGGAAATCTCGCCGTTATTTTTGGTATGTATGACCAAGACCGCACCTTGCAAGTCAGGATAGTTATCCTCCAGGTAGGCAGCGACGTCATCGCAGTTGCGGGTGTCGTCGGTCATCACGAAGAGGATTGCCTTTTTGCCCATCTTTTCGTGCTCTTCATAGGCTTTGTGCCACTCGATCACTCCCAGGTGAAGATAATCGGCATATTTTTCAGTGAATTTGGCGCTCTGGCGTTCCGACAGTTTTGCGCGGCTGGCGGCATCGGGCAATACGGGATGTTTGACTACATTTTGCGATATGGCTTCTACCAACGGGTAATCGGACACGGTCTGCACAAAGATGGCACCGTTGCTGTGTTTTGGGGTTGCAGTTGTATCTATTTGCAGGGAAAGGGACGAGTCTTTTAGTTTAAGGCGGTTGTGGATATCATTGATGGATTTGAACCAGGCCATGCGCGGGTCGTGGATGTGGTGCGCCTCGTCGTTGAGGATCATCAGTTCATCGATATCACGCACAATCATGCCTAGGTCCACTTTAGAATCGGTAGTGGCTCCAGTTGGTCGTTTGCCCAGGAAGTAATCCATCGTATTTTCGTCGTCAGGAGATGCAGGGATGTCGTCGCCAGCGTAGACGCGGTGGATATTGGTGAGGAAGATGTTGCCGGTGGGGCGAATGATGTGCACTTCGTCCTGCAAATGCAGAGTAAGTTGAAAATCGTCATGCCAGTTGCGACCGCCCACCCCGTTGTCAGGAATGACCGGATCATCAAAGAAGATATGTAAGCCCTCAAAATCCTTCTTGATGCGATCCAGAACGATGATGTTGGGAGTTATTACCAGAAAATTGCGAGAGAGCTTCGATTCAGGTTCATACAGTTTGTGGTAGAAGCTCCAGGCCAACACCAAGCTCAAAACCTTGGTCTTTCCTGATCCTGTTGCCATTTTCACGACGAAGCGCCGCCAGGTCTCATCGAACATGCCGGAGGTGATCAAACCGGAACTGTCGAAGCGCATCAGGTCGTATTTGTCCTGCACGCCTGCCACGTCGTAGAGGTAGATGATCGTCTCGACAGCCTCGCGTTGGGCGAAGTAGTATTGAAACTCGGTCATTGTGCCGTCTGCCTTGGGCAGAAGGTGCTGGGTGTTGAACCACCAGTTTAGCAGACTTTTGCTAGTGTCAGTTGCACCCATATAGCTGCTGTCGCGCCACTCCTTCACCTTTTTGCGAAGTTCTGAGACCAACGGCGGTATGAGTTTGTCCATGCTAGTCTCGCGCAGAGCTTCGTCAGCCGGGAACCAGCGGACAACTGGATCGAGGATGGCATGGGGTGATTCGGGAAAGTTGGGATGGAGTGCCATTATTTTTTCTCTCCTATGTTGACTTCGACTATTGTCATAGTGTCGCTACCGAAGATGTCCACCACCTTGACGGCAAGTTTACGCCGTCCGGGCTTGCATTCGTGAAATACGCTTGTCAGCTCCAAGGAACGGTCTTTCTTGGTGCGGAAGGATTGCCACTCGTTTTCGAAGATGTAATCGCCGGTCCAGACCTCTTCCCAATAATTGCTGTCTTCAGTCCGCACGCGCACGATCTCACGCTTGCTCTCGAAGTTAAAGTCCACTGCCCAGTAATCGATCCAGTCAGTCCAATGCTGAGTGAGTACTTCGCGGCGGACGATGCCGTCGTTGTCCTTACTTACTTTAACGATCTGGCCGCGCTCGACGACGAGNNGAATACAGAAAAATCGGTCAGTTCTACAGCCACTCTGTTATTCTTGAATAGAGGCTTCACCTCGATCGCTGCCACGTCATGGAAGACGACCTGGTTTTTCTCAACCGCACGTTTGTCAAATACATCGGCTGGAATGTACTTGGGGGCGATGTCGATCCCCTTTGCCCGTGCCTCGTCTAGCACATTCGGAAATAGTCCCATCTCAAACTCAAATCCGAGGATGTCAACGCGGGAGATGTGCTTTTTACGACAGTCTAGGATGACCTCCTCGACAAAAAGGCGTGTTACAGGCATGTTGATCGGTCCCACCGATACCATTCGCCCAGCTTTCTTACCGTGAAAGGTGGCGAAGCCCTCGGTCTTCTCAGCCCGATAGGCATGCAGGATCAGGTCAACGAAGTCGGCTTCCTTTTCCTCAAGCTGCTTTTGCTGTTCGGCTTCACGCAAGTTGGGGTTGATGCCGATGTAGTGCTGGCGTTCGTATTTGCCCAAATTGAGAATTTCAAATGCTCGGTAGTCCTTGCCCTCTGCTTTGAGCTGACGTTGCACGCTGATCATGCGCTTGCGTGTGGTGTGGATGCCGAACTTGCCAAGATCTGCGACGATCCATTTACGCCCCAGTTTCTCAGCCACCGCGGCGGTAGTGCCGGAGCCGCAGAAGACGTCGACGACGAGGTCGCCCTCATTGGAAGAAGCTTTGATGATGCGTTCAAGAAGAGCTTCGGGTTTTTGGGTGGGATAATCCACTTTTTCCTTAGCTTGCGGTTGCACAGGAGAGATATCATCCCATGAATTTTGGGCTGGAAAACCCTGCCAATCGTCCAGGTACATTTTTCTTCGTATTCGGCCATCCTTGTCTTTTGGAAAAATCAGTTTCCCTTCAACATCCCACTTTTCCATAACCTCTCGACTTACCGCCCATCCATTCTTGGGTGGTTTGTACCCCTTGTATTCGTACTTTAAGTTTGGTCGATCTGCGGGATTTCCAAGATCACCACTCCAGTATCGTTTGCCATTTTCATCAACAAGATTAAATTTCTGCTCAATCTCCTCTTTTGAAATGCCTTCCTTCCTGAATTGCGGCGAAAAGATTCGATCGCTTGTCTTCGCGAAGTAAAGTATGGAATCGGTCTGGACACCGTAACCGTTGTTGGAGCTGGCTGTTCCGGTCCTTCTTTTCCATGTAATCTCATTTATGTAAAGAGCGTTACCGAATATCTCATCCAATACCAGTCTCAAATGGCTATTTACTCGCCAATCACAATGCACATAAATACTCCCATCATCAGCCAGCAAATCCCGCATCAGCACCAGCCGCTCGTAAATCATGGCAAGGAAAGAATCTGCACCTTTTCCCCAGGTATCACGATAGGCGATTTCTTCTAGGATGTTGGGTTTTTTGGTGAAGGTGTCGTTACCGATCTCGATGTCCATCGAGAAATCCGCGCCAACGTCGAAGGGCGGATCGATGTAGATGAGCTTGATGCCGCCCTGCGTCTCTATCTCCTCACGAAGCGGACCGTTCTTGAGACTTGAGAGAATCAGCTTGTTCTCACCCCAGATCAGCTTGTTAGTCCAGCCCTTAAGCTGGCGTCCGCGGTTGTCGAGGTCAAAGAGTGTCTTCTGGAAATTAGTGTCCTTCTCGGCTCGCGGCTCGTCCACCTGCTCGATCACCTGAAAAGGCAGCACGATGTTGCAGACTTCATTCGTTTTGCCGTTCCAAACCAGCTCTACCTCACGCTTATCCTCAAAGAGCAGAAAGCGGTATTTGTCGGGCAGGGGCTTATCGGCTTCGATGTAGCGGATTATATCTTGTTGTTCTTTTTCGGTCAAGCGTGACATAAGCATCCCCTTCTCTCTATCCTCAACGATATCGACAAAAATGTCGATTGCCTTGGTTGCTACGCTTGCCGATGTCGCTAACTATGAAAAATGTTTCGGTGAGATAATCCAATTGTTCTTCCCTATGCGAGCGATGCAGCCTGCCAACTTGAATATAGATTTCGCAATTGATTTGCGATATGGGATTCCTTAAGATGACTCGTTTACCTTTGATCCAATGGGACTTTGATTTTTGTAAGATCGCGTGATTGGAGGGTCCCTAATGATGTTGATAATTCTTGAGACAGATGTGTGATGCTAACGATTGACTTGATATACTTGAGCATTAAACATTGTCTCTATACATAATATGAGAATTTGCGAGATTATCCAAAATTATTGAAGGTGAAAAAGATGAGAATTAAATCTATCAGTATAAAAAATTTTCGTAGTATTCATGACGATACATTATCGTGTGAAGGACTAACTGCGCTGGTCGGACCCAACGGTTCAGGAAAGTCATCCTTCCTAAAAGCGCTTGATTTTTTCTACACTTCAAACGCCAAATATGCTAAAGAGGATTTCTATAATAGTGATATATCTATACCAATAATAGTCTCGATTACTTTCGATTCCCTATTAGAACCAGAGAAAGAGTTGTTCAAGCCCTATCTAGATGGATCTAATATAACAATAGAAAAAGAATTAACATGGCCCATTGCGAAGGGAAGCCAAAGATATTTCGGCTCACGGCTAAGGAATTCTGATTTTCAGCGGATAAGACTTGCCTCCAAAGTAACTGATAAGAGAATTGCGTATCAAGAGTTGGCATCTTCAGAAGCATATTCTGATTTACAAAGCCTACCAGGGAATGCCTCCGGAGAGAGAATTGACTTGGCGATGAGAGAATGGGAAGAATCTCATTCAGATCGATTGCAACGAGTCCGAGACGAAGGTCAATTCTTTGGGTTCAGAGAGGTGGGCCAAGCACATCTAGAAAAATATACCCGTTTCATATACATTCCTGCCGTTCGAGATGCTTCAGAAGATGCTACGGAGGGAAAGGGTTCGGTTATTTCGGAACTTATGGATCTAGTTGTGCGTAGTACACTCTCGCAAAGGGGAGATATAAGAGAATTTCAGGATGCTACACAAAGGCGCTATGAAGAAATTATGCAGCCATCTGAGCTGAAAGAACTGAGATTGCTAGAAGATGGAATGACTAAAACCCTCAGCACTTTTGCGCCAGGTTCTAGAGTTGATCTCAAGTGGCTCCCAGCTGGAGATTTCAAAGTACCTATGCCTACGGCAGAAGTGAAAGTAATCGAAGATGGGTATCTATCAGAAATAGAACGCGTAGGCCACGGGGTTCAAAGAGCATTTATCTTGACCGCCCTGCAACACTTAGCGATTGCACAAGCTGGTTCGATAAGAGAAAGTGAGATGGATCAACAAGGAGCGCCTCCATCTTCGATGCTCCCTGATACTTCAGCCGAGACGCCTTTAAACCCTATCGTATCTAATCTTATTCTTGGTATCGAAGAACCCGAAATATACCAACATCCTAGCAGACAGAGGCATCTTTCGGGAGTATTGTTGAATTTAGCTTATGGTGGAATAAGTGGTGTTGCGCAGAGCACTCAAATTATTTACACAACTCACTCCCCACTCTTTGTTGACCTTCAAAGGTTTGATCAAATACGTTTGCTACGCAAAGAGAAAATTGATGACATTATGCCAAAGAGGACAAGAGTTTTCCGAGCAACTATAGAGTCAGTAGTTCAAGAAATTGAGAGGGCTGATTGTGCTGAACCAGGGACTTACTTGGCTGAAGCGGAACGTGCTCGCTTGCACACACTTATGACTCCTTGGACGAATGAAGGTTTTTTTGCGGATGTTGTCACACTTGTTGAAGGTGAAGATGATCGAGCGGCCATTATTGGGGTAGCTAAAGCATTAGAATGGGATTTGGAGAGCTTGGACATTGCGGTCATTCCTTGTATGGGCAAACCCAATATTCACAAAGCTGCCGCTATTTTCAAGAATTTGAAGATTCCAATATATGTAGTGTGGGATAGCGACAAAGGGAAAAGCGAAGAAAAAAATAACAACCAGAGACTATTACGCCTTTTCGGTGAACCAATTGAAGACTATCCCGCTAAAGTAACGAACAAATTTGCGTGCTTCGAGTCCAATTTGGATTCAACTGTTCGTGAAGAAATTACTCCTAAATTATATGATACTTTGCTTCAAGATTGCAAGAAATGTTTTTCAATCGATAAAGATAAACAAGCAATGAAAAATCCGATAGTCGTTCAAACCATGATAAGAAAAGCATTAGAAAGCGGGGAAAGAACCCCTACTCTAGAACAAATCGTCGACAATATTGTAAGGCTGCATCAAAGTAATCTTGCAGCTTCTTGAGCTTTTTAGAAAATAATTCGCCGAGGATTATGTAAATCACAGGTGTCCCGAACGTACGACCAAACAGAATTTATTCAGTGTTTTTTTATCTTTTTGCTTTATACAATTGTGCTGCTCGTCTGTAATCAGGAGATACTGTAGAGAAGGCTTCTCACGGCGAGGAGCCAGTGGCTAGGCGAAATCTCTTGCCTAAAGACAAGTCCAGTTTACTCCGATAGTGCAAAACTCCTGCCTCAGGGTGTTCACATCTCTCCAAAAACTTTTCCAGCCCACTCACCATATCGCTGCATACTTGTTACCCTTTCGATCACAAAAGTGATCGCTGCAACGCGAAAATTAAATCCCTGCCTATCTCTCCTCATTATTATTCACCCTTCATTTCGTGGACAATTCCAGAAAACCAAGCCCCAGATTGTGACAGGAATCGAATTCTCGAAATATTCCCGAAAAAGTGGCTTATTGCTGTTGATGTTCGTAATTGTTACAGAATTACGAAGCCTTTTAATACGAAGGCGCATATGTATATCCACATGGAAACTGAAAACTTCGTAAAAGTTGATGAATTCGAAGCCCTCCTGATAGCAGCAAGGGACAACAGGGAGCGATGTCTCCTCTACATGATGGGTGGCATTGGGCTACGTGTAGGCGAACTGGTTTCAAGTCGAGTCGAGCATATCCACTTCGATCAGCAGTATTTGCGCATACCCAAAACAAACGCAAAAGGCAATAAATCGCGCACGGTGGCATTGTTGCCCAAAATAGTTGAGGCACTGCACGCTTATCTTGGAGACAAACAATCTGGTTGGATCTTTCCGAGCATCGCAGGTGATCACCTCAGTTCAAGACAGGTTCAATATATCTTGGACGCGATCGCCAAGAGAGCAGGCATAGAACGACGTATACATCCACATCTACTCAGGCACTCGTTCGCTGTGTGGTCGCTAGAACATGGTGTCAGTGTCTACGATCTACAGAAACAGTTGGGTCATAGCTCCATCCTGACGACCGCCGTCTACCTAGAAGCGTCGCCAACCCACATGAGGGACTCGTTTTTGAGGTCTGGGATGTTCGCTTAGCACTGTTTCGCCTTCGACGAACCGACAGCCACAAGACTTACACTGCAAAAGCAAGCTCAAACCCCTCCATCCAACGTGATCCAGATCACGCTGATGGCACACGGGGCAAGATTCTTCGTTTTTATCCATGTTCATGTTCTATCAAGGTTACTGCGTGCCGGAAATACTCATGCGTGTATAACCAGCTCCCGCTTTTTTGCTGCTGAATTGATGCTGTACCTGACATCGACCTCGTCGATCGTGGCAAAGTCGTACAGCCGCCTTATTTCCGGGTTATCATCGTAGCTCAGCACCCAACCCGTCCGGTGTCGCAGCACTTCGGCCAACCTCACATGGTCTTCTTTGGTGAATCGATGCGCGTAGATGGCATTTCCGTTCTCAAGATATGGAGGATCGCAAAAGATGGACCATCCTTGCGGTGCTTGTTTAATTACTGCTTCGAAGTCCATGCAGGTGCACCGCGTGTTTCTCAGAATGGCATGGCACAGGAGGATCTGCTTCTTGATACGCTGAAAATTCCAGCGACAGCCAATTTCGCCAAGCGGTCCACCCCTCTCACCGAGTCCCGAAAAAGTCATCTGGTGCATGGCCAGCTTCATGACTCCAATCTGAACCAAGTCCTGCGTTTCATGATTCGACAGCCGTGTCTTGAATTCTTTGAATGCGTCCACTGAGGGCGTGAAATCTGACGCTAACCCAATTAGTTTTTTGGGATGGTGTATGACAGACGACCACATTGCATATATGTTGAAGTCAGCGTCGTTGATCCACGACTCTTTTTTGCCGGTGATGACATTGAGTCCTATGCCCAACCCTCCCGCAAAAGGCTCCACATATCGGTCACCATCTAGATATTTAACAATGCTGTCCTGCAACTTAGTTTTGCCTCCCGGAAAGCGCACCAAGGGTCCGGCAACTGGTATCTTCCTCAAGTCTCGTGCTTTCAAGATTGATGCCCTACGCGTAGCTTCCTCCCTGGAAATCTTCTTGCCTTGCCGTGATGGACCAAGATACCTCTCCACGGGATTCGCTCTCCCTGGAAGTCTCCAAGAGGCGAACCAATACCAATAAGTGCCATTTCTACGGGGCTTTTCGTATACAGTTAGGGCGATCAATCGGCTCCTTAGTTTACCGACTGTTCAAGGCTATTTGCCTGTCGGTAAAAAGTGTTACTTCTGCCATTCCTAACTTGTGCATTCCATATTCCCACATCTTTGGGTGCTGTATCTTTAGTTGTTCTAACCTGTCGTGTTTGTCGCGCTGTGCACCGAATCCACAAAATACGCAACCAGTGTGGCTTGCCTTTGTACAGCTTAGTAAACCATCGGTTTCGACGATTTCGCCGTAGACCTCATCACAGTATGATAAATTGTTCTCTTTTATATAACGGAGAATGTCCTGGTTGGTCCAGAAGCCGAGTGGGCGGCTCCTCGGAACTTTCTGATCAAAAGCATTACAGCCCGTCTGAAGGTAGGCCCACCGTCTCGCCTGTGAGTCGTTCGCCATTTCGCCTGTAATAGGCTTCCTCCCTGTCTCTTTGGCATATTTGTCGAGTGGTCCCTCTTTCAAGATCGAACAGCACCTGTCAGAGATCTTGAACGGAGCATCCACGAGAAACAGCCATTTTTCGGGCAATTTCAGGTTTGGGCAATAGTCTCCAGCTTGAGTCATTCCCGTAAGTCGGAGGTGCCGAGTTGCTGGATTGCGTTCTGGGTCCCCTCGGAGGTCTTGGACAAACCTGGAGACACGCTTAGAGACTACAGGATATCCATATTTCTCGATGACTTCCTTGAAGTGCATCTTCGGCTGTAGGACAATCACGTTTTCCTGAGATTTTACGAACCTGCGAATCTCTGGCCACTCGTTACCTGTGTCCACGAACACAAGAGGACACTTCGGGTACACCTGCCGCACCAAGTGGGTGAGACAAAGGCTGTCGTTGCCGCCGCTGAACGACACGTATACGTCGTAATTCCAATGCTCGCACCACTCGCGAATGCGTCGCTTCGACAGGATCACCTTTTGGGCTAGATCCAAAGATTGGCGCTGCCGAAGGAACGTAGCAGCGATCCGCTTATTTTTCTTTGGCTCGACCTGTCAGCCACCACCGGTAGCCGCAGCATCGGGCATCTTGCCTACGGCTTGGACAGGCTCCGGCTTCGTAGATGCTTCAATCGCCTTGATCGCATCCCGTCTGTCGGGGTAGCTGCTCAAGTGCGTCCGCTTGCCGTCTACCTTTGCGCGAGCTTCCCATTTTCCGTGCCTGTTTTTGGTGACTCCAGGATATGCTTCAGACCCAGACGTCGGTCCAGCGGTGACGAAATCCACTTTGGCTTCAGGGTTAACTTCCGCCGCAAACTTCGCATCGAGATACTTCTTCACTGCTGCATCGATGTGCTTCTTCACAGCCGCTTCAATAGCATCATTGGTCGGCTGAATGACTTCGCGCTCGCTTAGCGCGCCCACATCAGCCGCCTTCAGCCTCAGTGCCATCGCAAGTGCCTGCTCTTCAGTCACGGCGTCGCATTTGCCGAGATACGCGTTCTTGACCTTGCCGCCGCCACCCTGCCGCCAACTCGCACTCCAGTACTTATGCTCGACTACCGTGCCGTCAGCATGAGTTCTCCGGGAAGTTCTCACCCACACTCCCGGCTTCGTCCGTGGTTTACTTGTCATACACGGATGAAAAACATGAGCCCTATAAAGGACTTTCTATCTGCATCGGCGTTTGCGTGGTTCTGGCTTTGGCGTTGGCTGTGGTCGCTCTCGCAAACCCCGCAGCTCGGCGCGGAGCTTGTCTATTTTGTCCTTGTATTGTTTGAATAATAACGAATCGGCTTCGAGTTCCTCTTGTGCCTTCTGCTCATCCTGGTCTTCTTCAGAGACGTCTACTATCTCAGGTAGGCTTTTGTCGATCTCATCCAGTCGCTTCTTGATCGCATCGAAGCGCTTGCGCCTCGCCGCTAACTCAGCTCTAGTCATCTTTTTAGTCGCCATGAGGCTCCGACTGCAACAAGTCTGCTCCCATATCGTAGGGCTCGTTCTCTACAGGCGCAGGGCTCTCCAATCCATCTGCACCTTCCTCAAGATTTTCAGTTAGGTCCTGAATGTTACGTTGGTGGTGGTCACGCAACCACTCAAGTTCTGTTCGGCTCAACATGCTGCCTCGGCTTGCTTTTTGCTTGGTCGAATGCGTGGTCTATCCCAGTTGACGGAACGGCAGTGCTGGTTAGGACAAGTTCGAGGCTTGGATGAACTTCGAGGCATCCAACGCTTGCCGCACCTCTGGCATTCGCACTCTTTGATCGCCGTGGAGTCTTCGTCTTCACGCTGCTTCTTCAGCATCATTTTCAAAATACAGGCATCACACAGCTCATGAAGCTTCTTTGCCGCCGCTCCGCAGGTCTCACACCGTACAGCCTCGTTCGTGTCGTTCATTCTTGTCATGCATAAGAGCTGCGTAAAAACGGACAGTTTGTCTAAGTCACGGCGCGCGCCAATCGAAAAACGCAACCGGGCTTCGCCCTCTCCGATGGAGTTGCGTTTTTCTGGCTGCGCGCCTCTCGTCCCGTCCGTTCAAAGACAGGAAAATGCTATTGACCGGCGAATGGCGGCCACGAGATTGTGGTGCTGCACCACAAAAGTAGTCGAGGGCAATACAGCGAATAACGATTGACAAGTCGGTCAATCTGCCGCCGCTGTCTCACGAAATGTGCCGTACGCCAACATTTTGCCGACGTTGAACGGACAGGAGAAGGAGCGCCTCTGCGGAAGGCTTCGGTCACTTTTAGTGCCGAAGCCTGTAGCAGCGTGGCGCGCCGTGCGCTTAGGCAGCATTCGCCGCCAATGCCAGGACATACTCTGAGGAGTCGCCGTGGGCTTGCTGGTGACTCGCAGCCGATCTCCAGACAAAGCTGTGTACTCGCCGGGATACAGCCTGTACAGCAGCCTGGGTCAAGCCTGGAGGCTGTAGAAGGGTTGGTGCTGAGAAAAGAGTGTAACTATGAAACAGAACAGTACAATGACCTGTCCTGCCTGTCCTGCCTCGTTGGTTGAAGTATGGACGATCGTTGACGAGACGCTCGTCAAAGTACTCACTGGCGTAAAACTGCCGCCAGTACGGAAAATGCGAAGCATTTTCTGAAGCATTTTCTGGTGGACGCAAAAGGGGACGCAGGGACGCAAGAAAAAACGCAAAAAACGATATGCAGATGCTTGGGGGACGCAAATTTGCTACCCCTCCCCCTAAGAGTTCTATATGAAAAAAGAGAGAGTATCACAGTGTGTTCCTTTCTCTTTCCCTTTCTCTTTTTCTTTTAAAGAAGTAGGGGGAGAGGGGGTATTTTGCGTCCCCGTTTTACCATTTTCAAGCCAATACATAGCGATTTGTTCAATTTAATTTGCGTCCCCCTTGCGTCCACCAACTAAGCACACGCAGCCAACACATATGGGTTTTTGTAGGACGCAAATAGGACGCAAATTAATTTGCGTCCCCTACGTGAACGCTCCCACATCGGCCACTTTTTGTTCTGGATGTTGTTCAGGTTTTTTAACATGGGAGATCTTGATGATTTTAGCTACCTTATGGCTTGGCGGTCGCTCTACTCTCAACCCAGCGTTGGCTATCTCTTTACCAAACTTATTCAGTGCGCTAGATAGAGCGCGTGCATTTATCGGGAATCCATATGGACGCGACCTGTCTATGAAGTGTGCTTGCAGGGTTAACTCTGTGAGGAGCATTGTAGATGTGCCTTCCCAACCATTGGACTTACACGGTTCCCGCTCCATCAACTTGAACAGTTCGGTCAAAAACGGGTTTCCTTCAGCCAACGAAGTAAGCTCTTCGTTTTTGTTCTGTACATATGCGTCTGCGAACTCTTCGCCTTCTTTATCTCCAAGGCATAAGACCACCCACTCGCCAAAATCCGACATCCTTGTGCTGATTTTCGGCTTTTTGCCTTCAGCACGCGCCTTAAGTCCACGAACGGCATACTCCAGAAGCGCGCCCAGAACCTTCGGGTGTATCTCAGTGAACGTCTTGTTTAGCGTTTCTTCGCTTACAACAGGTTCCGGTGCAGGCGGCATCTCATCATAGATGCATCGGTCCGACAGGTCGCCTTGCGTCACGAATTCTTCCAATCCATTCAGGATTAAAGGGTTCCGCAACGTGGTTTGGACACTTTCCATGTTGGTATAGAGTAAACGCTGCCTAAAACCTGCGCCTGTTGAGACCCTACAGAGCATATCCGACCGTGCCTGTTGTAGGTATGAAATGTTGTCGAATGCCGCAATGTGGTTGTCGAAACAGGTTATGATCAGGTCTTTGTCTTTTCGCAATTCTTCGATCTTCAAGTTGCTCGGATCTGTAATCTGCTTCATCCGCTTGGTTTTCACGGACTTACCCGACCCAGGCTCACCTTTTATCACAAAAACCGGATACGCCCCGGTTGGGTTCAGTGTGCCGATTTCCCATCCCTTCACCAGTATCTTCTTTTCGGGGTAGCAGTTCACGACGGTGAACAGCTCGTCAAACTCCTTAGCCGGATCTTCGACGTGTTCAGGGCGTGGCAAAGGTAGCAACCCATCTGGTCGCCTGAACCGGACGGGTGCGCCCTCCCGGATGCGCCAGCCGTCTTTGGATACTTCAATGACTTCGTTGTCTTTGTTTGCCATGTCGAGATAGATGACCTCTCCGCACAACGCGATCCTTGTCACGACTTCATATTCCGGGCGGTCTTCGTTCATCGCCATACCATGAAGTGTTTCAACTGCTGCCTTCAGTGGTATTGGCGAAAGCACGTCATCCATCTCGTTATAGTACGTGGTGGTCAGGTAGTTTGCGAATGTAGCGTCCCTGATTGTCATGTGGGTTCCGTTGATGGTTATGAAACCCAATCCATTCTTGGAGTGCCACAACTCAAACTCAGCACCCACGATGGCATCAACCACGCGCTTGGCTGGGTTCGGCTTAGGATCGTCCTGCTTCTCGTCTCTGATCTCATCGTTCACAATCTTTTTGATCTCGCACGTGGGTAAGATCCTCTTCCACTCAGTCATCACCGAGTAGTACGTCTCCCGGTCGTACTCTTTAAGAAACTTAAGTAGCTTGACGTTTTCTGGTTTTGCCCATGCTGATTCATTCCCTTCTAGGAGGGCTTCGTGCATGAGCCGCAAAGCGTCTTCGCGTGCCTTTTTCATTACATCTTCGCTTGGGAGTGCCGCCTCATCAACCAGCTTGTTTTTGAAGATCTTTCCCATCTCCAGGCATGGCTTGATGAGCCCCTGTAGCACCTCTGCACGGTCTTCCAGGTCAACCGCACCAAGCCACGTATCAGTCAGCGCGAGGTGCTGAGTGTTGTTGCTGAAGATCTTGACTTCATTCCAGACCTTCTTTCCGTTCGCGATTTGTGTCTTGATGTCAGGTTTTTTCGCAATGATGTGAGCTTTCATCTCGTCGGTCAGATCATCAGGGGCGTTGAAGAATGCGTCATGGGGCAGCGTGCCGTGACAGAAAAAGTGCAGACCTGTCCCTGTAATGCTCAGGCAGTACGGACAGTTAAGCTCCTTCAGGAATTTGTCTACCCACTCAGATATCTGCCCAGTATCGGGATCACGGCAGCAGTTGATGGTACCGCCGATGATCGACGGTTCTGCTCCATCACGAGCGACCACAAACCCTAGCCCGTCAAGGTTATTGTGTCTGTTTTGTTTGAGGGCGTCGACGGCTTGGTCGTACGTCATCCAGAAGTCGGGATGTTTCCAAGTGATTGTTTCGCCTGTCTCTGGGTGTAGGGGATATGCTTCGCCAAAGATGTTAACGCCGTACCGATTACTTGTAAGAACCCAATGATCGGCACTTCTGAGCGCCTGTGGTATGTCAGGATCTTGGTGTTTGGTGTCTTCAGACTGCTGTGCTTCTCCAACGTCGTCGTCTTCAATCTCTGCCTTGTCCTTGGACTCACCAGGTTCTTGGCCCGAACTCTTCTGGTTTTGTTCAGGCGGCACATTGGGCTTGACGACGTCTTTGACGGGTGGTTGCTTTACGTCCGGCACCTTGTCGTCGGCGGCTGGCTGCTCGACGGGCTTCAACGACTCGACGTACTTCTTCAGGTTGGGCGTTAGTACCTCGCCAGCGTCAGTCAAAATCCGGCAAGCAAGCGGCGCGTCTGAGGGCTTCAAGGAGCCTCTACGAGCCGCTAGGATGACTTCTCCGGCACCTTCGGTCGTCGGGTTGGGCTTGTTAGTGAAGATGCCCGCGATCCTGTCCTGTAGCCATCCAAGGTCTTCTGGTGATATGGTCGAGGACATCTCAGCTCACCTCGCTGATGACCGAGACGTCAGCCTGCTTGATCATGGTCAGGCGACCGAGCCGATCCTCTAGGGTGATCAGACCGTCAGAAGAGATAGAAACGACCCGACCGCTAATGCTTCGGGAGTCGTACTTTGGCTTTATTCGAACTACTTTGCCGACAAAAACGTCGTATCCACCGGTATAGTTACTACCGTTATATATGTTGGTGGTGCTCTTCATAAGGGTTTCTCTGCTGGGTTTTGGGTTCCAGCATACCGTCGTCGAGCGCTGGAAACGCTCGGCTTCAAACTTCTTTTTGTTTAACTACAGCGAAAAATGCGCTCGTGGCGTGTTGTTAATGTCTTTTCTTGATGGCTCTGCCTTGGCTTCTACACTTGATTGTGTCTTTGCCGCCGACTTGTTGTTGGGCGCGTTGCGCACCGGCTTCACTAGGATCGTGCCGTCGACCTCGTTGTAGACCAAATCAACGTAGTCTATGTACTCGTATGCGGAGGCGATGCTGTGCGGGATGTTCAAGGTCCGGTATAGGTGTTTATGACGGCATAGCCGCCTGTTGCTGAAAAGCATTTTCTATCATCTCAAGCCAGAAAATTTTCTTCTCCGGCACCTTAGTAGTGTCCGTAAAAATTTCTCACCGGAACGTCGCTAGCTACTTGTTTGTGATCTTCCTGATGATGATGTCGGCATGGCATGCTTCTGTTGGATCGCAATAACACATCAAGTCCATTCCCCTTAGCTCGTCCAAAAAGGTGGGATCAGCCGCTAGCTGTGCGTCCAACCACTCTTCGTACAGTCGGAGCGATGTCGTGCGGTCGTATTCTTTGAGACTGAACGGATTGCCCCATCGCGTTCCTCGACCCACGTATCGTGCATTGGCTGGCATTCTCCATCCCTTCGTTCGCTTGCGATGGATTCTCATGAAAACTCCGGGGCGACCGGACCTTGTGATAGATATACCGTGCCGCTGTTTTGTTCTTCGGATTGTCGTTGAAGTGCGAGAGGTTGTAGGAAATGAGCGAATGCACTCCCCGATCTGTTAACCCACACAGTCGATCAAAATCCTTACGGGTCTTGCATTGCGGGTCTTTAGCGACAACGTAGGCGGTCACAAGGAACGCATCCGTTGTCAAGTCCTTGCCAAAGCGAGAATTAATCTCTTCAATAAACGGGGCTAGAAACTCATTGGCTTCTTCCGCAATCGCGTCAGTCCACCCCGTTTTTTCGGACTCTTCAAGCAACGCGACAATGGTTTGTCGTGCTTTATCATACATCTTTATATCTCCTTTGTCTACCATATGTCGCCGCTCACCACTCATCTTCGCCGTCGTCGTCCCAATCGTTCCAGTTCCGCTGGATCTTGTCTCCTCTGCGGGACACGCGATACCGACGGTCGCCACGCCCGATCCGGAAAAAAATCTGGACTGCGGCATTTCACTCGCCGCCTACCTTTTCATATACCTTCGCGATCGCTTCCTTCGGAGACGTCACGTCGTCTCCCTCAAGGAGATACATCGCGTAGGACAACCTGTCGTCCATTACTGGATCGATCTTCGCTGCGCAAGGAATGCACACGTCGCCTTCTCCTGGCTTCATTCCCTTGATCGCAACGCCAACCTGAACCATCGCTGGCTTTCCGTTCTTAACTATGACGTTGCCTCCGCACATCCTATCCTGTAGGCACACACAGCACGTAAACTCGTATTCGGCGACTTCATCGTTGCCGATCAGACCGGCAGTGTAAATGCCCTCGTTCACGCGGGTAATCGGCACCAATTCCAACTCTGGTTTTAGCGCGATTATCTTGTCCTTCGCACTTCTGTTGATCTCACTGGTCTGTTCCTTGGCTGCTTTCGCTATCGCGCGGCACTCTGCCACAATTTCTTCTTTTTTCATATTATCATTACTCATCGCTGTCGTCGTCCTAATCGTCTCAATCCCTGCTTGGCCGGGGAACACGCGAGACCGACGGTCGCCATGCCCGATCCGGAAATTCTCCCGGACTGCTATGTCGTCTATACACTTGCGCCTCTGTAGTGTACCGGCTGAAGTTTCACGGTGTCGCCGGTGACGACAATCGCTATTTCATTTGTCTGGAACAGCTCAGCTACTGGTCCGGGGATCGAAATCACGTAGCTGTTCTTGCCTTTGTGGTGTTGAAGCCTTCTCCTGAAGGCGATCTCATTCATGCAATTCTCCTTAAAAGGACGGAGTCAGTTCCGTCTTATGTCATCCATATTCCTGTTCTTGTATATAAAGCTTTCGCTTTTATCGTTCAAACCTTAAAATATAACATTCAAACCACTATCCTTAAGTTTTGCAAATCCCACCAATGCAAACCTTTAAATAGCGATACATCCTGGCGGCAGGTCAGGCAAGGGAGAATATCACAAGATCCCGTGCCAGGATAGCCAGCCGTTTGTTATCTGTGAATTTGTTGATGTAGTCCGGGTGAATCTGCTGTGTCGACAGGTCGCAGTGAATTCTCCGTGTTCGGCGGAAACCAGCCTTCTTGAAGATATCAATATAGTCCTCGATGAATATCTCTTCGTCTGGATTATCTTCATCTATGTAGTCCGACATGAGCAGTGCAACGTGTCCTCCTTTGTTCAGCGTTTCGTGTGCTGCTGCTGCTAAGTCGCTGAAGAACTTGAGATATTCGGTTCTGTTAAGTCGAGATATTGAGTGGTTACCGTATTCTTTGTCCTTCTTGCTGAAATATGGCGTGTCAAGAAATATCAGATCTGGCCTTGGACTCGATCCAACCGTAGTCAGGGATTTAATTGCTTCAATCGCATCTTGGAGCTTGATGTCTGCACGAGCTGCGCAGGTTTCCGGCTCGGAGTCGTACGCCAAACATCGTCGACCCATGACGGCGCAAGCATCGATCGTCGTGCCGCCGCCAGCGAACGGGTCGACAACCAAGTCACCCGGTTGTGTGAAGAAGTACAAGAGTTGAAGCACAATTTGACCGGGGATGCGTCCGGGATAGCCTTCACGACCGAAGAGGGGATGACTTCCGTTGTAAAACCAGACGTCGTACGGTCTTGGATTGCAGTTCAAATCATCGTTTCCGTCGCTTAACTTCTCAAGTCTATCGATGTCTGATTCGCCTTCGAGTAATTTTGCCCACTTTAGAACCCGATCCATTTCTACCGGAGCCTTGTATGATTCGAACGCTGCTTTTGTTTGCTTTCTCTTTTCTTGTTTTTTGTATGCCTTGATGGCTCTGGCTGTGATCTCCTGCTTGTCGCTTTTAACGATCTTGTCTTGTGTTGCCAGCGGAAGTTCTACAATCTCGGCAGCGGCGTTTACCGAAACGGTTCCTGCGCGTGCCGCTTCTTTCAGCAGATCTGACCCCTTCTTTAAGATGGTTTCAGTTTTTGAAATGGTGTCATGAGACACAATTGCTATCTTCGCGAGTTCTTCGCGGGTTTCACCCTCAGAAGAATTCTGCGTAGGGTCTTGTTTGACTCCGGCAAGCATCCTCTCTTTTGCCTTCTCGGCAATTAAGGGCTTCAGTTGCAGTGCCAGCTCCGATCGTGCGAAGTTGGATAGATTGCGTCGGGCAAACTGGTTTGTGATGATCCAAATTTTTGCATCGATGCGATCGGCGATACCGTCAACGATGTCGATCCTATACGGGATTCCATGTTTCTCGCAAAACGCGAGTCGGTGGTGTCCGTCCAAGAGTCGACCGTCGCTACAAACCTTCAGGGAGTCGCGACATCCTTCTTCGATCAGCGATTTTTCTAGTAAGTCAAGTTCTTCGGATGTTAGTGGCTGTATCAAATCTCTGAATTCAGGATCTATTACGATTTTCGATGTCTGACTCTGCCACTGAATATTGGCAACGGTCTGTTCAGATGCTGCCATCGCGCTCAACCCTTTCAGTTCCACCGACGAATATCTCTATCGTTAGTTCCATTAAGTCTGTCATGTTACTTCAGTGGTTCTATACATATGTTGCCTTCTCTTACTCATGTTCAAACGCTTTCAGGTTTGACCGTCTGTTGTCCGGGGTGTCGCCGTTTAGGTGCACGACATGCTCGTCGTCGCGTAACGGTCTGCCGATCATGCGCTGGTTCTGTAAAGTTGTCGGCATTTCTGGCCCTCAAATAGGCTGTTCAAAATTCGGCATCTGAGTTATTAAACCTTGAGATCGGGGCAAAAGTCTGAGACTTGCACGTAAAGTAAAACTCTTTATAGGTCCCAGACCTATAAACGTGGTACCCTGAGAAGGAGACCATATGGACGAAATCGCAGCAACCGGTGGAACGCCTCAAATTAAAGTCATCTCAAAAAGATCAGATGATTACAAATTAGAGTTCGTCAATGGTGCAATTAGTAATATAACACCTCGCGGCGAGATTATATGCGATTTTCATCTTGAGTCAAGAGAGAGACCCACCGAACAGTTAGTAGAATCAGTTGCGGAAGATGGGTTTGCAAAACTATCCCCGTTCAAAGATACTGGGGTTTTCACAAGGGACGTTAAGTTTGGGATAGTCATTAATGCCCCATTTGCGAAAGATCTAATCATAATGCTTGGAAAAAAGATAACAGAAAGTGAAGAACTCATTGCAGAAAGAGCTAAGATTGGCGAGCAACAATGATTCCAACCGCCGCAGGAAATGACATTATAAGAACAAATGCCCCTGAATACACAACCGGTGAAAGAATCTCCTTGAGAAATGTGGGATGGACTCCATTGGGCGGAAGGATAAAAATTAAGCAAAATCCGACCCCACACGAAAGAATTATCTATGTTCAGCGGGATAAAACATTGGGAACAAATTCTGGAAGTATGGTGATGGGAGAGATGCCTCTAGCGGCTCAATTAGGAGAATCCCCTTCAGAAATTGATAGGCTCAATAGTTTATACACATTTCAGGAACCCGATCAAATTAGGCGGATCTTGAGTGGTAATAAGACAGTTACAGGAATGGTATCTTCTATTTATGAAAGAATAAGAAAGGAATTCCATTCAGAAAAGATACTTCTGGAAGCCATCTCAGATTCCCCCCTATCTAGCAAAAAAGACATAGTAATTTCTGTGTTCACATCTCTTCCAGTGGATCAAGCGATCGAGCGTTTGGATAAAGTCGAAGATGTCCGATGGAATAAGGATTCAAACGATCCTTATGTTGATATATGTGTAAAACTGGAGTACCAGTAGCCTTTTGCTGGAAACATTATTTGGATCTGGCAGAGGATTTGGCCAAAAGCAAGACGGATGAAGCCAAACTGCGGGCTTCTATCAGCAGGGCCTATTATGCAGCCTTTTGCATCTCCAGAAACTATATGTTTGATCACGATAAAAATGATTTTCCTAAGCGCATCGGGGAGTACATAGGAGAACATCAATATTTAGTTCAATACTATAAAGGAGAGACAGAAGAAAGCAAAACCGATGACATAGATGGTACACGATATAATCTTGGCAAAGATCTCGATAGGATGCGCATTGATAGGAAAAGAGTAGATTATCACGATTATGTTGATAAGATAGAAAAACTGGAAAAAAAGACTACTGATGTCCTTATAAGATCAAGACGTGTAATCTCAAAGATAGAAAAAGGTGGCTTCTAATTACCTGCCTTCACCTTTTGACTTTGGCTAGCGTTCTGAATCAATGTTATCCATCTGTTATCGCCCTTGATCTTAATGCCGCACGCTTCCGATGGTGTCATTCCATCTAAGCCTTCGTGCAGCCTAATGTAGTTGTGGAGGATCTGCATACCCTTTAATATAGCGGCATCTTTGCGCTGCAACCCTCTCATGGTGATGTTGTAACGACGGATACAGATTTCGGTTCCCGTATATCAAGACCCAAATGCAATCTGTTTGAACTACCTTGTTGTCACTTCAGAAAGTAGTTGTTGCCGCCTTTCCTTTCTGGGACCACGCTGATGTATGCGCTCGGTAAATCCAATTGCAGGTGTATGACGTCATGCACCAAGTAATCATTATTGGGGGCATGGCAAAGAAAGATGTCATGCCTACCACCTAAGGCGCACCCCACTATTTTTGTGTGTCTGCGTACGGAAAACGCAACAGCGTTTTCTGGAGGGGATGAGACGACCGCTGCCTGTTGTCAAGCGGTCGCCTGGAGGTCGGTGTAACAGTCACGACCCCGATTTTTGCCGTACGAGGCAAAGGAGTTCTCTCGTACTGAAAATGCGTTTTCAGCGTTTTCCTGCTACCTGTACAAAAGCACGTTGGTCGGCGAAGCAGCAGCAGGCGCGGGTGTTTCGTCTACGACATCACTACTCTTTGCACTGGCGCAACCGTTAGCAGTCTCTCGAACTAATCGCGAACACACGATCCTAGTCGCGCCTTCTTTTTCGGCATCAGGCACAACCAAGGCGGCAGCGCAGTCCGAAACGCAGTCATGGGAGAGATCATAAGCACATAGGGTCATTTTACTATCCTTGTTTTTTGCCGTACTTTATCAATATAGTTCAACGCAGCGTTTTACGGTCGCTCGACACGCGCCGACACATCGACCGTAAAATTCTGCGTGAACGCTATTAGTGATAGCGCGAAGAGGTCGGTTTTACCACCTCCACGTGTTTCCTGCCGCCTCTTCCCCAACTATCGTGATAGACCTGTGGTCTGACCATAGTGCCGCTACACACGCTTTCTCCTCTTTGCTGCGAGCGGCACTCTCCTTAACCACAATCGAGGAATAGAATTCATGAAATTAACCCGCAAGCTCCAATTACGCTCCGAACGATGGGCTACGATAGCTGTGCCCAATATCGTGTTGCGCAGCGATGAATGGACTGGATGCAACTCTGTTATAATCAGTTTTGATCCTGACGCACCTGATGTTTTGACGGTTAGGCCCGTGTTTGCAGGTGACAATCAGGAGTAATTTTTAAAATGTCATACAATCCAAAGCGATCGGGCGCGGAGATGTCCGATCGCATCAAGCTCATGGAAGCAAAGAAAGCTTGGCTTTCTACGCTCAGCCAGGGCAAAGCCAACCCAGCCGACATCGACAGTGGCACCAAAATTGTTGACGTCGATCCCAAAATCATCACCAAGCTCAACAGCGCCAGAGCNNGCTCACACCTTGTCCGGAGGCAAGCCGAAGCAGGGATTTCCAGCAAATACTCTTGTGTCGGCGACAGATTCTGTAGCAACTACGCCAGACCAAGCCAGAGCAAGCTTGGTCAAGACCATGTCTGCTGGCAGGGCTCCTGTTGCAGAGATACCCATCGAAGAAAGCACGGTTCACTACATGACACCGAGCGGACATCAGATCGCGTCGACGGTGACTCCTGGCAGCATCCTGAAGTTAAACCAGGCACGCCGTGAACTACGGGGTACGATGGCGAACCTTGAAGACGCCACAAAAATAGCAATGGAAAAGGATCAGCTTGTCAAAACGATGAAGCAGAATGCTTTTGGCATCCCGAACCAAACTTATGACAGCGGCAACACAGACACGCCGTCTGGAGTTCCGCACACGCCTGACCATCCAATCACGGCACGGGGGAGGACATACGCTCAACTCCTCGCTGAAGAAAGCGCAGACAAGCCTACAAGCGTTCCGACCGTAGCGTCGTCACAAGGTGCGGACGAGGACGGCAACGTAGAGGGAGACGGCGACTGGAGTCCATCACAGGCGAAAGCAGACCTGATCAAGGCATTTACAGATTCCGATGGTAAGATTCGTAAACAGCAAGCACAAAAATGGTTCTTAACCGTCATTGGCGACGGATCTAATCCAGATCACTACAATGTTCCTTTGGGCACCGTTTCGCCTGTTTCACAGATGGTTTCCTATCATCCTGATGCACTGTCCGAAGCATTCAAACACGCTTCAGGTGGCTACAATTCAGCCGTTAACAGACCACTGCAAAACCGTATCGTGAGAATAGCTCAAAGAAACAAGATTCCGCTCACAGACAGCATGCAGGAACATGCGATCCGTCACATGGCTGCTGAATCACGATACTATGGCGTAGATTCGAGTGAAGAGATAGATTCTGAGATTTTAAAGTATGACGCTGAATATCAGGCTGCGATCATCGGACTGAAAAAAACATTAAGTGGAAAGTAACTAAACATGACAGCAACAACAACTGAGTTTTTACAGCGTGCGGGAACCCCGCGGCACCAAGACGAAGCCGATTTGGCGACGTCGTACTTCCAGGCCGACGGACGGTTGAGCGAGGTTAAGATCCGATTATTGGACCACTTGAGCGCCGAGAAAAAGGGCGACAGGGTTGTCCCGGTGTTCGACGAGTCTGTGGTGGACGTTCTACCGGAGCTTGACGCAGCAAAGAAGAGATCAGCCGCCGTCAAACAAAACATCGACGCGTATCTAGAAGCGCTCGGAAGCTATGATAGTGTCCAGGCTATGACTGAGAGAATGCTACGGCTGAAAAGAACATCTAATAACCTTGACAAAGATATTCTCAACCTATCTAAGCAAGCGCTCGCCAGAAGCAATGAACGCCCACAAGACGATCCTGCCGTCATGGACGCCGTCGTGAAGAGGGATCGCGTTGCTGCTGAGTCATCGGCTGAAATAGCTGATCTACAGAAGCGAATCAGCCGCGCCAAAGAAATCATCGGTGGATACTGATTGTCATGAAGAAAGAATACTCCGACCTCATACAGAAGACAAGCACAAAATACGACGGTCCGATGGACAACGTCAGGGAATACGATGGTCGTGAAGCCAAGCGAGAGTTCGAGGCAACCCATTGGAACGACTGCAAAGTGCACCGAAAAAATGCGCTGGATGACCAAAAATGAAGAAGCAGATTTGGCACGACCAGCAAGGCAACGAAATCGACAGTCCGCTTGGTCCGGACGGCATCCCGACACACAGCAAGGTCAAGGATGCGATCGACGCAAAGAGAAAGCCACAGCCACGACCTCCGGGCAAGAAGAAATGACCCAACAGCCAGCCTTGGCCGGGTGCAAGCAGGTCTTTCGCTTTAAGTAATTGTTCGCTACGTAAGTGGCATCTGCGACAATGCCATGGCCTTAAATGGAAGTTTGCTACTTAATCCATTGAACGGATTCGTATAGTTCCCTTCATATTTTAACACGGCTAGAATAGCTAGCTCCATGTACATCCTTCCGAGAATGATGGCATACCTCATTGCTTTTTCTGAGGGAACCTTCTCCGTTGCTCTACCTAAAGATCGTGTTAGTTTCTCTGGTGTCGGATGGACTATTGAATTTCGGAAGTATGTGATTGCTCTAGGACCATCAAAAGGCTTCGGTATGTATCTTTTTCTAACATTTAGATAAACCTGAAGATCTTTGGCCTCAGGAGGTATATCTGCTGCAATACCAAGTTCACTCAGCAGCCATCTAATTTTGTCATCAGTTTTTTCATATTTCCCGAAGGTCCTTCCACTCTTTTTGGCTTGCATGTACGCAATAGATTCCAAGACTGATTGTGTTAACACAATTGCCGTTTCTCCAAATGTCGTCAAGCCCGCTTCGATATAATTTAGTATAATCATTGTTAAGTGCTCGTATTCGCTAATTCCTTCTCCAGTGACTGCTAACTGCCATTCTTCATAAATTTCCATGAACCTGTGGAATGCATTACTGAGGTCTCGCTGAAAATGGTTATTGCACCATAGAGGCTCGCGTTTCCAACGAGTCAAAGGTCTCACTGGTCCTAATAATAGATTTGGGTGAAGTAAAAAGATAGGGTTCCCATTCGCTATGCCAGTGAAAAAAAATGGTTGGCACCATGCTCTTCGCATAAATGACAAAAAAATTTCTAGCCCTTCAAGGAGAAACAGAACTTGTCCCAAAACGAATGGTGCTCGGCCATTAAACTTTATGTGAACTTCGTAGGTAAATGCGAAACCGCCATCTCTATCAAGTTCCTCGAATAGGTTAGAGATTTTCTCAAATGGTTTCAGTAAAATTTCCCATTTGTCGTGCTTCAGAATTAATGGAATGAGCGGATCAAAACCGAAGTTTGGGATAAAGAAAACCAATTGGTCAATTTTCGCGCTTAGATCCCCATACTTTACTTGTCCAAGCAGGGGTCCCTTACAAACGACTCCACCCGCCCCCTCCCCGATTGAGCGCACACTTACATCAATGCCGTCATCCACAATGCTTCCGACATGCAATATAGCTTTTCCGCGGTCTAAGGGACCCGCTTTACCGTGGAATGTAAAGTAATATCCGGGCGTATCTGGGCGCGTGGGCGACCACTCAAAATTTATAGAACCCTTGCCGGTATAGGTTCTCCCCGATTGAGTGAGTTCCATATCTCCTTCAGGCATTATATTTATGGACTTGTTCGGTCGTAGCGAAGTGACATCTTCCCGGATGATCAATCAAGTTCCCTCCTTTGTTGGGGTGGTAATCATGTCTCTAGCGAAAAGGATTTCGATGAATAACAATTCCAATCCCTTAACCACCGATATTCACGTGCGGGGGATGAGACCCCCGCACTAACTCATTACCGCACTACCGTCCCACTGATGGCGAGGATAAACAAGACAAAAAAGAATGCACCCATTACTCTCTCAAAGTTGAACATGACCTTAACAACTAATCTGGACCATCTTGGAGCCCTGGGAATTTCAGGAGGATCGACAAATAGCTTTGTACCTGAGAGAAAGACCGTCGCACTGAAAACCGTTGCCTCAGCTAGGATGCGAAGCTCACTCCGCCAGTCCCGGTCCCAAAGTAGCTTCTGTGGGATATGTGGGCTTGTATACTTGTGCTTTCTTCGTCCACCGATCCGCCAGATAGCTCCAAAAAGCAATATAAAGACTGACGACCAGTATAACGGTAAAAGCGGTTTCTTCCCATAGCCGTAAAATATCCCTGCGCCGAGGTTAAGGAGAAACATTAGCGGGTCCTTGAAGGGACGCCGATATAGCTGGTGTAGACATTCCTCCCACCTGAACTGGGAATAGCAATTATCGGCATCTTGTAGGAAGCCTAGTTTATTGAAGTTCTCCACCAATAGCTGGTAAGTAGTATCACCAAATTCATCATCATAATATAAGTCTTCCAAGCTACTCCAGCGGATATACATTTTTTCATAGGTTGAGAGGGTCAAATCGAGGCTCTTTAGGTGGGCACCTAAAAAGAACACCTCTTTGCTGAAGGTAGATCCTGTAAAGACGGCATAGTTGTTGAACTTAGAGTAAATGAAATAGGCGGTGCCGTTGAACTTAGAATACCAGAAGTAGGCATCGCTGTTGAATTTAGAGTACTCGAAGTAGGCATCTCTGTTGAAGTTAGAGTACTCGAAGTGAGCAGTGCCGTTGAATTTAGAGTACTCGAAGTGGGCATAGCGGTTGAAGTTAGAGTACTCGAAGTGGGCAGTGCCGTTGAATTTAGAGCCATTGAAGTCGGCAGTACTGTTGAACGTAGAGTGCCCGAAGTAGGCAGTACCGTTGAAGCTAGTGGATTTAAAAATCACTAGGTTTAGGAAATGGCTATTGTTGAAGTGTACTTGTTCATAAAATTTCAATGCACTGAGGTTCAAATCACCAACAATAGTGCTGTTGTCGAACTCCGCCGGCTGACCCGCCTTGATTTTAGCTTGAACTTCGCTGGCTGAAACTACCTTTGGTAGCTCCTCCGAACCCCCGACAATCATAATTGTGATCAATACGAAGATTAAAGCCAGAATTAGCTTCGTCTAGCCTTCCCCCTGGCTGGGTATTCTCTATTCAATAGTTAAAAAGGCATGGATTCACCTGCCAATATCACTAAGATCCAAAACTCAAGGGCATATAACCTACAAGACTCGTATGGCTGTTTCATCCCTTCTTCAAGTCAAGGAGAATTTCCCATGAAGAGATGTCACTAGATATCGCTTTCATCTTTCGGGCATGAGCCTCTGCCCCGATCTTTAGGTTCATGTGGGTTTTAAATACTTTCTCGGACTCGTACTCCATGCCATAACGCTCCAGATCCTATATAATCAAAAACAGTATGTAACGCCAACAGTCGCTCAATAGCAGGCACTAATGCATTTGTCCTTATAGTCCTTGAAATCATAAGTAAGCTAAAAAGCATTTGGCTGGATCTTAAATGGTTGTATAATAGACTTTGAGTAACAACCAATGTTGGTGCGTGTAATAATTCTGGGTCACTATCAGTGCCACCAACCCCCACCGCCTACTTTACCGAGTCTTTCATTAGGAACATCCTCTCGCCAGCCAGCAATCTCCTTGTAAGCCACGGAGCTCTTCTGGATAAATTTAGAAGTGAAAAAGGGGGGTGAGGAAGATTGCGCTCTGTGCCCTGAATCGTGTAGAGCCTTGCGCAATCTTCTGATAATCTACGAGCGACAATTACATCGGCTCCTATTAATGACCGATCCACGAGGGGCGAAAGTATTCTCTTAGGTCGATAACATGGGGGAGCTAGAACATAAGAGATGTCAGGCCAGTGGCTATCGACGAGACGAAGCAAAAGTTCCAAGAAGGCATGGCGAAGGGTACCTGAACTGTCAGGCACCCGTACGGCAAACGCTTGCGTTTGACTGCTGTCGTACATCTAGAGAAGATCGAGTTGAGGCACTAAATCAAGATAGGCACGCTTAAGCTTCTCTTTGCTGATGTGTGTATAGGTGTCCGAAGCATCGTGCCCGGTGTCGCCCCTCAATTCTTGGATGAAATTCTCTTTCATGCCGGCTTCATCCAGTGAGTTGGTGAAGTAGTGGCGGCAACAGTGGCTGCTGAATCGTTTCTGTAGCTGTTTGCGGGTGCTGTTCGGGTCATGCAAACCAACGACGACGGCGTGTTTGCGAACGATTCTGCCGATCGCCTGTTTCGAGAGTCGGTTTCCGAATTTATCCAAGAAGAGTGCAGGAATTTGCTCGTTGTTTTCTTTTTCCCGCTCTTTGATCCATCGGTTCAAGACGAAGATCGTCTCGTCGTCAATGAATGCGGTCTCAAACGATCTCTTTGCCGTTGGCTTGAGTCGAATGGTCTGGTTAGGCAGGTCCACATCGTCGAGGTCGAGTTCCGAGAGTTCGTGTCTGCGAAGTCCAGTTTTCAAGAGTAATACGACAACAGCCCTTTCTCTATTGTCGAGGATGCTGCCCACCAACAACTTAGCCTGATCGACAGTGATGCACTGTCTTCTTTGGCTTGTGTCGTGGGTCTTGCGATCCTTCAGGTATCGCTTCCGGAACATNNGGAACATCGATGAGACGGGATTTGCCGCTATCTGTTTTTTAAACATCAGGAAGTCGTAGAACGCAGCCAACGATGCGAAGTAGCGCTTGATGGTGGACTGCCCTAGCTCACGCTGGCGAAGGTGAGCTAAGTATCGGATTAACGTTTCGTCATCAACGCCCAAGAGGTCGCCGCCGGTGAAGTCGTAGAACGTATGAACGTATTGAGGATATTGGGTGACCGTGTCTGCGGATAGATTTCTGTCCTTGAGGTCTGCCTTGAATGCAACGATCAACGCCGCTTGGTCTTGCGTCTTCCCTTTTTTCATATGCTATCCCACTTCCAGCCTTGCCATGATTTTTTGACCAGTCCGATTTGTTCGAGGGCGTCTAGCGTTCGCTCCACAGATTTGACGTCGACTTTCAGAGGCAGGATTTCGTTGAGGCTGTTGCTGAAGAAGTCAGGCGTGATTGCTGCCGTCGAATCAGCATCATCCATCCTAATGGCGTGCATGCCCTCAGGCGGAGCTGCTTCTTGCGCTAACTTTTTTATCAGGCGGGCAGACGACCAACAGCCGCCGGACCGCAAGACATCGACGACGTGCCTGTCTAGTTGCATTGGGCTATTTGAGGACCGTTCGAGGATGTCTTCGACTTCTTTTGATCTGATGTGGTCGAGCTTTGCCGCCAAAGCTTCGTTTTCCTTCCGTAGGGCTGCAACTTCCTTGCGGAGGGCATCAGTATCGTGGGTGGTCCTTGTTCGCCGCTGCTGTTCGCCGCCTTCTAGGGCTTTTTCGACCTGAAGGTAGACCCAATGGTTGAGGGTGTAGGGTTTTGATAGCGAGCGCCATCGGTCGAGGTCTTCCTTGGTGGGCAGGTAGAGCGTCAGCTGGCGATCTTTGAACTTGGGGTCTGCCATGCATACACCTGCGTGGGCATCCTATATGAACTTTACCTGTATTTGTGATAAATTTCTTCAATGATGGTACCTATTTCC
>PMNG01000133.1 GCA_003162615.1 Methanothrix sp. | reverse complement strand
AGACCATCGATCCAAAAACAGGCGAGCAGCTTGAGGAGGGAGCGAACGGAGAGCTGGTAGTCACAACCCTTCACAAGTTTGCCATGCCTCTGATCAGGTATAGGATAGGGGATCTGACAATCCTCAACTCCGAGCCTTGTGAATGTGGCCGAACGCACCCCCGGATCATGAGGATATTAGGTCGCGCAGATGACATGCTGATCATCCGCGGCATCAACGTATTCCCGAGCCAAGTGGAATCTGTGCTTATGAAAATCCCGGAGGTCGGCGATCATTACCAGATAGTTGTAGGCCGCGAAGGACCTCTGGATGTGATGACCGTTCGTGTTGAGATCACCGAGAAAGGGTTCAGCGACAAGATCGGCGACCTTATGTCCCTGAAGAAGAAAGTGGCAAAAGAATTAAAGAGCGTGCTGAACATAGCTGCTGGTGTGGAGCTTGTAGAGCCGGGAACAATACCCAGATCCATGGGCAAAGCTCAGAGAGTTATCGATAACAGGAAGGTCTAGGGAAGGAGTAGGAGAAGGTGCAGGAGGACATGCATGGCTGAAATCAAACAGATATCGCTCTTTGTTGAAAACAGGCCTGGAAGGATGGCCAAGGTTTCAAAAACCCTTTCAGACGCTGGTGTGAACATAAGGGCAATGACCATAGCCGAGGCGGGAGACTTCGGGGTCATAAGGATGGTAGTTGACAACCCTGATGAGGGATACAAGGTGCTCCACGATAGTGGGTTCACAGTCTCGGCGACGGATGTTCTGGTCGCGGAGATGAAGGACATTCCCGGAGGGCTTTACGAGATAGTCGACACTTTGGGAGCCAACAAGATCAATGTGGATTATGCCTATGCCTTCGTAACGGCCAAAGCAGAGCGTGCCATGCTGATCCTGAGGGTGGACGACCTTTCACGGGCAAAACAGGCTTTGAGCGCCAAGGGAGTGAAGATAGCCACTAAGGATGAGATTCAGGAGATCTAGTTCCTTTCCGGGGCTTAACATTCTTTTTGATTTCGAAAATGGGAAACTTTTAGATTCGGGATACCATAATTGACGGTATCCGCCGCTCAAAGGAGGACTGCCATTCATATTTATACGCCAGCACACCGGCTTGCTGTCGTCGGTTCAGGACTGTGTAGATAATTTTTGCCATTCCGAAAAACTAATAAATCATCAAGTTCATTCATATATGGCGAGGAGAGAAGGATATTCTATCTCTTGTTTTGAAATCGTCCTCTCTCCCCCTCCCTCCTACTTATCGGGCAATATTCCTCTATCCGTGTTCACTGGGTTTCGTAACAAACGTATACTTTGTACCGTCTAGCTTGTCTCCATCGCCTCAACTCGTGATTGGGATTGCTGAACACTCCCTTAGACGTGTACCTTTTCTAACGAGTGTTATAAACTCAGACAATACATTCTTCCTTAAATTAGCGACCAGGCTCTTGATAGGGGTATTCAGGATATCTGTCAAATTACGAGATTTTAGGACTTGAATCGGTGAGATTGCAGGCATTTCATGAGATTTAGTTAAGAGTTTTTGGTTCGTAAATAATTTGAGGCATTTCCGGTCCTTTTGTCTTCCCGGATTTTTTTAGTTCTCAAGTCAACTTAAGCTCTAACATGAGAGATGGTGGATACTTAAACCTCTGCTTATCTCGACTACATATATTCTTCATCCTGTTTTGAGAATTCGTATGTCCTTCACAAAAGCCTCAAACTTCGCCTTGTCTTGATCAAAATTATTCTGGTCGGCGTTAAAACATATTATCGCTATTGTCGTGCCGTGGCTACCAATGCCGTCTGGCGAATATGCAGCCACAAAACCAGGGATGGTATAGCCCTTTTCTTCTCCCACCTGTCCGATTGTACCTATAATTCCGGGCTTGCCGCCAACTTCTAATAATTTCCAAGAATTATAATATCCACTAGATACTGGATTGAAACTTAAGATGGCAGACATTAAGTAATTTTCGTCGATATCGATCGGTTTACCATAGTCTTGAATTTCCAACCGATATATGACGTTATTGCCAACATCCATGTTAACATCGTATGGGTTGCAATTGTCCACTGGTAGTGGTGGGTTTACTGTGAAATTCACAGATTCATCGCTCGTTACCTTTATTGTGAACGGCCCTGTTTTTTGAGTGTAGGTTTCTGCCATGCCGCAACTTAGAACAATCGCTGAAAACAGGATTAACAAAATTATTATAGCTAGCTTCATGACGTACTCCCAGGCCAATCTACAATATACTTAATTCCTTTCTTAATCTCCTTGCTAGTATTAATTCGTCCCCCTAACCAGGCCAGAAAACTAATCTGGGAAGCGAACATACACCTGTCCTTATTTTGTCTATGGTATTTGAACAAATGCTTGTAATATGTAAGTTATTAACAAAATACCGTTTATGAGGAACCACTGGTCGCAAAAAAGTTCGGTCCTATCATCTTACATCCTACTCGTTTCTCATGGCCTCGGTACCACTCATTAATATTCTCGACTGGAAAACAGCACTATAGTTCGGACGTCATGATTGATAGCGATTTACTCCGCACAAGTTCCGGAATAGTTACAGACAGGCATGAGGGAAGAGCTTCACCTCTATTGAAACCTGATTGTATTTGGGCGTGAACCCTCATGCCCCATCAACGAGCAACAAATCTGCATTGCAATCTGAACCTATTCATGTGTATGCGCTTAGGTTTAACCCACCCATCTCATTCGATTTGGCCGCTAGCCACACATTACCGTCATCTGAACCATCATCGCTCGCTAGATCGAATATCTTTCCGGTTTTATCAAGCACTTTGTTCAACGGAAGATCACCCCAGTTCCATAGCTCTCCGGCAGATGCCTTTGTTATTTGACTTGTTATATTCGTGCTGGCCGCTAGCGCCAAAATGGTTTGGCCTCCGGTTCCACTGAGCTGAACTGGAGCGGCCGCTTCACAATTCAAAGCTAATGGCAAAAGGACTAGCCAGAATATTATCAACTTTCTCATACTCATCCTCCATAAATTCCCGATATGCTAGACTGCTAGTGCAATTATCCCGAACTATTAGTCTATTTGAGAATATATAAGACAAAATGATTAACTTTAGGAAAATGTATGATTCTATGTATAATCTGATTACCCAAGATCCATGATATCGAGTATAGCATCTCCAGTTGACAAGGACCTTCGATGCGGGGCTTGACAGGGTTTACGGCCCGAAAGAACCACTGAAAGTGATCGCTCTGCTTAAGGCAGCCCGGCTGATTACCATCAATTAGCAATTAAATCATTAATAATCTATAATAGTTGCCATGAAAATACTCTAGAATTTCATAGTTTTAGGTACGAATTGTAAATTTATCGATGCTTTCTATTGATAACGATTTAAAAATGGGAAAATAGACCACTAAAATAGGTGAACAAAGCTTAGAAATGATGTAGTCATTAAACCCCAACTTGGAATCCAAAGGTCATATGCCGATTGGTAATTCAGGGCTATTACATCCGTAAGATCTTAAATACTTTGAGAACATCAAGTCTTTAAGAGATATTATATGGTGCATATGACGTCTTCTATCATATCGTTTTTTTGATAGAAGCTCTATGCCATCTAGCCGGATGCTTCCTCGAAGAATTGGCGAGGCCTTTTCGGCTAAACAAATCCAAACCTCAAGCCGAAACCTTTGCAACGGTCGAGGGATGTATGAAGTAAATAACGAATAATTCGTTCAAGGACAAGGGTTGAAATGAATCCATCAATTCCAAATAACATGAAAGCTGCTGTGATTGACCGATTCGGTGGTCCGGAGGTCCTTCACGTCGCAACAATACCTGTACCGGAACTGAGTGAGCATGAGGTCCTAATCCGCGTAAATACGGCCGGGGTCGGCGTATGGGACCCGTGGATGCGTGAAGGCGGTGCCAGTAGCCGCAGTTTCCCATTGGTCCTGGGGTCTGATGGGGCTGGAACTGTGGTAGCTGTCGGACCGAATGTACATCGTTTCAAAATCGGCGACCGCATTTACGGTTATGGGTACGATAACCCGAAGGGAGGGTTCTACGCTGAGTATGCAGCGGTCTCTGAGAACAACGTGGCATTGATACCCGCAAATGTAAAATCAATCGAAGCAGGTGCGCTGGCCGTTAGTGGTATAACAGCACTTCGGGGCCTTGAGGAGTTGAGGCTCGACAGAGGGCAAACAATCATGATCGCGGGAGCGAGCGGTGGCGTCGGCCATGTAGCACTTCAATTGGCGAAGCTAATGATGGCTCGAGTGTTGGCTGTAGCCTCTGGCAGGGACGGCGTTGATCTGGTGCAGCATCTAGGAGCAGACAGTTCGGTGGACGGGCATGATGCAGACATCGTTGAAGCTGTGTTGGATTTCGCACCTGAAGGCCTCGATGCGGCGTTGACCTTTACAAATTCAGATGATTTGGAGAAAGCGCTGAAGCAGGTGAAGAAAGGCGGAAGTATCGCGTATCCCAATGGAGTAGAGCCAGAACCGGTAGGATCTGCTGGGGTGAATGTTCATGCTTATGATGGCCTCCCGAGTCCTGATGCTTTCGAGCGCCTGAATAGGTTGATCGCCAAAGGATCGTTTCGCGTACAGATCAGCCGGACCTACTCACTCGATGAGGCAGATCAAGCACACCGCGACATCCTGAAGCATCACATAGGTAAACTGGCACTGAGGATAAACGATTAAGTGCGATTGGTAATACATCGTCTGCGAATAGTAATAGGTTAGAGTCTACTGTCTCCTAAGTATATTGTTACTGGCTGTGATATAAGATCTATGCGGGCGGTCTGGCTCTTCAGCGCTCGCGGATTAGCTTGGCATAAACCTAGTCGTAGATCTTGGCCCTTCGCCGAAGCTGAATCTCCGGTCGGAATTCTGCTCAGATTCTCCAGGAACCTAGTCCAGGCGGGTAAAGCAGGACTGCGGCCTCTTCGGAGATTGCGCAGTCAACCAGTACCACATTCTTATATACGTTGATTGACGTATAGAGTATCAGGGCAAAGGTCACCTTATTTTCTCCTCCTACATCACTAGGCTTTTGCCCTCCCTCCGTATTACGAATATATGGTCCTTCTCTAGCATGAACAGCATGCCTTCAGGACTTATGTTCTACCGTGCTCAGTAATGGCTGGACAGCAATAATTGCCAGTGTGGACCAGTCTCAGCAGGCACGAAGCTCGTGGGCATAACCTCGACCTATGCTCAAGATGTGACAGAAGGCATACTGACCAGCATTCATGTGGCTATGGGTCAAATACAGCCTCAAATATCTGGGATGCCCACAGCATCAGCGATGCCTCCAGCACAGATGCCACAGCAAACAAAGTCCTCCGGCTACTATTAGGGCGTACTTCTTTTCTTCATTTTTTTGCTTCTATAGGTCAGTGGACTTAATTTTCACGTATCGTCTGATGGCAGTCAGCATTCAATAGATGAATCGCTTCTCCTACAACCCTGTCGTATAGCTGACACTTCTCACGGTACCGGAAGAGGTTGCAGCGTTGGCGCTGAATATTCTGTATGTTCTCGCAGGAGTCTGGCCGCTCAAGTCTAGAGCTAGCGAATAAAGCTCTGTGCCGTCCACTGGAACTACATTAATCCCCAGCAAGTTGCCTGAGATGAAGCCGTTGGCTGTCGCCTCCTGATAGACATTGCCTGATGTTACTTTGCCGCTGCCAAAGACCACGCTGCCTGATTGGGACAGTATCAGGTCGATGTTCTTGCCGTTCGTCAGCTCAAGGTGCCAGCCGCCAGTTAGGTTTTGTATGGGGACGTTTGCTGCATGGCCCGAACTGTGCGTGACCACCTCAGATCCTGTAGCAACCTGTGGTCTAGGCATATCCAATGACGTTTCCATCTCACTTATAGCAGGGTCGACGGTCACAGAGTTATCGCCTTGAGAGTGCACTTGAAACACGAGACAGATAAGTACTGTGCTGACTAACACTAATCTACTATACTCCAAATCTTCCCACTCCAGACAAATTTATAGAACGCTCTGAATATAAAGCTTTGTTCATCTGCTTCACTCGGGCGCTCTACTTTTCGTTACTGGATCAAAGCGCATCTCTTTCAGGACCTCGGCAAGCTCTTCCATCTTCACGGGTTTGCTGATGTAGTCGTCCATTCCAGCTTCAAGGCATTTTTCACGGTCGCCCTCAAGAGCAAACGCTGTGATGGCAACGATCTTAGGCCCATTCTCGGGCCGAAGCTTGCGTATCACCTGGGTTGCTGTGATCCCGTCCATCTCGGGCATCTTGATATCCATTAGCACTAGATCATAATCCTGGCGTTCTAGGGCCTGGACGACCTCCCGGCCGTCTGCCACGGCGTCAGGCCTGTAGCCCAGTCTTTTCAGCATCTCGACTAGCACCCGCTGGTTCGAGGGGTTATCTTCAGCCACGAGTATGCGCATAGGCTTTAGCCCTGAAAGGCTTTCAGAAGCGATTCCACTATCCATTCTTCCGAAATACAACTGCTTGCCAGGGATGGTCTCGGCCGGAATCCTGAAACTGAAAGTCGTGCCCTGGCCTGGGATGCTCTCGGCCCAGATCGTTCCTCCCATAAGTTCAACTAGATTCCTGGTTATGGCAAGACCAAGACCAACACCATCCCGCTTAAGGCTTAAGGTGCGTTCCACCTGGACAAACGGCTCGAAGATTTCGTTCATCTTATCCTGGGGTATGCCGATACCGGTGTCCTTGACCGCGAAGGATATCTGGCGCTCGTCGCCCTTGAGGACTTTGGATGAGACCGACACTGAGACATCCCCTTTGTCGGTGAATTTGACAGCATTGCCGAGCAGGTTGACCAAGATCTGTCTTAGCCTGCCATGATCTCCGATGATTGTGTCTGGAGTGCCGTAGCCTATAGTTTTGGATAAGTTCAGCCCCTTTTTGCCAGCTTGGGTTGCCACTAGGTCCAGGGATTCATCTATCACATGCTTTAGGCTGAACGGCTGGCGCTCCAACTCTATCTTATCCTTTTCCACCCTGGAGAATTCCAGTATATCATCGATGATGGCCAGGAGAGCCTCACCACCTTTCCGGATTCCTTCGATGAACTCCTTCTGTTCCGGAGTCAAAGAATCATCCAGAAGGAGGCTGGAGAAACCGATTACGGCGTTCATGGGCGTTCGTAGCTCATGACTCATATTGGCGAGAAACGCTGATTTGGCTCTGACCGACTCCTCTGCAGTCTCCTTGGCTTTGATAAGATCCGCCTCAAGCTTCGAGTGCTGCTCAAGCTCGATCCGCAGCTCCTCGTTAGTTACCCCCAGCTCCTCCTTGGCATTCTGAAGGTCGGCAGTCCTTTCTTGGACCTTCAGCTCCAGATCTTCTCGCGCCTTATGCAGCTCATCTTCGACCACCTTCATTGGCGTCAGGTCAACAGTGGCGATCCCAATGCCAGTGATATCTTCGGCAGCATCTCGTATTGGTTCCAGGTATAGGTCTAAGTAAATCGGTTTGCCGTTTAGGGTCAGCCAGAGCTGCTCGCGTACTTCCGTGCCGGTCTCAATGACCTTGTGCTTGAGAGCAATCAGCCGAGCTGCATCCCCCTGTATGAACACGTCGTTGTCGGTCTTGCCTACAACATCTTCAGGCATCAATGTTCGCTGGTTGTAAGCCCAGATGAATCGCAGATCCTTGTCTTGAGTTGCAACCGAAACAGGCGCATTCTTGAGGGCTAACCGGAACCGCTGGTTGCTCTCCTGCAATTCCTGCTCAACCTGCTTGCGCTCCGTGATGTCGCGGAAGACGAGCACGACGCCCGTGATGCTCCCATTTCGGTCTTTAATCGGCGCTCCGCTATCATCAATCGCAACTTCGGATCCATCCCTTCGAATGAGGATGGTGTGGTTGGCAAGGCCTACAATCGCCCCATTTTCAAGCACCTTTGTGACAGGATCGTCAACTTTCTGTAGTGTGTACTCGTTGATGATGTTGAAAACCGCTTTAGCCGGTTTTTGCGATGCTTCATCGAGGGTCCAGCCGGTCAATTCTTCCGCCACACCATTCATGAAGGTGACACTGCCTTCAACATCGGTAGCAATGACCGCATTGCCGATGCTTGCCAGGGTGGTAGCATAGCGCTGCTCGCTATCTCTCAGTGCTTCATCCGCGCGTTTGCGTTCGGTGATGTCTCGAAACACTATGACTGCACCAACGGTGCTGTTCTCTTTCAAGATGGAAGCGGTCGTGAATTCTACTGGGAACGGGGTTCCATCCTTGCGCAAGAACTCCTCCTCAGTAGCATAATTTGTACGCCCATTTGTCAAAGTTGAATAGACAGGACAATCCTCTATTGGAAATGGGCAGTCGTTTTTCCGTTTATGATGGAATGTTGCATGCGCTTCCCGTCCGATCAGCTCGGCCTGATCCCAATTGAGCATCTGCGCTGCGAATGGGTTAACAAAGGTTATCCTGCCGTCCAGATCCAAACCGCAGATCCCTTCCCTGACCGAAAGCAGGATGAGCTCGTTCTGCTGTTTGGCCTTTGCTAATTCGGCCGTTCGCTCCTTCACCAGTTCCTCAAGGTGAGTTCGATGCATGTTCAGTTCATGCTCGTTATGCAAGCGCTCGCAGGTTGTGCCAGCGAGGCCGGCAATGGCGAGGTATATGTTCAGCAATTCATTCGGGAGCGGATCGGCAGACTTGTTGCCGATCAGCATAACCTCTTCCGTCCTGTAATCCTCAACGATTGGAAGGAAAACGGTCATCGAAGGTTCAGGTGTAAGGATGACCTGCGATGCCAAAAAGCCGCTATCCAGCACATCGGCGATAAGTATTCGGATCTCATCCTTGAGGATGCATTGTGCGGCAACCTCTTCGGGCAGAGTACAATGATGGATCGAGACTGCGCTCTCTCTGTCCCGGCGGGCAAAGGCAATCCAGTCTGCCGGAAAGTACGTCAAAATGAACTTACCCAGGTGATCCCAGACATCTTGCTGCGTTTTAAGGCGGACAAAGTACTGGGCTGATTTGATAAAGGCCTCTAACAGTTGTGAATTGTCATATCGAAATTCTTTCATGTTTCATCTACCTTCATGGGCTGCAGGAACAGGTTCTCCATAAACATCGAATCAAAGTCGGATACCCCAGAGAGATTGATAACAGTCGCTCGGCTGCGAAGCGATAGCAAATCCGTTGCTCCTGTGGGCGACATAAGCAGGCGTTCGCATCCGGCCAACGCCGTATTTCCACATAGTTCAACTCGTTTCGATGAAATATCCGGAAGAAGACCGATGGCCTGAGCATTTGGGATATTCAAGTGCTGGCCGAAGGCTCCGCACACGTAGATGCAATTCAGCTCAGCCGTGCTCATTTGTGCCATAGTGAGCAGCGTTTTGACTCCCGCGCCAATTGCCGCTTTCGCGCGCTGGATCATATCCACATCCACAGGGGTCAGGCGAATGGTCCTGCTTCCTTGTTGAATAATAAAACCATCATTAAGATGCGACATCGCAAATTTGCCGGTGCGCGTCAGACATCCGTTTCTCCGTAAGACGGCTATCAAATCGACTAAGCCGGAACCACAGAGTCCAATGGCCTCCCCGCCACCTATCACATGAAAATGCATCTGTGTTGAATCCTGTTTCCAATCCTCGACACGGTAGATGCTGCCTTCCTCAGCAGGCATACCGCACTGTATTTGACAGCTTTCAAATGCCGGCCCGCCCGCCGCAGAGGTCACCCAGAGCTTCTTGCCGTCCCAGAGCGCCATCTCCGAGTTCGTCCCGAAATCAATCAGCAACCCGCCCGGATGATCCATCAGTTGGGTGGCGAGCACTCCAGCCAGCAGGTCTGAGCCAACAAAACCGGCAAGCGGAGAAATGACATTCACGTTTGCCTGCTGATGGATTTCAAGAATATTCACCCAGGTCTGGGGTTTATCCAGCTTGCATTCAATAGGCTGCGTCCAAAGGTGCGGATTCAACAATATATGGGGGTCCGTTTCTGTCAACAGCACCAGCATAGTGGTGTTCCCAACGATGGTAACCTCACAGACGTTTCGGAGGCCAAAGCCGCCCCGCGAACACAAATCCATCAGTCCTTCATGAACGGCATCGAGGGTCATACAGGCTATACTATGAGCATTTTCCGGCGACTGCCCCGCCGCAATCAGCCTTGTCACAACATCCATACCGTAATAAGATTGAGGATTCATGCCTATGCGACTGCTGACCCTGTGGCCGTGCTTGAGATCCCAGAGAGAGAGGTTGATATGCGTTGTCCCCAGGTCGACGGCCAATCCGTAGGCGATCCTTGGAAATTGCACACAGGTTTTGGGGTGAAGATGCGAGGGAGTGCAGGGGAGTTTGTCAGGGCTTAGGTCCCACCAACCGGATTTCGAGACCATATTGATAATTCGGATGCAGAGGTCCTTTTCAGGAATCAGTTGACAGGCGAGGCGAATGCTCCGCTCGATCTGCTCAGGAGACAGGATGAGGCGTTCATTCTTCGTCGGCAAATTGGCGCTTCCTGCAACGATTTGCACAAGACAGAGGCCGCAAGCCCCATTTCCTCGACAACCGGAACGAATCCTAATGCCAGCCGCATCTAGAAGCTCACGCGCTGTTGACCCATGATAAAATTGCATCTCGCGTGTGGAATCATCAGTGATGAGTGTAAGGTTCGGCATTTTACTACCCATTGCGTGTTGCATCGACCATTGCGGCGATGTTTTCAGGTTTGGATTCCGGGGGAATCTCACAGCCAGATGAAAGAATAAAGCCTCCTCTATCACTGAAAACATTCAAAAGGTTCACCGCCTCAGTCTTGATGTCCCCGGGACTTCCCTCTACAAACATGAGAGGTTTTATATTACCATCAAGACAGGTGGTCGCAAGCACGTTTCTTGCCTCTGCCGCATTTACATTGTAATCAAAATTTGCTATATTGACCCCTGCCTTTGGGTAATAGGGAAGAATTGGACTCACGGGACCAGCGATATGGAGCCAGTTTGCAACAGCGCCTGATACAGCCAACGCAGCGAATACACGCTTCAGCCGAGGAAGCTCAAACTCCCTGAAGAACTGCGGGGGAACGACCGCTGTGGAGGCTGAAGGGTCGAAGACTACCGGCAGATGTGCTCCAGCCCGGAGTTGNNCCGGCCAAAGCGGATTACGACCTCGGTTGCAAAGTCCATCAAATGCTCCAGACGCTCTGGATCATCGATTGCCAGGTAAAGAGCAGTTTCCATTCCAAGCAATTGCGTGGCGAGTGTGAAAGGGCCCATGATACAGCCAACGACCAGCACCTCATTCCCGACCTCTCGTCTGAGAAGTCCAATTGCTTTCAGCATCTCTGGCATGCGTCCTGCCTGTTGCGGATCTGGAAGGGCGAGATCATTCCAATCATCCTCCGGAGATAACGCATATTGTTCGATCACCGGGTACTGATTCTTGCGGTATTGTAGAACTGAGCCCAGGCTTTCTGTCTCCACGTTGACATCCATAACCGAAAAGACTGCATCGTAACCATAATGTTTCAACGCGTTCAACTGACAATAGGCGAGCGTTTCGCCATAACGCACATACTCATCCACAGATGTGCCTGCAAGAGTAGCGGCACGGCCAAACACCTGTGCAATAACCGGTACCCGGTCCGCATCCCGAAATTTGAGGGTCGCAGAGATCCGTTCCAGGCTGTTCATTTCCTGCCACCTGTGATTTCTTCGAGATAGTGGAGGCCATCGAATGTCGACTCGGCTACAAAATCGACATTAAGTTTACCAGCCGTTGATTGCTTTAATGCCGCACCTCCGGCAATGACCAACACTTGATCGAGATTCCTGCGAGCTAGATGATCCTTCACCTGTCTCACCAGCGGGATGATCGGGGTGATCAGGCCACTTACCCCGATTGCCAATGGCTGTTCTCTCTCCGTTACCTCAATGAGCTTATGCAGAGAGCAATCCTTGCCGCAATCCACGACACGATAGCCGTTGCCGATGAGGACAACTCTAAAAATGTTTTTTCCCAGGTCATGTACATCGCCTTCCAGTGTTGCAATTACGACTGTTCCCTTTGGGCTGGACGTCGCCATGCCTGTTGGATAAAGGAACTTCATTACTTCAGTCACGGCACGACCTGCCAGCATGATCTCAAGGAGATTAAACTGTTCAAGGGTGCATTTAGCATCCAGCGCTTGCGAATAATCTGAGTGGCTTCGAGACCATCCATCTCGGGCATACGGACATCCATGAGAACGATATCATAGTGCTGACGCCCCAAAGCCTGGAGAGCCTCCAATCCATTGGCTACCGCATCAGCGCTGTATCCCAGTCGCTTTAGCATTGCCAAAGTAACCATTTGGCTGGATACATTGTCCTCGGCTAGCAAGATACGCGGATTCTGCATCTCATTTTTAACGATGGGCAAAGCATTCTCTTGGATTGGATTCTTGCCAAATACACCCATCAAGACATCGTGAAGTTGAGATGGTTTGATTGGTTTGTTCAAGGATCTATCAACGAGGTCTGATGGCACATGTTCTCCGACTCGGGTCAACATCACGATCGGAAGGATATCGTTGTTTTTTCGAATCTCTTTGGCCAGAGTCAATCCGTCAATACCCGGCATGTTCATGTTCAGGATTGCGACATCGAAGTCATCCCCTCTCTGAATCCATTTTAGAGCTTCCTGACTCGACGAAGCTGTCACGGGCAGCATTCCCCAGGTGTAAGCCTGGACGCCCAGGACCCGCCGGTTAGTCCTGCTGTCATCGACAATGAGTATTCGCTTGCCGACCATTTGAGGTTGAACTGCACTTAAGAGTGGCTTTGGTTCATCGGAGGTTGTAGGTATCTCGATAGTGAAATGGAATGTTGAGCCCTTGCCAATTTCACTTTCAGCCCATATCTTGCCTCCCATAAGCTCTACCAGCTTCTTGCTTATGGCCAGGCCTAGGCCAGTACCGCCATACCTTCGAGTAACCGAAGCATCGACCTGGCTGAAGGGCTTGAATAAGTGGTCCATTTTATCCATTGGAATGCCGATGCCGGTATCTTCAACCGCGAAGTGGATCTTATGAGTCCCATCGAGTTGTTGGCTCGAAACGATGAGTTTAACGTCCCCTGCATTAGTAAATTTAACAGCGTTGTTCAGAAGGTTACTTAGGATTTGGCGCAGCCTGGAAGGATCACCGATGATGTTAGGGGGTACATTCTTATCCACAGTGTAAGACAGGTTCAGGCCCTTTTCTGCCGCCTTAATTGCTACCAGGTCCAGAGCTTCTTCGATGCAGCTTTTTAGGTTGAAGGGCTGCTCCTCCAGCATCACCTTATCCGCTTCCAGCTTGGAGATATCGAGGATATCGTTGATTATGGTCATGAGGGCATCTCCGCTTGTCCTGATTGTCTCGACGAAGTCTCTTTGCTCGGCTGATAACCCTCCATCGTCAAGAAGCAAACCTGTCAGGCCAATGACAGCATTCATAGGCGTCCTGATCTCATGACTCATGGCGGCCATGAAATCCGATTTGGCCCTGGAGGCATCTTCAGCCTTTTCCTTCGCTTTAAGAAGTTCTTCCTCTATCCTCTTTTGCTCTTCAAGCTCTATCTGGAGTTCCTCATTCGTCGTTTCTAGCTCTTCTTTGGCATAAGCGAGCTCCTCGGTTCTCTCCCATACCTTCATCTCAAGCTCATCGTGGGCTAGGCGCAGCTCATCCTGAGCAAGCTTGCGTTCGGCAAGTTCTACTTTAAGATCCCCAAAGAGGCGTGCATTTTCCAGAGCCAACGATAACGATGCCGCAAGTTTAGTTGCAAAATCAACATGATAATCCCTGAATGCAAAGATCGATGTGTGATAGTTGAAAAAGATCACACCTATAACTTCATCCCTGATGCATAGAGGAACAACCACGACGGAACGAACACCCCATTTCTTCATGTGCTCGATGTTAACTCGTTCGTCGTTGAACGCATCATCGATGATTACAGGCTTTTTCGTTTTGATCGCAAGAATAGCGTGCTGCTCTTCCTCATCATTCATCTGCTCTCCAATCACGATATCCGGAAAACCAGCCCTGTAGCTGACAATCCATTTCTCACCCTTTCGGAGAGAAATTGCCGCCGTTTCGCTCCCAATTGCCCTGGATGATTCAAGAACAATCTTCTGCATTATCTCGTCGAAGTCTAGGCTTGAATGGACGATCTGATTAACGGAGTTGAGAGCCTCGCTGAGAGACTCCGCGCACTTGCGATCGGTGATATCTTTAAAGACTACTGCAAATCGCCCTGTTCCCGAGCGCCAGGCGTACACTTCGTAATTCTTACCAAGTT
>PMNG01000156.1:6236-8655 GCA_003162615.1 Methanothrix sp. | reverse complement strand
CGAGGCATTCACGACCTGATGTATCTCGACCTCCTGCCCAAGCTCAATATCTACCGGCCAGACCTCATCCCCTCCGATCTATCTATGAGCCAGTACCCTGCGCTCAACGTGGCCGCAGTTCTTCTCAGCCATGCACATATGGACCACTGCGGCAACATTGGTACGCTTCGAAAGGAAATCCCGATAATCGCGTCTCCCGAGACCATCGTCATCATGAAAGGAATGCAGGATACGTTAACGCTTCCATCGAGGGCGATACCGCATATATCTCTCTACGGAAGCCAGCCGATAATCTCGGTCTCTATCTGGAATCGGTCGCCAGCATGAACTACCTTGGCAGGGACTTCTACTGCACAAAGGAGCCTTCTGAAGAATTGACTTCCTTTATGTCGCGGCGACCCGGACAAGATGCTCCAAGGGCGCGCAAGAAGCTCGAACCTGGCCAGTGCTCGTACTACGATAATGCCGGTTTTCCCTTTGAGATCTCGGCCCACCCGGTGGACCATTCTATCTTCGGGGCGACGGCCTACATCTTAAAAGGCAACACAACAGTAGCGTACACTGGTGACTTCCGACTGCATGGGAAGAATGGAGAATCTACTCGCGATTTTGTTCTGAGGGCAAAAGAAGCGTCTGTTCTCATCACCGAAGGGACCCGCGTTGGAAGGAGCGATTCGATCGATGGTGAAAAGACCACGGAGCAGTCCGTCTGCGAAGTGTGCAAGGAAACCGTCGAGTCTGCGTCGGGCCTTATCGTTGCTGACTTTTCTGCTCGAAATTTTGAGCGTTTAGAATCCTTCCAGGATATCGCCCAGAAGACGGGCAGAGAGCTTGTCGTGCCTGCGAAGGACATTTACATGCTACACGCCCTTACATGCATTGATAGTGCTTGTGTATCTGAATCTTTGAAGGTTTATAGCGAGATAGGTACTAAATCGAGAAAGTGGGAGCAGGAAATAGTCCAGCCCTTCTATGGCGACCGATATGTAGATCATGTGTCGATCCGGGAAAACCCAGATAATTACATCCTCTGCTTTTCCTTCTTCGATATGAAGCATCTCCTCGACATAAAACCAAATGGCGGGACTTATATCTACTCGGCATGTGAGGCATTCAATGAAGAAATGGAGATCGACTTCAAGAGGTTATGGCACTGGCTTAAGCGTTTTAATATAAATTCCTGCGGGTTCTCACTTGACGAAAACGGTGTCCCAAGCTTTGAAAAGTGCTATCATGCCTCAGGCCATGCATCGGAAGAGGACATCAGATGGGCCATCGATCAGATCGATCCAGATTACATAGTTCCTATTCACACGGAGGCGAGGGATTGGTTCGCCGGAAGCTTTGAGAATTCGGTTTTGGTAGAAGAAGGAAAGCCTTATGAATTATAATTTGGTTAATGAATAAAAAATTTGTGACTTAATTGCAAAGGAGCTGCTACATGAAAAGCACATTAAGGATTTCCAGCCTCATTTTGCTGCTTATGTTGTCGGTGGCGACACATGATTGCATAGGAATGGACTCCAGAGAGGAGAAGGTCCATGGCATAGCGGAAGTTCAGAGAGTTCCTGTGGGAGATATCAACATCTCTTACAGAGTTCTAGGCCAGGGAGACCCTATAGTGCTGATCATGGGCTACAGCTCCACAATGGATATGTGGGACACTCTTTTCCTGAATAACCTCTCCTCAAAATACAAAGTAATAGTATTCGACAACCGTGGCATAGGAAATACCACAGCGCCACCAGGGAATTTTTCTATTGCTCAGTTTGCCGATGACACAGCTGGCCTTATGACAGCCTTAGGCATAGAAAAGGCCGATATACTGGGCTGGTCCATGGGGTCGTTCGTGGCTCAAGAGCTGGCCATCCGCCACCCTGAGAGGGTGAATAAAATCATTTTATATGCAGGCGATTGCGGTGGAAAAGAGGCGGTCATGCCTTCCTCCCAGGTTCTAAAAGATCTAGCCAATACCTCAGGATCCCAAGAGGAGATGGGCATGAGGCTATTCAACCTGCTCTTCCCAAAGGATTGGTTGTCCAAGCAGCCGGCTTTCTATAAGTGGTTCCCCTTACCCAAAGAGACATCACTTCCAGAGAATATAGAACGCCAGGCTCAGGCTATCGCAACGTGGCCCGGTACCTTCGACCGGCTCGGCTCGATAAAGTCGCCCGTCCTTGTAGTCACTNNAGAATGCGTTTATTCTGGCCCAACGGATAAACGTCTCCTGGCTGGTTCAGTTAGAAGGGGCAGGCCACGGCCTGATGTATCAGTATCCTGACCGGCTTGCCAAAATTGTCGCGGACTTTATCGAGCTATCCAATTAGATCTGAGGAAAAAAGCTTTGATCGCTCTTCTTTTTATGCTTAGCTGATTATCTAGCCGAGAATAAGGCTAGATCCCAATTATGCCATGGCCT
>PMNG01000156.1:0-6225 GCA_003162615.1 Methanothrix sp. | reverse complement strand
AGCACGCTTTTTTGTGCTCCCAGCCTCCAGCATGTAGCATGAACTTCGATCTCCCCCAGTCTTTCTTCGCCTCAGGTCCTTCAACCTAGTTTAGCTCGATGCTGCCAAGGAGGCTGCAGTCTGTTTAACTCGCCCGGAATCGACACGTTTATGGAGGATCTGACCAGAAATGCCNNAGATCCCAATTATGCCATGGCCTAAATACAGATAAAAGCATTGCACTCTACAGCTAGGGCAAGTACGATGAAACCATAAAAGATTATGCCGAATCCTGTTACAACAGGATGTTATTCTAGAGTACTGGGTCGTTCTACAGACATACAAGAGGCCTATGCATAGGCCAGGAGCTGGGCAAATAAAGGCCGCAAAATCTTTGATCACGATTCTGCCGAGTCTTTATCTTCANNGAGGATCTGACCAGAAATGCCGACTGAGTATCTACTTCGACGAAGGCCAAAAGCTACGACGAAGTTATTGCAAAGGCTTATCCGAGAGCGCAAAAGAGCCAGACAACCCTCGAGACCTGGACGTGATCAGGCTGGCCTCGTAGACATGGCTGGCGCACTCGGGAACGATTGGCGAATCACTCGGGACAGATCAAGAATCAGGGCAAGTCTCTCTGACAGCTTTTGATAAATAGACAAATATAGAATAAATATCAAAACGACACTAGAGAAATCAAGGGGTAACTATGGCAGCCAAAAAGGAAGAAATGAGGATTAAGATAATTAAAGACGGTCCATATCGGGTTACTGGTGGATTACCGCTATACGAACAGGTAATAGTAACTGATGAGGCGGGCCACACCCGGGAATTAATTGATAAAAAAGAATACCCTCAGCAGGAGACCTATATCCTGTGCCGTTGCGGTGCATCTAAAAATAAGCCCTTCTGTGATGGAACCCACCGGGAGATCGGTTTCGATGGTAGTGAAACGGCCAGCAGAAAACCCTACGTGGAAAAAGCGGAGATATTTGTTGGTCCTGAACTAAAATTAACCGATGCCCATGAATTCTGCGACCACTCCCGTTTCTGTCTCCGGGCCGGTGGGATAAGGAACCTCATACAAAAATCAGACGATCCAGAAGCGCGACAAACCGCCATTGAAGAGGCCATGATCTGCCCATCGGGACGACTGGTTCTGTGGGATAAGAAAACTGGCAAATCCTTTGAGAAGGAATTTGAACCATCACTTGCCCTGGTACACGACAAACAAAAAGGCTGCGAAGGCCCCATCTGGGTTCGTGGCGGTGTTCCTATTGAATCAGCAGATGGCAGTATGTATGAATCCCGCAACAGGGTAACCCTCTGCCGCTGTGGAAAGTCAGAGAACAAGCCCTACTGTGACGGCAGCCACTGGATGAATAGCCAACAGAAGCTCCAGTTCCGAAAGAAATGGGGATTGGGTGAGATTTGACCTGCTGCCTCTGCTTGCGAATGCAACTCTAATCTGCGTCGCAAGAAGTGGTGCAGTACTAATTTTTCTTGGTGGCTAATCGATTGCATTGATCTCTATAATGTTAGGATGCGTCGCGTGAGTTCGCCCCAGCCGCTGCTGATGGCCTTTTTGATTTTTCTTTTATTCTGTGAAAATTTTTATAATAGGGAGACCACTCACTGCTTACGATTTCTCAGATTGGATCCGCCTCAAGTAATCAAAAACCTGGGCAGCGGCTTCGGGGCTGAGATCATAACGCCTGCAAATGGTTAGAACGCGGACCAACTCAGCATTCAGATCCGTAGCTAGATAGGCCTGCTCTGAATACACTATTGCCTCGTCGTAGCCTTTCTCAACCAAAATTCTTCGGACTTCATCTATAAATGCTGCATATAAGGGAAGCTTAGAAGCTCCAATAGCCTTGATGGCCTTCCCGATATTTTCAAGTTCGTTCTCATTCGGCAATTAGACCACATCCGTTGCTGACTTGTCGAAATCAAATTTGATACTCTTAATCCAATCAATCTAATTTCTCATCCCCCTTGTCTTAGATGCGCTAGAAGATGAGATTACTAAAAAGCCGAATACGAATGTCAATAGTGATTCGCATTGGTCTAAAATGCTATTGTTCTTTTACCATCTTTGTCCCGCCAAAGCCCGCTTCCCCAGATTAGTTAGCCCTGCAGCACATATGCCGTTGGGTAGGCTAGATCCCTCAATATCCGTTTCGCTTTGGGTCTTGACATATCCCTGCATCTCCAAGACCCCCAGGCGTGCCCCAAGTTCTTCAGGATCGAGGTTTACCAAGTAATTAATCCTATCCGTTTTTGGGTAAGGAACCTTAAGCTCGGTTATTGCTTTTATGATCTTAAAATCGATAGTGTCCGTTGTTTATCACCGTAAGTTAATCAGAGTGTAACCCTGTTATAGTTATCGTTTCTTGTGAGTGGTTGGACCACTGGAAGAACATAAAATATAGGTTTCTAAAGAAATAGGTTAAGCAAATCGTCATTTTTCTTCCCGAATCTTCATTTTGGGGAACTGCTACTATAACCGCATCGAATTGTGAGATAAATATACAAAAGCGATTATTCCATCGACTTGATTGGGCAGCGTGGCGATTTTTCAGTCGAAACGGTTTTATTGGTAGATGACATTATTTAAGACATGGCTATCGAGAGAAGTATTAAAAACTTGCTTTTATTGGTTCTAGCAATCTTAATCGTTGTTTTCCTCTGGAGAATCATCTGGTTCCTGGGTGGATTGGCTATATTCGCAATTGTGGTCTATTTCGTCTACCAATTGCTCAAAGGCAACCTCTAGTTCATCCGCTTCATGTTCGTTGGTCCGAGGGCAAGTTCCACGAAACCAAGGATTCGAGAGCTGGTTCCGCGAAATAATCATGCCGACGGAACAGATGGAGGCATCTTCCTAATTAGCCACAACCCTTGACCTCGCAGCCCTCTCCGCCATCTTGTACTCTTCGGATATATGTCCTGAACCAGCTTCGGCTGAATCTGCTTGAAGCCAGCGTACATGATGCAGATCACGGTAACCTAATTATCCTTCGACCACTGAAATAGCTTCAATCATGAGCGAACTATTCCATGATCATCTAATTTCCATCCGAAACGATCTGCAACCTGGTGATGTGGGATATATCATCTACCTGCATGGCATTCTTTATGCTCATGAGCAGGGATGGGATCATACCTTTGATGCATATGTCGCCATACCTCTGGCCGAGTTCGCCAAATCGCATTCATCTCGGGAGCGCATATGGATCGCCGAAAAAGAAGGAAAGATCGTAGGGTCGGTAGCGATAGTAAAATTCTCAGAGAAAGAGGCCCAGCTTCGTTGGCTGCTCCTTGATCCCGAGGTGAGAGGACAAGGACTCGGACGGAGACTCGTAGAAGAGTCTTTGAACTTTTGTCGGAAGGTCGAATATTCATCTGTGTTTCTCTGGACGGTTGATACGCTTCCTGTAGCTGCAATGCTCTATAAATCAGCGGGATTCAAACAGACAGAAGAACTGACCCACGTGCTATGGGGTAGCGTTGTCACTGAAGTCAGATATGAGTTGGCACTGAAATAGCAAATGCCCGATGAGGGCGCAGTCCTACTTACTCCGGGGCTACTGAAACGTTCCTGGGCCGTCAGTTCATGAACTATACATGGGGCGTTAAGAAGATATAAATCGAACATGAATGTGGGGGATGATACAGAGCAGGATTGAAACAAAGAGCTGGAGAAAAAGAGAGCTGGATTGTGGAGAAGGGCTGTGGCCAGAAAGGTTTTGCATGAGTGATATCGATGGGGCAGAAGCTTAAGGGAAGGATATAGGAAGGTGGACAGGGCTAACGTAGAGGCATATCTCCAATCTTTGGATCTGCTTTTTTGTCTCCTAGGTTCTCTCCTGAATGACGTCATACGAGTCCGCAAAATTTATATTCATTGAATGATGTTTCGTCAAATGCCGTAGATCAAGATCGATTATTATCATGAGCGTGGTGGAATCTAAGTCCTTTAGATCATTGACTGCGTTTTGTGATTCGTTGCATACCGAAAAGTGGGAGACATCTGATGAACGAAAATTATGATTTGGCAAATGTTTGTCAAATCAATGGCAGAGTTAAGAAATCGAGGCTGGTAGCGGAGTTCGTTTTCCTTCTGATATCATTGGCAGCACTAATCACATGTGCTATGGCGCAGGAGAATATTTCGGATTACTCTTCAAATAAAGCAGACTACTGGTATAATAAAGGGCTGATATTAGCTGGAACAGGATCTTATGATGAGGCTTACAGAGCTTATGACAAAGCGATTCAAATAAACCCGGACGATGCGGGTGCTTGGTATGGCGAGGCTCTTACGCTTAGGGCTTTGTCCTTTTCAAGACACGACTTGCACGAATACAACGAATCCCTCAAAGCTTTCGACATGGCCATCGAAAAATACGACAAAGCCACCGAGGCAGATCCGCAGGATGCCAATAATTGGTACTATGAAGGCCTTGCTCTCAGCGATAGAGCCATCACGATGCAGTCAGGTGTGATGCTAAACATCAACAGCGATGAGCAAGATAGGAACAGATACTTCGAAGAAGCTATCAAGGCATACGACAATGCAACTGAAATCAACTCCAAATTTGCAACTGCTTGGAAGAACAAAGGTAATGTTTTCTACACTCTGGGAAAGTACAATGAGTCCATTCAGGCATACGACAAAGCCATCGAGATCGTTCCAGATTATCCACTAGCGTGGTACGACAAAGGTTTGGCTCTCAACAAGACAGGAAAATACGATGAGGCTGTCCAGGCGTACAATAAAGCTATTGAGAAAATCCCGAAAAATGCGGATATGTGGTATAACAAAGGCAATGCTCTTTCCAGTCAAGGCAAATACGATGAGGCAATCAATAGCTATGATAAAGCGATTCAACTAAACCAAGCATTTGCTGAAGCCTGGCACAATAAAGGCGTAGCTTTTGAGAAAAGTGGCTTCGGATATGAGGCTAACGCTACTTTTGATAAGGCCAAGCATATGAGCAAAGAAATCCAATTGGTGGATTTCTTATAACTCTAGCCTCACAAAGGTACATATCGCAGATGGTCAAGGAAGACAAGGCTTGCGTCCACCCGCCTAGGTAATACCCTGCTCGCAGTCCGTCAGGTCCGGCATAGTCCCGTCTAAGGCAACGTTATTGGAGATGAGCGTTCCAGGGGTGAAACTGTATGATTAGGGAGACGCCCCAACAGGCGGGGCTCTTCAGCCCGCCTTAGGTGTAGACAAAGCTCCTGTCCCGTGTCTATGATCAAGGAGTGGCGCGTCTTTCAGGATGGTCATGAGCCGAAAGATGGTGAAAGGCTCAGCGAATGTCCAGGTTCTGGAACCCATGATGCCTATGCCGATAGTGAGATAAAAGATCTGTATTAGCTTGAATATTGCCTTACTATGATCAACATTCATGGTGGTGTACGATTCACATTCGGGCTGCTTTTGATTGCTAAAATATCCGCATCAGCATTATTATGCTGAAGGTCACAATTTATTTTCCAATGGAAATAAAGGGTCAATATTGGATTTTACTGGAACATTAGTACTAAATATTTTGACATATCCTGATGTACTTTCGATAGTCAATTATACCTTGAACCGATGTGAGTTCAGGCCCTTATGCTCAAGTTAAGCAGGAATAAGGGCGCAAAGCTAAAGAAACCCCTCTATTTTAGGATGTTTAAAGTTCCAGGCAAGAGGTTGTACTCGTTATGATCGAAGGATGCAGGGAGATGAAGTCGATTTGTGAACATTCGCATATGTGCAGGCTCCGGCTGGAAGATACATGTCGCTTTTGTCCTTAGGCCCTCAGGCTCTAGAACGGTTCCTGATGAGCTAAAGGTGCACAGGATAGCTACGAGACGACTGTGCCTGGACCGGTCCTCTGCCGAGCCCAAAGCTGATCACTCCACCACCCAGACCTCCAATAGCAGTTTCAAAGACATGCGCGTGCGGGTGGATGGCTCGAAGACAGAAAAGCGAGAACCTGGCCGGAGAGCAAGATCACTCCGCTTGCCTCGGCATGGAGGCTCCAGATACGAGCGGTCCTAACTCGGCCGGGGGTGCAGGCATCTGAGCTCGTAAGCATAGTCGATTCCTGTGTAGCCCCCCAAATCCTTGACATTAAACCTGTGCTCGCCCTCGTCTCCCAATATCCGAGTTTTCGTCGTTTAGGGGCAACTGTTAAATACGAGATCAGAATACCTATATGGGCCGATGTGCGGAACAGG
>PMNG01000142.1 GCA_003162615.1 Methanothrix sp. | reverse complement strand
CTGGGAAATTAGAACAACAATTTGAGGCTTAACGAGAAAACGTTGGCAATCATACTTGCATGGAGATTTGTCGGTTGCGCTCCTTCTACAATTCTGATCTCCTCCACAGTCAGCCCGTAAAGCTCGTAGACTAGGGCATCTATCAGGCGGCGTCGTCGGCCCCGATCCTGGCGCTGGAGGAGCGTGCTCTGACCGTCTTGGGTACAGGGAATCGATTTATACAAGCAGACTGCTTGAGCTTATCGATCTTGCTGCTATCGACTCCATCTTTAGTGCGTGGATGCCGCGAAGCTTAGCTGAAGCCTTGACCCCCATCCGTACGCTCTCCAAGCTTAGGCTAAGCTCCAATGAATTCTTACTCTTATTTCAACTTCAGATCTGCAAGCTTCTGTTCAACTCTCTTGTCAACGATCTCAAGTATCCTCTGCTCATCCAGGCTAAAGGCTTCTGCTTTCGCCTTATCCTTTTCCTCCATGCCAGCATCTTTGTCAAATATCCTGAGGGGATGTGTAAAAAGAGGTGGCTTATCGCCAGCTTTGAGCCTCTTCCTAGCCTCACGAAGCTCGAATGCGAAGCCTCCTGTATTGTCAAAGTTGTCCTTTATGATTCCGTAATCTTCTATCCCCATTTGCTTACCAAAAAAGAACTCTTTAAGGGGTACTTTGGCTTCCTCTGTCAGTTTGATCTGCTCGTTCTTCCTGCCCTCTTTAGCCGTTGTACTATCCTTTCCCTCGTAAAACAGGGCCTCTACATTTTGTCTCATATACCTCGAGGCGAGGGTGATCACTTGGCAGAGCCTGTTCTCAAGGGTTCCTTCCTTCTTATAGGCCTCCGAATCAAGCCCATAGGGATTCCGTAGCAGGACAAGAATCTCATCATCCCCCTCACCCATCTTCCTCAAAACCCAGATATTCTCTTTCATGAGACCCATCTGGGCAGAAATTGCCTGTCTTATCTTTTCTGAGTCAACAAATCCACGACAGAAAGCAATAGCCCAGTCCGCCTTCACGGGCACGCAGCCGAAGAGTTTGCCCTCTGCCAGGGCTTTCCTGACCAAGTCCTCTTCAGGGTTCTTCCTCCTGGGCTGGGCCGCATAAAGGGGCACAAAAAGTGGGGGTCTAGAGACTCCCTCAGAGAAGTGTTGAGCAATTGCTTGGCTTGGTGGAATCTCTCCAGGGAAATCCCGCGCCGCAACAATGGGTCGCATAATCTCATAAATGAACTTATTAGCAGAAGCGTAATCGTTCCCGAATCGATCCATCAGGATCTGATTATCCACCATGATGACACCGTTCGCGCCATTGCTCTTGGTTAACAAGTCATAGATGGCACTTATTGCAGCCAAGTTTCTCCGCCCCTCCTTTGCGAACTGAGCTCTGTCTGCGAAGTCGCCCAGCTCAGTAAGAATCCCAAGGACGAAGACCGGATAATCTGCCTTACCTTCGTTCCTAATGTGGTTGATAATGGGATTTATGAAACCGGTCCCTGTTCCTCCCCCGAATGAGACTATGAAGAGGATGCCGTCACAATCGCCACCTCCTAAGGTAGTGTAGGGCCTAATTGTATTCCATGCACCATCGAAGATGGGGTTGAGAATACTACTGCGGCCCCCATCTCCATTCATCGTTTTGTCTGCAATTTGCTGAATGTTCTTATCAGTTTCAAAGATCTCATATATAGCCTTCAAGTATTGAGCATCCCTCACGAACCCTTGCTTCTTCACGTCATAACCGTACTTCTTCTTTACTTCGACGTGAAGCTCAGATCCATCTCCAACCACGTCGTGAGGAATAAAGAAGCCTGGATAGGCTCCTTCAGTTAAGTCGCCAAAGAAATGCTGAATATTTTTTGCATCATTCTTATCCGCCTCAAGCCAGATCCCTTTTATTCCTCCGGTTGAGATGTACTCTGCCTGGGTAATCCAAGAAATCAACTTCAGATCCAGGTCGTCATTTTCTAGAAACTCTTGGGTCACCTTACCGCCAGCTCCTCCGATTCCAACCACACACAATTTCATAATCGCCTCATCAAAGCTTCTCGATAGATCGGGGTCACCATGAAACTTATCGAGACAAACAAAAAGGCCAGACTCAGAAGCTCTACGAGAGGTGAGCGATCAGGATAAACCGTGCCAACGTAAGCTGAGAACAACACAGACGCGCAGAGGAAGGGAACTGCAAGGACGATCATTCGCTTCATGCTCTTTGAAAGTGTGTAAAAACTGTACATCTCGGTAAGCTTGAACTCCCTGTATTTCTCCGGCAGCTTATCCAAGCCGAGAATCATAAGAGCTATCACTACGGCTACAGCTACGCCGAAGACGGCAAATCCAAGAGGATTTGATACTAAGGCCGGTATCTGCATGTAGCTAAATGGCAGTACGGTTGGGACAAGCAAGTAGAGATAGGCTATGGCTACAAAGAGCATTATCCAGGCCGCAAAAGCCAAAGCACAGAAGTTCGAGCCTAACGATATGGTATATTCTTTGTAGAGAGCTTCTTTGGATACGTAGCAATGCTCTAATTCCCCTATTCTTTTGCGAACTCGCTTCAAGTTAAAGATGTGCACTGGACCGACAGTTAACAAAACAAATACCAGGAGGAAAGTGCCAACGGTAAATAGATCTGTGAAGTTCATGATCAACTTCTCCTGAACCAGCTTGAGATTTTGCTTGCTATACCGTTACCTGATCTTCCCGCGATTTGCACCTTTTTGTTCTTCGACTTACCGGATGCGTTTTCTTGTGCTTCAATTCCTCGCTTTAGTTTCCTTTCGATGAGCAAACTTCCGCTCACAATGAGGATTAACATCATAGCCAGATTAAAAACCATGATGGGATTGTATATCGCGTAGGGCACGACTTTGGAGTTGATCTTAGCCCCGCTAGCTTCGATGAAGTCATTCCCATGCTGGTCAATTTCTGAAAACTTAAACTTATATGTGAAGCTCTGGTTTGTGTCAGTAACATCGAAGGGATGGGCATCAAAGAACACAGTCTGAGGCGTTTTGCTTATCTTGACCGTCTTCGTTTCCACCTCCAACCAAGGATGCGAAGCCGTATCAACATACAGCGTCACGGTCACATTGTACTCCCCCGGATCCTGGTTGGCAATGTCAACTCCAAAATTGTATTTCTGCCACCAGTAGTAGTTTTCATCCTCTGGCACCATTTTTGGATTTTCCACCCAGAGTTTCGGGCTGGTCCTTAGGTGAGGACCGTCGAAAATGCTGGTATTCGTGATATTGATGCCATCTCCGTACGTGTAGTAGTAGGTGAAGTTCTTTCCTGCATCGCTCTCACCGAAGAAACCGTACTGACTGGCCTTGAAATTTACCTGGTCACCGACCTTGACTTCCTGGCTTACGTTCGTTCGCTCATTGCCCTTTTCATCCAGCACATGAAGGGTCACATTCACAATGTCCCCTTTGGTACCATTCGCTCTAGCAACATATTCCAAGGGGTCATTGTACCTGGCCGGGTTCGGCCCTGTAAGAGAGATATTCTTCAAAGTCGGAGGGTTGTTCTTCACATTTAGTACGAGATCTCCGTAGAAATGAGGCACGCTGGTGGTAGTATTGCTGGAGTACCAATCGTAATGACCGTCGGTGACCTTGATTCGCAACCTAACCTGGCCAACGGACTTCAAACCCTGAAATGAGGTGAGATCCGGCAATGTCCAAGTTGTATCGTTTAACTTCTCTCTGTACTCATTAGTTTGTATGATTTGTGGTGACGGATTGACTTGTTTAAAGCTTTCAGATCCGGGATCTTGCTCTTCGAACGTTAAATAGAGTGTTCGGCGTATCTCAATGGGGTTATTGTTGATCACATAAGCATTGATCTTCAGCTCATCGGTTCTGTTCACTGTAGTATTGCCAAGATAATAGATCAAAACGGCTGGAATCTTGTACGTCTCCGTATTGAATGGCTCCTTGTAGAGCAGCTTTTTCAAGTAATCAAACCTATCCGGATAATTAGTCTTCCAGCTCTCCACCTGCCTGATGAAGTTATCTATGTCCGGAGACCTGCTTCCGCCTCCGCTGTCGCTTACCCTTGCCCCCCCGGACGTTACAGGGATATCGACGTCTCCTTGGGCTATGATAACCGATAGATAAATGAGAATGAGCAGGATCGCTACAAAACCTCTCATTTGATCCTCCTCTCGTCCACACGAATGGTTTTATGCCATGGCTGGTTATCCCATGTAAGGACGACCCAAGGCATTTGTGCGCTGGAGTTATTGCCGGAGGTGTAGGTCCTGAAGAGACCAGATCTCTCCCATGTCACTCCGTCATCAGTGAACATCAGCTCCATATCCACCTTGGGCCGAGTGGACCTTACCTCGGCAGTGTAATCAAAATTGTTGTCGGCCCGCTTCTTGAAGCTCTCGTTGCGTACTGCCACGTCTATCTTCGGCCCTGAGAACTCCCCCAGGACAGCATTGTCCATCACGAATCTGTATTTGCCAACTCCAAGAACCTCAGGAGAGCCTCGGAAAGATAGATTGGGCCATTTCAGCACGTTATAGCTCATGCTGTACGTCTGCATGCCTTGGGCCTGCCAAATAGTGTTGTTCGGCGGCTGTATCTGCAGCTCGATATCGGCAGTTGGTTTTGGGCTGTTTATTCTAGCTGCATAGGTGAAGGGCGTGTAGATAGACCCATTA
>PMNG01000008.1 GCA_003162615.1 Methanothrix sp. | reverse complement strand
CACTCGATCGGCATTTTTGGTCACATCCTCCAGGAAAGTATCAGTTCCAGGTGAGTAAAGCAGGACAGCAGTCTCTTTGGCAGCATCGTGCAAACCTTGGGAGACGTACTCAACCATCCCTTGCGCGTCCTCGTAGAGCATTGGGTCGTGCTCGATGATGATCAGGGAGTGGCGAGCCTCTTCAAGAATGGTCATGAGCTGAAATACCGTGAATGCTCGGCGGATGTCCAGGTCCTGGAACCTGCGGTCCAGTCGGCTGAGGACTGAGGAGTAGTTCCCGCAGATGTAAAGGACCTTGAACCGCTGCAGGTTCAGGTTGCAGTTGAGAGTCAAGGGCATAAGCACTTGGACGGGTGTCAGTATGTTCAGTCCGTGAGGCTATACCGAGCAGCCATCGTCGGAAATGGTAACCCTGTATGTCGTCAAAGTGCCCGACTATCTGAAGGGCGAAGACACCACCGAGATCCTGACAGACGCAGCGCCATCTTTCGGCGATGAGATCAAAGCAGAACACATAACGGGCTACACCGACCAGGACATCACCTTTGGTGGTCGCCCGGCTCATCTCGCTGAGTGTGAGTGGTTTGCACCAGCAGCCTCGTTTGGGGGTCGTTCGACAGCGGCACAACAGGCAGAATCGCTATCCTGTTTGACGCCGACACGATCGGGGTAATCTACGTCAGGATAGACCACACTGCAACGGGTTCGTACTACAACGGTCGAGCTTGGGACATCATCAACAGCATAACGGTGACGTAGGAGATGACGAAGATGAAGTTCACATTCTTTTTAGCCGTCCTTGTGGCCCAGCCAAAATGCTTTTTAGCTTACTTATAATTTTCAAGGACTATAAGCACAAATGCATTAGCTCGCCTGCTTTCGACCGGTTGTTGGCGCAGCGTAGTGTTTTTGATTCTGTAGGACCTAGAGCGCAAAGGCAGGGACGCCTTGAGAGCAATTTCTATGACATCTATAAACGAAATTCATTTATTACTCCAATAGAAATACTTATTATCAAGTAACACTATATTTGATTGAAGAGCGACAGGAGGCTCTTGGTGACTTTATGCATATTCCAGATGGCTACCTTGGTCCGTATACTTATGTTGCGTTTTGGATCATAATGATACCTATTTGGTATTACGCTGGAAAGAAGCTGAGTGCAGAGCTAAAGTCTAGGCAAGTCCCTCTGCTTGCACTCTCAGCAGCTTTCTCTTTCGTAATAATGATGTTCAACGTTCCAATCCCAGGAGGAAGCACAGGTCATGCAGTGGGCGGAGCAATCATTGGCATAGTCATAGGTCCCTGGGCCGGAGTGATAGCCATATCCGTCGCACTCGTACTGCAGGCTCTGATGTTTGGAGATGGAGGAATAACCGCTATTGCTGCAAACTGCTTCAACATGGGAGTTGTGATGCCCTTCGTGGGGTATTACATCTATAAAATCATTAGCGGTAATACAGAGATAACCTCATCAAGACGAATCATCGCTGCAGCAATTGCGGGTTATTTAGCTCTTAGTATTGCTGCTGGGTTTACTGGCTTTGAGTTAGGAATACAGCCCATTTTGCATCACGATGCCAATGGAGTACCACTCTACATGCCCTATCCTCTGAGTGTGACTGTACCTGCTATGGTACTTGAGTACGCTTTGGGATTCAGCATCCTTGAGGCGCTCATTACCGCACTGATCTTTGCCTATATCCAAAGAACGGATACAACTGTACTCTATGGAGAAAAATCTGAATTGCAGAAGAACAAGATAAAGAAAGCAGTAATCGATTGAGGTGAGACAAATGGATAACTATACAGAAATCTTTCTATTGGTCTAATATTGCTGATTATTCTTGCATCAATAGGGGTTATTGGCTGTCGGAGAGACCTTTCCTTTTTTACTTGCAGTAACTAACGTTTCTGGTTCCGATGATGAATGTCATATATCATCAAAGCAATTGAATATCTCTGGTCAAAACAGCGATGGCAGCAACCACGACCATATACCCTATTACGGCAAAAATTGCCCTAGGCTCTGCTTTGCCGAACTGCTGCATGAGATCGAGCTTACCATCATAACACCTGGCATCCATGGCTACGATGAGCCTCTCGCCCTGCTCCCACGCTCTCAAAAATAGAACGCTCGAAAGCATGGAGAAGGAGTTCAGAGAGTTTTTGACTCCTGCATCTCCCAACCGCATCACCTGGGCGCTGTGGATCATGGCTGCCTGATCCACAAAGACAAAGATGTACCTGTACATCAACATGGAAAGTTCGACCAAGAAGTCCGGCAGACCCAGGGACTTCAGGATCGAGAAGATTTCGATCATAGGCGTGGTCAGGGCAATGAAGAATAGAGAGCACATGCCTCCAAAGGTCCTGGCAATCAGAAGCAGGGCCAGGTTGGCTCCCTCTTCTCTGATGACCAAGCTGATGCCGAAGACGTTTAAGGCAAATAATTGATCGCCTCCGCCATGCATGAATGCAACCACTACGGCGCTCAGCATGGAGAAGGAAAGAGGTATTAGCAGCAGCGTTGAGTAAAAACGCCCTGGAATTTTGGCCAATCTTATAGTTATGATACTCATGGTAACGGCTATGAATAAAGGCGCAATCGGCGTGGCTGAGGAAACGCATAGAAGGATGGCCCCGAGACCGAGCAGCAGCTTAAGCCTCGGACTCGTGTCTCTCAGAGCATTGGAATGGGCGTAGTCATCTAGCAGGTCGTGCATTCAATTCTCCATCTTGCTCCTCTGAAGTTGCGGCAGCGTTCATCTTTGCCATGGCGCGATAGTAGCCCAGGAAATAGCCGATGATGATGCTGCCGATGGACGCCTGTAAGGCAAAAAGCAGGCTCTCTATTTCGGGACTGGGGGGTACCCAAACGCTGTGGAACCATGGATGGTAGGTTCCTCCAGTCAATTTGTCTATTACGTTCCCAGCCTGATCGTCTGAGCCGCTCCACGCGTGATTCCCTGTTGAGCTGACATAAGCGAAGGCACCGATGAATACTACAAGAATTGCAGCAACGATGAGTTCCATTTTCATACAGACGCCTCCTTCAGCTTGTTAATAATGCTAGAAGATGCCACATTGAGCTTCAACAGAACATCGCTACGAAGCTGGATGATATATTTGAACATGAGTATAGTCACAGCACCCTCAACTATGGCTAGAGGAACCTGCGTTATGGCAAAGACTGCTAGGAAGGCCTGAAAAGACGCCACAACTCCGCCGGAGGCTGCAGGAAATGCCAGGGCAAGCTGGAGTGATGTGACAATATATGTGGCCCAATCCGCGAGCAACGCCGCTAGAAATACGGCGATGTACATATTAATCCCTGATTTCATGGACCCTTTGTAGAC
>PMNG01000017.1 GCA_003162615.1 Methanothrix sp. | reverse complement strand
GGCAGATAATTGATAATCACCTTCTTTTTAGCACCAATTAGTTGGAAGGTTAGAGGGAAACTATAGATATAAAAAGCCATTATCTAAGCGAGTCCGGTGTAGGAATGACTGCTGATAACCTTTCCCAAAGGGTATCCAAGCTTTCACAGCGATTAAAAGAACTCCAGAGAGAGTGTGCGAGTGATCCAGCAAGTGCGCCCGAACTCCTATCCGATGCCTTGGAGAGCCTGCAAGCCAGCCTTAGGGATCTATCAGAGGCTGAGAAGGCGCTGAAAGAGAGTGAAGAAAAGTTCAGACTGTTCGTTGATTTCACTTATGATTGGGAGGCCTGGTTTGGCCCAGATGGGAAATATATTCATGTTTCGCCCTCCTGCAAGCAAATAACTGGATATAGTGCTGAATAATTCATAAAGAATCACCATCTTTCCGTGGATATAGTGCATCCGGAGGATAGAGAAGCTTTTGAACAGCATAGAAATCTACATCTCACTAATAGAACTGGCATCGCGCATATCGATTTCCGTATTATAACGGCAAAAGGAGAAACCAGATGGGTCAGCCACATTTGCCAACCAGTATTCGGAAGAAACGGGGAATGGTTAGGTCGGAGGGCGAGTAACAGTGACATCACTGAGCACAAAATGGCTGAGGAGATGTTAAGCCCGAGCAAAGAGCAGCTAAAGTTCATAATCGATAACTCCGCGGATGTTGCCTATAGGAGGGACCTGCGCATTGATCATTTTGATTATTTAAGCCCAGCGATTGAGGAAGTCACCGGTTTCTCAATGGATGAAATGTATGCTTTTCGCACAGATGATATGACGGCGAGAGTTCATCCCGATGACCTCGGTATTGTACCTATAAAATTCAAGAATCTAAAAGAGGTTAAAAGCGTCATTGAGTACCGTTTCAAGTGCAAAGATGGGGAGTACCGATGGCTTTCCGATTCCTTTAGAATCCTCGCTGATTCACATGGCAATCCACTTTACCGTATTGGGGTGGTCCGTAATATCAATGAGCACAAAAAGGCCGAGGAGGCCCTGGCCGAGAGCGAGCAGCGCTACCGCGGGATCGTCGAGACGGCCGAAGAGGGCATTGCTACCCACGCGCCCGACGGGACCTTTACCTATGTTAATCAGCGCATGGCTGATATGCTGGGCTACTCGCGCGAGGAGATCATAGGGAAGGTCGAGTCTCGATTTCGTGGACGACAAAGAAAGGGAGGCGGTGATCCGGGCAGGCGAAAGCGTTAAAGAGCGAGGGAACTTCAGCACGGAATGGAAGCTACGACGGAAGGATGGCTCGACCCTGTGGACGCTGGGCAACGTCTCTCCGCGGCAAGACGGCGCAGGTAACTTCATTGGCTACCTGGCGATGCATACCGATATCACCGAACGCAAACAGATAGAGGAGGATCTTCGAAGGTCAAAGGATGAGCTTGAGCAGAGGGTTCAGGAAAGGACACTCAGGTTCCAGAGGGCTAATGAAGCTCTACAGTATGAGATGATGAAGCATAAAGAGACTGAGGCTGAACTTCTAAAGGCCAAAGAGGCAGCCGATGCCGCTGCCGAGGCTAAAGCAGAGTTCCTGGCTAATATGAGCCATGAGATCAGAACTCCTTTGAATGCCGTAATCGGACTGACCGGCATCCTTCTGAATATAGATCTAAAACCAGATCAGAAGGAGTACATTGAGACTATAAGGTCCAGCGGCGATACACTTCTGGCCGTAATCAACGATATTCTGGACTTTTCCAAGATCGATAGCGGTAAGATGAAGCTTGAGCGTCAGCCGTTTGATCTGCAGTCATGTGTAAAAGAATCACTTGATCTAGTAGCCCAAAAGGCAAAAGAGAAAGGTTTGAACCTGGCCTACAGAATGGTGGATCCTGTCCCTAGCGCCATCGTAAGTGATCCAACAAGGTTCAGGCAGATTTTGATCAACCTACTCAGTAACGCTGTCAAGTTCACTGAGCAAGGGAGTGTCGAAGTCTTTGTGACCTCCGAGGCGTTGGATGATGGTAAATGCAACCTCCACATTGCAGTCAAGGATAGTGGAATTGGCATACCCCAGGATAAAATGGATAAGATTTTTCAGTCTTTTAGCCAGGCAGACATGTCCACTACTCGCAAGTATGGCGGAACTGGTCTTGGCCTTATTATAAGCAAGCGTCTAGTTGAGGTTATGGGTGGCGAAATCAGAGTTGAAAGTATTGTAGGCAAAGGGTCTACGTTCCATTTTACGTTGCCGGTTGACGTATACTTGGGTCACTTGAACAAGCCAGAAGAAACCCCATCTCAACGCAAGAGGGAGGGATATTTTAATATGCGCATACTTCTGGCTGAGGATAACGCCATCAACCAGAGAGTCATGCTGCATATGCTCAAATATTTGGGATACAGGGCTGACCTAGCAGCAGATGGAGTCGAGGTGCTCAAAGCCATGGAACTCCAGTCCTATGATCTGGTGCTTATGGATATACAGATGCCGGAGATGGATGGTTTCGAGACCGCCAAAGAGATACGAAGACGTTGGCCAAATGGGCCGGTAATTGTAGCTCTTACTGCCTACGCACTTGATGGCGACCGTGAGAAATGTCTTGAAGCGGGCATGGATGATTACATTGCTAAACCTGTGAAAATAAATGATCTGGAAAATATCCTGGTAAAATACTCAGCGTCTTGAGAGGAAGTGCATAAGCAGTCTAGCTTCGATAGGATTACCCAAGCTTGAAACATCGGTTCAAATGTAATTTTCATTTAGATTAAATTTTGATTGAGCTGATCTGTCACTTTCGCCCTCCGCCCGCGCCATCCCCTTATCCACTCCGCGCCATGATAGATAGATAGCCTCGGGGAGAAAGCTGGCTCCATCATCTTTCTTAACTTTTCAGCCTCTCNNTAATGAGAATCAAGACCCATAAAAAGGCAATGACCACCAGGCCGCTTATCGGGGACCGCATGCCGAAGAAGGCCACACTCCATAGAACATTGACAATAAGCTGGGCTGCAAAGAAATAGAGTGCAATCCTAGCCGCTGGATTGCTGGGAGTCTCCCTCCAGATAAGGAAGAGTGAGATACCCATTAGGGTGAAGAGAACAATCCAGATTAATCCGATATAGAA
>PMNG01000042.1:4050-5112 GCA_003162615.1 Methanothrix sp. | reverse complement strand
GGACAGCCTCATGGCTACCTAACTTTGTCTCAATTTCTTGCAGTTTTTCATAAATTACAGCAGTTGCCTTATTCTGAGACGACGGACGATCCAGGATTGCACGAGCCTCTCTTTCGCTTTCTTATTGATCAAGACGTGCTGGCACGATTCGATTTCTGGAACCACAGCTTCTTTGATACTTGCTAATCAAGATGATCGAGGCAACACAGGATGCAGCGAAAATAAAGTCAGGTTCATCTGAATATAAGCTTCGATTGACAGCTTGAGAATCGTCCCNNCTAGAAGAAGTAGGGTCACGTCTTCGGGAGTTGCGGGAGCTCTCGAAGGTCACTGTTGAGGATATGGCGGATTATCTCAAGATGCCCGTGGAGAAATACAACTGTTACGAGGGCGGCAAGCTGGACATCCCGGCCAGCTCCCTGATTGAGATCGCCCGCAAACTCGACGTGGACATGGGACTGCTGCTCACAGGTCGAGAGCCCAAAATGAACATATTCACTGTGACCAGGGCCGGTGAAGGAGTGGAGATGGAGCGAAGGAAGCAGTACGATTACCAGAGCTTAGCGGGTAAGTTCGTCCATAAGAAGGCTGAGCCCTTCATTGTCACCATCAAGCCTCGTAAGGGCACTCTTTCCGATTATAGCCACCCGGGACAGGAGTTCGAGTACGTGCTCGAGGGAACTCTCAAGATTCACATTCACGACCACGAAATAATACTGGACACAGGGGATTCCATCTTCTTCGACTCGTCGTACAAGCACGCCATGGAAGCCCTGAACGACAAACCGGTCAAGCTGCTGGCTGTCGTGATGTAAGATGCTAAAGAGGGATACAGATGTCACTGCTGAATAGATTCGTCTCCCAAGTTGAATTCCAATCTTATGATGATTTCAAGCAGAACTTCAAGATAATCGTTCCAGAGAACTTCAACTTCGCATTTGACGTCGTGGACGTCTATGCAAAAGAAGACCCTGAAAAGATGGCCCTGGTTTGGTGCAACGACCGAGATGAGGAGAAGCTCCTAACCTTCAAGGACTTGAAAATCCTGAGCGATAAGGCGGC
>PMNG01000042.1:0-4041 GCA_003162615.1 Methanothrix sp. | reverse complement strand
GTTGACGGCGCCTATAAGGAGCTGGGCGATGTACGGTTGGTAAAGGCACTCGTCGGGAGCAAAGATCTCGAAAGAAATGGCTGGGTCAACTTCGACAAAGAGCTTGAAGGGGCATCGTCGGATTTCATCAGGCCGGCTGGAGCGGAAGCCACAAAGAACGACGACATAATCCTGGCCTACTTCACCTCNNAAGTGCGCCTGGGGGAAGATCTACGGTCAATGGTTGGCCGGATCTGCGGTCTTCGTCTACGACTACGACAGGTTTGATGCGGGAAGGATGATGGTGAAGATGATCAAGTACGGAGTCACAACATTCTGCGCCCCGCCGACCATCTTCAGGTTCATGATTAAGAGCGACATGTCGAAGTACGACTTCTCGTCCATGAAGTACGCAGTGACAGCGGGAGAGCCGCTGAACCCAACGGTTTACACAACGTTCTTGGAGACCACTGGCCTCAAGCTGATGGAAGGCTATGGCCAGACGGAGACCGTCGTGTGCATCGCCAACTATTACTGGATGAACCCAAAGCCCGGGTCGATGGGCAAGCCCGCTCCGGGATACGACGTGGTCCTTGTGGGCAAGAATGACAAGGTCTGCGAGGTGGGCGAGGAAGGGGAGTTAGTCATAAAGACGGATAAGGGCAAACCTGTTGGCCTCTTCACAGACTACCACCTGGACCCCGACAAGACGAAGAACACCTGGCACGACGATTACTATCACACAGGCGACACCGCCTGGATGGACGAAGACGGTTTCTTCTGGTTTGTGGGCCGAACCGACGACATGATAAAGAGCTCAGGCTACAGGGTTGGGCCTTTCGAGGTAGAGAGCGCCCTGATGTCTCACGCGGCGGTCCTCGAATGCGCCATCACAGGAGTTCCCGATCCCGTCAGAGGACAGGTTGTAAAGGCTACCATCGTTCTCACCAGGGGTTACACGCAATCGGAGGAACTCAAGAAGGAGCTGCAGAACCACGTTAAGACTGTGACAGCGCCCTACAAGTACCCCCGGATCATCGAGTTCGTGGACGAGCTTCCCAAGACTATCAGCGGCAAGATCAGGCGTGTTGAGATCAGGGAGAAGGACAAACCCTACCCGATCATAAACGCCAAGGAGTGTAAGGCCTGCGAGCGGTGCGTCATCGATTGTCCGGCCAACGTCCTGAAGCTCGGAGATGAGTTCAACGAACGCGGGTATAGATCCGTGGTTTACACGGGAGACGGTTGCATCGGCTGTGGGGCTTGCTATTACACCTGCCCGGAGCCGAATGCATTAGCGGTTCACATTCCATCCAAGGAGAAGGTAGAGGAGAATTAAAATGCCTGCTCAGTTAGTTGCAGGAAACAGCGCAGTCATCGTCGGGGCAATGTACGCTGGCTGCGACTGCTTCTTCGGTTACCCTATAACGCCCGCCAGCGAGATCCTTCACGAAGCCTCCAGTAACTTTCCAAAGGTGGCACGCAAGTTCGTTCAGGCGGAGTCTGAGGAGGCAGCCATAAACATGGTTTATGGCGCTGCATCCGCTGGCCACCGGGTCCTTGCTGCATCCTCCGGCCCTGGAATGAGCCTGAAGCAGGAGGGAATAACTTACCTTGCAGGGGCGGAGCTGCCCTGCGTCATTGTGGACATCAACAGGGCCGGGCCGGGCTTGGGCAACATCGGGCCTGAGCAGTCGGACTACAACCAGGNNAGGCCTTCGACCTGGCCTTCAAGTACAGGAACCCGGCCGTTGTATTGGCAGATGGCGTCCTCGGCCACATGGTCGAGCCCTTGAAGTTCCCGGAGAAGGCCTTCCTGCCCGAGAAGCCCACTTGGGCGGTTAGCGGCAATGCCCAGACGAGGCACAACCTGATCACATCGATTGCCCTTGATTTCGGTGAGCTGGAAAGGCACAACCTCAAGCTCCAGGAAAAGTACGAGCGAATAAAACAGGACGAGGTTGCTTACGAAGGCTACAAGCTCGACGATGCCGAGGTGGTCCTTGTATCCTACGGAATCAGCAGCAGGATTTCCAAGTCTGCCGTGGACAAAGCCAGGAAAGAAGGCGTAAAGGCAGGGCTGTTCAGACCGATTACTCTATTCCCATTCCCGGCCGAGGCTCTGCAGGACTTGGCTGATAAAGGCTGCAGGTTCATCTCAGTGGAGATGAGCAACGGTCAGATGCGTGAGGACATCCGGCTGGCAACTCTATGCGCCGACGTGGACCTGGTGTGTCGTTATGGCGGGAACCTGATTCAGCTAGACCAGATCATGGAGAAGATAAGGGAGGTGGCTTAGTATGGCGGCAAAGGAAAAGATTATCGGAGGACACTCCGGGATGTACAGCGAGTTTCCCAGGAAAGGAGGCGCTGCGCCCACGGCCACCCATTACTGTCCTGGCTGCGGGCACGGAATACTTCACAAACTCATCGGCGAGGCCATGGCCGATCTGGGAATCGAGGATCGTTGCGTGGTCTTGAGTCCCGTAGGCTGCGCCGTATTCGCTTACTACTATCTGGACTGCGGACACATCCAGGCAGCACATGGAAGGGCACCGGCTATCGCCACTGGTCTTTCCCGGGCGGAGGACAACGCCATCATGATCTCCTACCAGGGAGATGGCGACCTGGCTTCAATCGGCCTGAACGAGACCATCCAGGCAGCCAATCGTGGCGAAAAGATGGCCGTCTTCTTCGTGAACAACACAGTCTACGGCATGACCGGCGGACAGATGGCCCCTACGACCTTGATAGGCGAGGTGACTGCCACATCGCCGGGCGGGCGTGACCCAAGAGACGCCGGATATCCGATCCATATCTGTGAGCTTCTGGATACTCTGAAGGCGCCTGTCTACATAGAGCGTGTCTCTCTGTCGGACATAGATCACGTCCGCAAGGCACGCCGGGCTGTGAAGAAGGCCCTGGAGATCCAGAGGGACAAGCTTGGCTATGCTTTCGTGGAGTTCTTGTCTCCGTGTCCCACCATTCTGCGGATGGATGCCCAGAGCGTGATGAAGTTCGTAAACGAGCAGATGGAGAAAGAGTTTCCATTGAAGAAGTTCCGGGAGAGATCAGGAGAGGTTCAGCCCATAAGCCGCCAGGAGAGCGACTTCACCAAAGAGTCCCTTGACGAGATCTTCGGCTGTGCTTCTGGCGTATGCGTGGAGTTCATCCAGGACCCCGAGTTCCAGCCAAAGGGAGTGAAGATAGCTGGCTTCGGAGGACAGGGCGTCCTTTCTATGGGTCTGGCCCTTGCCCAGGCGGCCTTCGGGTCCGGGCGGTTCGTGTCCTGGTACCCTGACTACGGGCCTGAGCAGCGGGGAGGCACATCGAACTGCTCTGTCATCGTGTCCGGAGAGCCCATTGGCTCGCCTGTCCTGGACCATCCGGATGTCCTGGTGGCCTTCAACCGGCCATCGTTGGAAAAGTTCGCCCCTACGGTCAAAAAGGGTGGCGTCATCATTTATGATTCTCTGGCAGGCGAGTTCAAGCCGCCTGAGGGCGTCAAGGCAATATCCGTTCCGGCAACCCAGATAGCTGGGGAGAAAGGTGCTCATCAGGCTGCCAATACGGCTATGTTTGGGGCGCTGATGCAGACCGGAAACCTTGGACTGCCAAAAGAGGCTTACGGAAATGCCTTCAAGGTAACCTTCGCCAAGAAGCCCAAGCTCATCCCGCTGAACCTGGAGATCCTTGAGGCCGGGGCCCAGGCTGTAAGGGTGCTGGAGATGGTGGCGAAGAGGTGAGGATTTGGAGGTCCACTTGGAGGGGAGTGGACTGATTCAATTTATTAGCTATTTCTAATTGGGTGTTAATCGGGCCGATCAAAATAATCATATTGCGTCAACTTTGGCATATCATTTGTCAGAAGTGAACGGTCTAACTAGATGTTTAGTCCGTCAAATATATATATATATATATATTTTTAATATTATTTTTCTAAGTAATGTTACTCGTCCACAGGCTATTTCCCGGGTATACAATTGATTGCTAGGATCTTAGAGAAAGACTTAAGCCTATATAGAATATTTTGAAATTATGGGCAGTGTAACGAATTTTCTG
>PMNG01000027.1 GCA_003162615.1 Methanothrix sp. | reverse complement strand
GCTATGGGCTGCAAGATTGCCATTATTGAAGATGGTAGCACATGGGTCGAAACATTTTTAAATTTTTATAATTATCATTGGCTTGGAATAGAGTTAAGAACCCGAAATGATGAAATTATGTTTATGAAGGCAATACCCGCTATCACAGAATTGAGGTTATGAGAGATCGATCGATTATGTTAAATCCCATTAGGGACAATAGGATCTCGATATGTTTGCAGAATACATCCAGGCGGCTTTAGAGCGTGCCGAATATGAGATAATGGAAGATGATGAGCCTGAGCCTTACTACGCTCATGTGCCAGATCTTCCCGGCGTATGGGCTACAGGCAAGACCTTCGAGGATTGTCGCAAGGAACTATTTTCTGTTATCGAGGGATGGATCGCTTTGAGGCTGAGATTAGGAGATCCAATACCTCCAATTGGCAGCCTTACGATAAATGCTTCCTCGGAGCCTGTTGGCATTGTCTAATAGACTTACTCCGGTTTCAAGGAGAGAGCTAATCCGGCGTCTAACCTGCATGAACTTCGAAGGGCCATATCCAGGCGGAGACCATGAATACCTGACGAGGAGTGGCATTTATGTGCGAATTCCAAATCCTCATCACGGAGAGGATATAAGTGTCAGGCTCTTATCGAGAATTTTGCGTGATGCCAGAATTAGCCGCGAGGAATGGCTCTCTGTGGCGTGAACTACTATCCGAACTTTGATCAATCTGGCTCGGCTCTATTTCTACGCNNATGCCCAAGCGTTCCTTTATGGCTCGAATATCAGCTTGCACCAACCTGAACTGCGTTGCATACCCTGGCTGGATATCCTCTCTCATGCCCTTGATTTCTTCATGGATCTGAGGTATTATGTCGGTGTTCTTCCTCACAGCTTTCATATCACCCTTCATCTCTTTCATATCACCCTTCATCTCTTTCATATCACCCTTCATCTCTTTCAGATCATCCCTCATATCCAATAGCAGCGGGATAGCCTTGTTTAGCTGCAGGGCTGTGCAGACTTGAGCATAGTCACCGGTCCTCATAACATCGCTATCATAGTCCTCAAAAGCGATATTCGATACCAAGGAATGCTCAGGCTTTTGGCTTTCTATCAGCTTCTTAAGGTCCGCTATTGCTTCTTCATCGCCTTCGACCAAGACTACTACTACCTGCTCTTCCCCGCTCATCATATTGCGGGCATGGAAACCTCTAAGACTGAGGTCTATAGCACTACTCATGAGAAAATATCTATAGCCCACGTTATGCACGTTTTGACCTGTAATCTTGATCTTTAGCTTCATGCTCTCCTAACCTCTGTTCGTTGAACTATTTGGCTGTTTCCCCAATCTCGCCCTTATCCTTCAATCAGAAACTTTTATAAGAATCTTGTGTCTCACACTAAGCCAAAAAGTCAAAGGTGTGAGAATCCTTGACAGATGTTGATCATGGAGTAAGTGAGCGCCCTGGAGAACGATATATCCGGGAAGATCATCGGCGCGGCCATTGAGGTCCACAAGCACCTTGGTCCTGGGCTGTTGGAATCAGCTTATGAAGAGTGCTTATGCCGTGAGCTGGATTTGAGAGGAATTGATTTCAAGCGACAGGTACCTCTGCCTTTAAATTATAAAGGCCTAAAACTGGACTGCGGCTACCGGCTGGATCTATTGGTTGAAGATAAGGTAATTGTGGAGCTAAAGACTGTAGAGGCCATCGCACCCATCCACGAAGCACAAATTCTCACATATCTAAAATTAAGAGACATACGACTTGGATTGATCATAAATTTCAATGTGCCTCTCCTTGTGGAAGGGATAAGAAGACTTGTAAACGGTTAGGAAGAGTTTTAATCAAAAAGCTACGATTATTAACCACAGAGGCACAGAGCACACGGAGACGAACGAACGGAGACGACTATTTGCTCAGAAGCAAATATGCAATTCTTTCTAGTGCTGGAATAAGGTAATTCCCCATCTCTGCGAACTCTGCGTCTCTGCGGTTAATAATAATCGTAGCTGAATAATTAAGACTAGTAATCGTCTCTGTGTGTACTCTGTACCTCAGTGGTGAAAATCGTAAAACCCAGAGTTTAATGTCTCGGGCTCGTTTGCACTTGTATGAGAAGAAGAGATCGTCCAGGAAATCCGTTTAAGCCAGTCCAATTCCTGGACCAGAAGATGCTTCATCCTTCACACCATACTTCTTCGCACCGATCACAGTAATCCCAACCAGATCTTTGCCCCGATAGTGATAGACAATATTATCCTCCATCTCGCTCTCATCAGCATGCTGCGGCTTCTGAAAGCTTATGTAGAGGACATCAGCATCTTCATCATAATCGACCCAGATTTGATTTGACGGCATCTTGAGCAGATGTGGTACAACTCCAAATAGCTCATCTTTTACCTCTGCCATATTGTGCCTCTCCTCAGAATTTTATCTGGCTTGGATGTCATAAATGCTGTTATTATAAATCCAGCATCTCCCTCTTTATAGACAACTACCATATATTTCCCTGATATCGATGTTCTCTCATGGTATTTCAAAGCAATCAGTTCATCTGTCCAACCCCGAACGATATAATCTGGATCTTCAACAGATACCATGACATTATCTATATTCCCCGCCATATAGTCGTGCGAATCAACAATGTGCGCCCATTGCTTATAGGTTAGCCTTATCGGAATACCATTCTTCGATATGGTAACTCGCATAATATCCATAGCACTCCGTCATAAATATCAACTGCGAACTCCAGCAGACTTCATTTCCCAGGTCGTTCATAGCCGATTCGGAAAAGATACTCATTTGCTTTGTTAGCATCCTCAAGGAAGATCCCTTCCCTTTCTACAATAGGCGGGCATCTCCTCACTTGAGCATAACTACGGTCATAATATGATCCGTATTCATAAGTTATATATTTATCGAAAACCGCTCGGATTTACCATCACCCGATTGATCTCCTCGGGCAAGGTGCGATCGTAAGAACGCAGCCTCGCCTTATAACCAGGGGTTTACGAACGCCCACCACAGAGACACAGAGCGCACGGAGGAC
>PMNG01000172.1 GCA_003162615.1 Methanothrix sp. | reverse complement strand
TTGGTCAACAAGGGCTGGACTCTCTTTAACATGGGCAATGCATCCGATGCGCTCAAGCTGTTCGAGAAGGCAATCGATCTGAATCCCAAAGAACCTAGCTACTGGAATGCCAAAGCAACTGCCTTAAGCAAACTCGGTAACAATACCGAATCTCTGAAGGCTTATGACCAGGCCATAACGCTCAACCCCAACGATCCAGGAGCCTGGATAGCAAAGGGTGGAGTTCTTGAACAACTAAAGAATTATAATGAATCTCTCAAAGATTACAATCAAGCCATCAAACTTAGTCCACAGAATTCTGATTACCGGAAGGCTAGGGCCCGGATCATCGGATACCTAAACAATACAAACGAATCTTGAAGGGTTTAAATAAATGATGAGGGCGCTCCCCGACCGGGTAATCTACGTGGACGACTGAAGCCGCGATCACACCGCGGAGGCGGGTAGAGCTGGAAGGGACTGAGGTGATAAGCACCTGGAGAACAAGGGAAAGGGAGCGGCCATGGGATCGAAAAAGGGTCCGCTTTGAACCGCTATATCACATTTCAGAATTGTAGTCATAATAATTGTAGACATATTTTTAATGCTATAAAATACAAATATGTCATTTATTGGGACCGTGTCAGCTCATAGGATCCATTTAAAGAACTTTATCGTCTTTGGGAAATCGTTATCCAAGATCTATGTTCCTGGCAGTCGGAATATTTTTACCCTTCCCTTCGTCAAGAATATTTTCGAGGATGAAATGGATTTCATGCCCCAAGGTCAATGAAAAAGCATCAGAACTATGGCCTTGAGAGTTTTATGTCCTTCGACAACCTTTCTCAATCCAACGACCATGATAGATCTATGCTCAAACGCAAAGTAAATCAGATACGACAGTCCGAGCAACTCCGGAACTAGTACTGCAGGATCACGCAGCTCAAACAAAAGATGCTGGAAATAACCGAAGGTACCCAATCCCGTAGTTATCGGAAAGTTACCCAACAGCGGCCAGAATAGGGTAACGGGCGACATCCACATGAAATCCAGAACGAGATGAGTCGCTATACCGCCAGAGATCGACGCTATCCTCAAATCGTGGAAACGAATGGCCAGCAGTGTTATGATAAGCAAGAATAGAAACGTATGTGCAACGGTCCTTCCCATGGATGGGGTGCCAAAAACTATCAAACCTAGGGGCTTGTCTATTATGTCAGGAAGAATCGAGCCCAGGGCCAAACAGGCCAGATCAGCCCTGCTTGCCAATCGTCCTGCGGCTAAAGTCAAGCCCAAATGGGCAAACAATAGCAATCTCTAATCCTCCGAAATCAACTGCATGGTGACGGAGTTGATTAACCTAATGAATCTCTGCACAATATTTTCCGTGATGTTGATTTAAAACTTTTGGGTTTGAAATTCTTCGGTCTTTTCCGGATGAATAGAATAATCACTATTACTTTCACGCGTATGCGATTAAGCAGGACGACGAACTTCCTTTGCGGACATTCATAGCTGGCTTCTGGAGTTCAAATTGCCGGATGATGGTTGTAGCTTGAATAAAAAAGGATATACCATTCCTCATAGCTATTTTATGAATATAGCCGATAAGGCATAGATAGGCAGCATAAAGCACACCAGGAACGATACGATTATCAATACGATTGCTACAGCGTTATCTCCCATAAAGGACCTCCATCGATCATTATCTTACGTAGGAAGTGGTATTAATTAGTATCGGATCGGGGATAATTCCCGTCGCCAATACCTTTAACTATCTTAATGCGAACTAATTTATGTGCGATCGATCCAGAAGAGCGGAACGAAGGGCGTTGGGGGAAAACTGGACAGAACTAGAGCGAGAGGGGCGAAATATATGCGCCTGAAGCCTGCAGGTTATCCTCTCAAAAGTCTTTTTCAGGAGTATCCCGTAGTTTCAGAGCCCAAGCTCTTCGAGCTTTACGCCAGGGAACAATGGTACGGCGAGGCTGTGAAACCTGGATGCTACCTCTTCGACCGCAGGCTCTATCCTGACTTCGCCTTCAAGGTGGTGCAGGTCTACCCGCGATTCTCGGTTGTGGGATCGGAGACAATAATTACCGTCGAGCGGAAGGCCGAGGCGGCCAAAGTAGAATACGATGTGAGTTTTGAAGACGTAGTGGGCCAGGAGAATGCGAAAAGGAAGGTGAAGATCATCGAGAAATTCCTGGCGGAACCAGAGAAGTTCGGGAAGTGGGCCCCCAGGAACGTGTTATTCTACGGCGTCTCCGGTACAGGTAAGACCATGATCGCCAAGGCTCTAGCAGCTCAGACAAAGGTTCCGCTCTTGCCCGTCAAGGCTACCTCCCTGATAGGCGAGTTCGTAGGAGAAGGTGCCAAGCAGATCCACAGCCTTTATGAAAGGGCTGAAGGGATCGCGCCGTGCATAATCTTCATAGATGAGCTGGACGCTATTGCTCTAGACAGGCATTATCAGGATCTTCGGGGCGATGTCTCGGAGATTGTCAACTCACTTCTCACCGAGATGGACGGAATCCAGAAGAGAACTGGCGTTTGTACTATTGCTGCCACCAACAAAATTGAGTTCCTGGACAGCTCAATCCGCTCCAGGTTTGAGGAGGAGATAGAGTTCAAGCTTCCCACAGCGGAGGAGAGGCGTATTATCCTGGAGAAGAATGCTTTAACGCTACCGATAGAGCTGGACTGTGTAAACCTCGGAACGATCGCCAAGCTGGCGGAGGGATTCTCCGGTCGAGATCTCACCGAGAAGGTGCTGAAGGTGGCCCTTCATCGGGCCATTATCGAGAACGTCAAGATCACCCAGCGTCACCTCGAAGACATCATCCTACGGACCAAGAAAGAGTTTCGGGAGCCGCCAAAAGAGATGTTTACTTAAATACCTTTCCATTTTGCAAAGGGACATTTTTCTGGAGTTTGTCTTTAATCTCTGGGGAGAGTCCACGGGCTTTTTTCGGGTTTGCTTATCTTTTAGTGGCATAGGAAGGGCTTTGTACTTTCAGATCTAGATCTTCTGGAGGTTGGCATGTGGAGGGAGATTTTAGATAAGTTCCGACGTTTTCCTGCTCAGGAGAAGGTGATCCGGCTCATCCTGCAGAGGGGTTTCCAGGTCAACGAGAAAGGCCGTGTTGTCTCGGGTGGTATTGAGATACCCCACGCCCAGATAGCCAAAGAGCTGGATGTGGACAGAAGAGTTGTGGACACCACCGCCACTGCTATTCGAGAGGATCAGGAGCTGTGGAAGATCTTCCGGAACGTTCGCTCCATGACTTTCCTGGGAGAGGTGGCGCCAGTCCTAGGCTTGGGCGTGATCGAGATTACGCCCGTGAACGCCTCGAAGACAGGGATTCTGGGAAACGTTGCAAGTGCTGTGGCTAGCTACGGCTTAAGCATTCGCCAGGCAGTCTCAGATGATCCCTACTTTGTTGAAGATCCCAAGCTGACGATAATCACAGAGGGGAAAATACCTGGGGACCTAGTTAGACTTCTGATGGAGATAGAAGGTGTAAAGAGGGTGACGGTGTATTGAGCATTACATGATTTGCTTTCAAAATCCTATGTATAATATAATCATTAAATATATCAAACTATCAGAATTCATTGAACACATCGGTCTAGGATCAAAGTCGTATAGTCTGGCATGAGTGGCAGTTGAAGACGCGATGCTTCTTACCTATGCATCTCTAACGCGACAATGCTGCCCCTGCAACGAGAAGAAAAATTCCCAGTGCAATCACCAGCAAGCCCGGGAAAGTCGTCTCCACCTGGAACTTGGTGGAGCCAGCCTCGGCTCCGATGAGCTTGAAGCTGTGGTTCTGCATATCTTTGCTGTTGCCTTCCATTACCTGCACTCCGACAAGGGCAATGCCAGTGACGACTATAAGCACTCCAATAATAACTGCAACGTTGCCTCCATTCATCTTGACCTTCCTTGCTCTATTATTGATGCTTTAGCGTATAACTTTTTGCTTACTATTATTCTAAGCAAGTGAAGAATGGTCAATAAAGTTTTTACCCTCGCAGAGTCATTGACCTGGGGATGTTCAACAAGATCCTGATCGCCAACCGGGGGGAGATAGCCATAAGGGTCATGAGAGCCTGCAGGGAGCTGGGAATCTCCACCGTGGCCGTCTATTCTGAGGCGGACAAGAATGCCCTGTTCGCCAAGTACGCCGATGAGGCTGTTTTTGTGGGTCCGTCTCCTTCTAGGCAGAGCTATCTGAAGATAGACAACATAATCAAAGCTGCCATGGAGACAGGGGCCGAGGCGATCCACCCAGGCTACGGCTTCCTTTCGGAAAACACCCACTTTGCCAGCGCCTGTGAGGAGAACGGCATTGTTTTTATAGGGCCGCCGAGCCACGCCATCGATGCAATGGGTTCGAAGATCACAGCCCGCCAGACCATGAAGAAGGCCGGTGTGCCCATAGTCCCGGGCATAGAGGAAGGAGTATCAGATCCGGACGAGGCCACAGAGATCGCCGAGAACATAGGCTATCCCATCATTCTCAAGCCCGCAGCCGGGGGCGGCGGAATTGGGATGAAGATAGTCCAAAGCCGGGAGGAGCTGCAGCCTGCTCTGGCCTCTGCCCAGTCCATAGCTCGCTCCGCCTTTGGAGACGAGACGATCTATATCGAGAAGTACCTGACGGAGCCAAGACACATCGAGTTCCAGATTCTCGCAGACAAGTCGGGCAACACAATATACGTCTCTGATAGAGAGTGTTCTATCCAGCGCCGTCACCAGAAGCTCATAGAGGAATCGCCCTCGCCGGTGATGACTCCAGAGCTACGAGAGCGAATGGGCTCCATCGCCGTTCAGGCTGCCAAGGCCATAGGCTACGTGAGTGCAGGAACCGTTGAGTTCATGTACTCTAAAGGAGACTTTTATTTCCTGGAGATGAACACCAGGCTCCAGGTTGAGCACCCCATCACAGAGATGGTCACTGGGGTGGACCTGGCAAAAGAACAGATCATGATTGCTTCTGGAGAGCCATTGAACTACTCCCAGAATGATATGACCATAAGAGGCTGGGCAATTGAGTGCAGGATAAACGCCGAGGATCCTCTGAACGACTTCATCCCGTCGCCGGGAAGGATCAGCAGGTATAGGAGCCCTGGCGGTCCCGGGATAAGAGTGGACAGCGGAGTTTACAACGGTTATGTGATACCACCTTTCTACGATTCCCTGATCTCTAAACTGGTAGCCCACGGTAAAGACAGAACTGAGGCCATAGCCCGTATGGAAAGAGCCCTCTTTGAGTACATAATCGTCGGCGTGCATACCAACCTAGTATTCCACAAGGCTGTAATGAGGAATGCGAGGTTCAGGAGTGGTGACATCAATACCAACTTCATCAAAGAAGAAAACATCCTGGAGAAGGTGAAGGAGGTTGCCAAAGAGGATTACGAAAAAGGGAAATCCTTGGCCTCTGCTCTTGGCGCAGACACCAGGAAAGTCGCCGCCATCTCCGCTGCCGTCGGGACCTACATGACACAACCAAAGGCAAATGGTAAGGTGTAGATTGGGATCAGACTTGTTGAGTTATCTTGCATCCGGATCATGGGTGTCAGGAGAGGAGATAGCATCGAAACTTGGCGTTTCCAGAGCAGCCGTCTGGAAACAGGTTCAAGCCTTGCGCACAAAAGGTTACCAGATCCAGTCCTCTACGAACAAAGGCTATCGTCTGGGCGCAAACCAGGATGTACTGGACCCAGAGATGATTCTAAAAGGACTGGAGACGGATTTCGTTGGAAAGGACCTGCGGTACTTCCGAGAGGTGAGCTCCACAAACGAGGCTGCCAGGGAGATTGCCGCCAATTGTGAGAATGGTACCGTGGTTCTGGCAGAGGTTCAGACCAAAGGCAGGGGAAGACTGTCCAGACCGTGGCATTCGCCAACAGGTGGAATCTGGATAAGCATTGTCCTGAAGCCGGAGATACCATTGGCTCAAGCCTACAGGATCAACATGGCAGTTAGCGTTGCAATCGCCAGAGCAATGTTGCGTCTGTATGGCATAAAAGCGGGCATAAAATGGCCCAACGATCTTCTTGTCAACGATCGAAAGCTATGTGGGATCCTAATGGAAGTCAGCGCTGAGACAGACCGCCTTGAGTACGCTGTGGTGGGCATAGGAATAAATGCAAACGTTGATGAGAATAGTTTTCCAAGCGACTGGAACGCCACGTCCCTTTCTAGGGAGATGGGCAGCCAGGTCTCCAGAACCAAACTAATACAGACCCTATTGATGGAGATAGAGAAGGCCTACAAACAAATGGGCGAACTAGATACGTATTTGGACTGGAGGGACCGCTCTGTCACTCTGGGCCGCCATGTGCGCGTTACTTCCTCAGATGGTGACCTTGAGGGTCAGGCAGTATATCTTTCGGAGGATGGGGCTCTTGGAATTGAGCTAGCTGGAGAACATGGAGAGATCAGGCGGGTAGTTGCTGGAGACTGCGTTCATCTAAGGGCTCTGTTATCATGAAGAAGAAACACGTTCAAGGGATCGCCAAGGACACCCTGGATTTCATCCTTGAAGCCTCCAGGTCGTCCATGCCGGATGAGTTCGCGGGATTGCTTCAGGCCGATAAAGAAATAATCACGGAAGTGCTCATACTGCCCGGCACGGAGTCTTCCAGAATGAGCGCCTTGATCCGGCTCTACATGCTGCCTAATATGCAGGTGATTGGATCTGCTCACAGTCATCCATCATCAGACATCAGGCCTTCTAAGGAGGATATCGCCTTCTTCTCAAGGACCGGGGACTATCACATAATCGTCGGCCCACCATTCGATGAATCGAGCTGGGCCTGTTACGACCCGCTGGGCCAGAGGAGAGAGCTGCCTGTAGTAAATATCGAGTTCGACGATAAGGATTTCGATGACGGCGGTCTGGAGGAGGAGAGAGATCTTTGACCCGCGTTCTGGCAACAGGCACCTTTGACCTCCTTCACCCCGGCCACCTTCTTTACCTGGAGAGTTCCAAGAAACTGGGAGACGAGCTGGTGGTGATCGTGGCCAGGGATGTTAACGTCAAGCACAAGCCCAAGCCCATAGTTCCAGAGGACCAGAGACTTAAAATGGTCCAGGCGTTAAAAGTCATAGATCTGGCTATTCTAGGGGACGAAAAGGACATCTTCCGGCCCATAGAACAGCTTCGGCCTGACATAATAACCCTTGGCTTCGATCAGCACTTCAATCCTACGATACTGGATGAGGAAATGGCCAGGCGGAACCTTCACCCAAGGGTGGTCAGGATCACAACCCAGGACTCGTGCGACCTGTGCAGCTCGAGAAAGATCGTGGCTAGGGTTCTGGAAATTCACAAAGATCGATGAGAGCGGATGCCGCCAGATACTTATATAGACATCTCATCTCCGAGAGCCATATGGCCAGAGTTGCAGTAGGCGGCACCTTCGATCCCCTTCACGATGGGCATCTGTCGTTGCTGAGGAGAGCTTTCGAGCTTGGCAGAGGTGACACCGTTGTGATAGCCCTAACATCAGATGAAATGGCCAGGGATCACCGGACCCGCCCGGTTCACGATTACGAGATCAGGCTCAAGAACCTAAAAGCCTGCATACAAAAAGAGTTCGGTGCACTGAACTACAAGGTGGAGAAGCTGAACGATCTGTGCGGATCCGCAATCTACGATGAATTCGACTACATTGTCGTATCCCCTGAAACAGAGCCCGTGGCCGAGAGAATAAACAAACTCAGAACTGAGCGGGGCCACAATCCCATAGAGATATCGGTAATAGAGTACAGACTCGCTCAGGACCACATCAGAATCAGCTCCACCAGAATCTCTGAGGGCAAGATCGATCGACACGGTAAAGTGCTGGCCGGTTAAATCTGGCCTGACAATTTAGGATTTCCTTTGTACGAGACCAAAAAAAGTAGTGTCTTATCGGTCCCTTGGACTGTTTTGGTACTGCAGGCCAGAATGAGAATAATCCAATTGGAGTTGATGCTAAAGGGATAACCAACTCAAGGGAACCGGGTTCAACTCCAAGAGATCGCTATCATCTGCGTTCATACCTTGCATGCAATTATCTATTTTGACTAACTACGATTGATTTTACAGAATTTATCCATAAATTTGATAGTTAGGTATGAATAGCCCTAGCATATCGACATTATGGAACGCATGTGATTCTTAACTTTCAAAGAAAGGTTAAAATAGATTCCGGACAAGTACGTATTGTCGATGGGTCGGAGTACATCACGTACTCTACGCCAAGCCGATTCTGATTCAGTTGGAAAAAGGTGATTGTTATGAAGAATATAAATTACCACCCAGGCCTGATAATCCTTTTGACGATTTCGGTCCTGTTTTTCTGCATTCAGGCGTCGCTCGCGCAGTCCGGCAATGTTCCGAAGGAAGGGAGCATTAAACTGATCACGCAATCTGTCAGCCAACAACAAACTGGTAAACTACTCTACGCAGACAGTCTAGGATTCAGAAAAATAAGCAACTTTCCGGCGAGTTCAGACGCTAATATAACCAAATATTTCAAGAACGGCAGATATCATATTGGCGTCATTCGAGAAGGTTATTCCGCATGGAGCTTTGCCGTGAAGAACTTCACCCATTTTGTCCTGAGTGTTAACGCCACTCAAGAAATGGGACCAGAAGATAACGATTATGGAGTCGTCACACGTTGGAAGGATGCGGGAAACTACTCTTTGTTCTTGATATCCGGCGATGGGTTCTACAGCTATGCAAAGAGAGAGAACAACGCCTGGGTCGTACCCGTAAATTGGACGAGATCAAGCGCCATCAACACCGGGAATACGATGAATAACATCGAGGTCGTTTCTAATGGAAATAATCTTACATTCTATACCAACGGAGCTAAGTTGGGAGATTACGTAGACAGCAAACCAGTCTCAGGGGACGTGGGCTTGTGGGTCGAAACGTTCACAGAAGGAAACGTCACAATAGGCTTCGACAGTCTCAAAGTGTTGGATATTACGAGTTGATCATCGAGGGGAGAAGTAGCCGTTAATTGGGCAGAGCTAGAGACATCGAATCGTATTTCTAGCTCCTCCCTGGATTTAACCCAAGCTGGAATCCATTCCATGGCAAGCTCGGAATAGCGCGGTATATGCAGTCTAGAGAGTGGATGGTTTCAACCACATTGGAAATGCAATCATCGCGTAGACAATTGCTGCTATTGTCACTAATTCTATTGCGCAGATCCCGATCTCGAATGGATCTATCTTCTTTGGTTGCTCTTCTTCGGGCATATTGCTCCACAATTCATAAAAAGAAAATCCAACCAGTTGCTACGGGCTATTCGTAAGATTTATATGCTCCGCTATGGTGTTGAATATCTCCGTTCGACTTTTACTTACCAATAGCCCAGAACGCGCAGCGCCAGGATGACAATTACAAATAGTACTGCTACCCCTACGAAACGGGGATAAACGCTGCCTGGTGCGTATACCTGAACCTTCTCCTCAGCCATAACTCCTCCAGACGTGTTCTCCGTCACCTTCAGCTTCTGACTATTCCTTTTAGTCCTGAGATTATCCATAGGGCCAGTCCCCAAAAAATTAGGATACTAATTGTCATTGTATCCATAGCATTGATAACCTCCATTATTAATGGTGAATAACTTATATGTAAATGTTTCCATTAAGTTGTCATTGGGGTCTAACTATGGCAATACCCCTCTTCTAAAGCCCCTCTAAACATGCATATCAAAAATTTCCCTTTGGCTTGTATCTTATG
>PMNG01000028.1:13989-14178 GCA_003162615.1 Methanothrix sp. | reverse complement strand
AATCAGGTCCGATTCATCCTTGATCGCGTATACTGGCTCGTCCGTTGCCCCTGGCATTTGTTTATAACCCAGGGCAATCACTCGGAAGCCCTCTTCATTCAGTTCGGCCACCATCTGCCGGCTTTTGGCGTCATATTCGGGCGACTTGCCGACGACCTCGCCATTGACTTCCACCCGGCTGCACTGGCT
>PMNG01000028.1:0-13834 GCA_003162615.1 Methanothrix sp. | reverse complement strand
GTTTGACGATTACTTTCTTGCGCGCCATCGTGAGCGCTCCCTGGGATAGATTCACCGTCACAACCATGGGCAACATCTCGGGGGTTAGCCCGACTGCCACTGCCACGGCGAACAGGAAAGCCTCCAGCCAGTTATGCTTGGTAAGTCCGTTGATGAGGAAGACGGCNNTTGATGCCCTTGTCGAAGCTGGTTAGCACGCGTTGGCCGATAATACTGGTAGCTAGCGATCCGAAATAAGTTTGGTCGCCTGTGTGGACGACCACAGCCGTCGCAGAACCGCTCTCCACGTTTGAACCCAGAAAGCAGATGTTGGGCAAATCCAATGGATTCTGGATATCCGCAGACACCGGGTCGGCCTTTTTCTCCACGGGCAAGGATTCGCCGGTGAGGGTCGACTGATTCAGGAACAAGTCCTTGGCAGAAAGCACCCGTATGTCGGCTGGTACCATATCTCCGGCTGCGAGGCGAATGATATCGCCTGGCACTAACATTCTGAGCGATACTTCAGCTTCCAAGCCATTGCGCACTATCGTCGCCGTGTTGCTGACCATCGCTTTGAGCTTTTCAGCCGCGTTGTCGGCACGCATCTCCTGATAGAAACGAAGGACCACGCCCAGCAGTACCATAAAAAATATGACTACTGTTGCACGCATGTCACCAGTGAGGAAAGAAACCACACCTAGCGCCGTAAGCAGGATGACCAGTGGATTCTTGACGTTATTCAACAAACGCATCAATACGGATTGACGCTTTTCTCGCGCAATCTCGTTAAGTCCGTACTGTTTCAAGCGAGAATCGGCTTCCGCCTGGCTCAAGCCATCCAAACGCGATTCCAGCTCCTTCAGGACGGTATCGGTATCGGCATGCGCTTTTTCTAGCAATTGAGCCGAAACTTTTGCCTCGTGTCCGCCAGAGAGATTAACTGGCCGCTGAGATAAATTCGGGTTGGTCTTTGCAAGTCCCATTTACGCCTCTTGGGCATGAAAATGCTCTAGGGCTCTCGCCGCTATCTGGGTGATCGGTAGCATTAAGATCGTGCTTCCTGGTCGTTTTAGAGGATCTTATCTGTGCACTTGTCAAATTTGAGAGTGGATACCAGCCTTAGACGACACCATATCCTTAATCCTCAATTCGAATATCCGCTCTTGTCCACCTGCCATGGCAAGTACTATATCTGCCTCGAAAGTACGACCGTACGCCTTAAGACAAGACCTTTGGCATTCCAATCTATTACACTGCGGATTAATCTCGATAGCGGTATCAAAATGCCTCTATAGCTATGTCAGAAGGTTTGGCGACCTCATCATGCTTAGCAAGATCCATTATGATTCATTATAATTGCATTGCCCTTGTTGTCCCAGACATGTATGTTTGTTGGTCAAGAACATCCTTTGTGTTCAGAACGTTCATGCCTCTAAATCAGGGGGAAAATCCGGCTCACCCGGCACGACAATCCAGGCGATGATGTACGCCAAGAGTCCTCCACCCGCCGACAGCACCAGAATCAAAGTAATCAACCTTACGATGATTGGGTCAATACAAAAATACTCAGCTAGACCGNNCTCACAATTTTAATGTTACCACGATTTTAATATAGCTTACTGTTGATCATGTATATTATGGACAATATCACAACCGAGATGTCATCAACCTTCAAAGAAGAGCTCATAAAGCGAGTCAAAGACGTAGTCCGTCCAAAAGAAGGAGCCTGTGGAATCTGCCATGCAGTGGCCGAGGAGATCTGCCACGCCGGTGGCCGCATCGTCGCCTGTGAGCAGCCTGGAGGCATCCTGGCCAAGATCTTCGACGACCAAGGCAACGTGATCGGCGAAGGTTTCGGCGTAGTCTGGTCGCCTGCAGTCCTGGCGGCCGAATTAGATGCCGGGCTGATCCCCGAGGATGTTGCCGAGGGACTTCGGCGGGAAGGCATCAACACCCAGGAGGACATCGACCTGGTGGCCGACCTGTACGGCTATGGGAGAGTGCTGACTCCGGCTGCAATGGCCCTTGTGACGGTCCAGCGAATGGGCGGCCGCACCCTGATCAAGCGAGAGGGCCTGGGCGTTGTTGCCACTTTCCTAGACAAGGAAGGTAATGTGATAGCAAAGTCGCCGCCAGCCTACTGCCCTACTTGCGCTGTGACCATCGGAGCGGCACGGACTCCATCCCTTGCTGAGAAGATCAAAGAGGCTTTACAGAACGCGGAGAACACCGGGAAGAAGAAGTACGAAATGGGCATCGAGAACCGCTACGAGGTCAAGGGCGGCCACGTCCGGGTCACCATGGCCCAGGGGGACAAGATCCTGGCGAAAAGGGTCTTAGGCTGCTGCATGGCATACGGGACTGCCAAGGCTGAAATCGTCGCGGGCCTGGTGCCCAAAGCCAGCGCCGAGCTGTTCCGGAACTACTGCAACCTCTGTCCCTTCAAGCACTGCTGGATGGAGAAGTCCATGGGAGCCACCGGCAACGTAATTCTCCACCGCCTCAGCGAGCTGGGCACTGAGATCGAGATCACAGCGGAGGGCGGGATTGTGGCCAGGATACCGGGACCCGAGGGCGAGGAGATCCAGGGTCGAGGAACGCTGTGCTCGCTGTCTGCGCTCACCAATATGCTCCTGCGGGGCGACGCTCAGAAGATTCTGAAACCATCGGCCTCCAAGAAGTGGGAAGAGCGCTGAACCCCCTCCCAAAAAGCCTTAACTGCACAAACTAGAAACCTGGAATGAAGCGGATCAATCAGATTGACCACTTCATAATGGAGGCTCTTTCGAGATCGATTGCCATGAGAAAGCTCAAAGGAAAGGACTTAGAGATTCTGAAGAAGCTCGTGCCCGAGGTAGAAGAGAAGCTCCGCTCCGGGTCAGGAATAGAGTACCATTCCATACTTCCGCCGGTATCCATGCACTATGCCGTGGATGAGGAGGATTTTGAGGAGCGTCTGAAGCGTCTATCAGGCGAAGATCTGACCTACCTGGTGGATCGCATCCTGGACGAATCCGAATGTCTTCTCTGCATATCCACAGAGTACGCCAAGATCTTCGTTAACGTCCTTGCAGAGAAGGTCTCAAAAGAGACTGCAGAGCGGATAAAAGAGATGTACGTGTCCGCCACCGGATACAAGCTTTAGGTGCACTGATGAATCTCGCAGTTGGCAGTCTACGATAGCATGAGTGATACTTTAAGCGCTACTTCAAGTGGCCTACCAATGCCAAGCCAGTTAAGGTTGTGAAAATTGCATGGATTTCGACAGGCTTTAGATTGTTTCACAAGTGTTATCATGCTTGAACGTAAGTATAAATCTGAAGAAACAATCCTGGATTGAGATGAGACAAAATGGCTGAAGATGCTCCTAAAAAGGTATTGCTAATGATGGGCTGCCCTGAGGTTCCGGTCCAGATGAGCATAGTTCTATACCTCTCCCATAAGCTGACCAAGGCCGGTCTTGATGTTACAGTTGCAGGAACTGATGCGGCAAACAAGCTCCTGAAGGTCTCCGATTTTGACGGATACTACGTCAAGAATTCAGTAGACCTGGACCAGTGCATTGTAGACATAATAGAGAAGAGGACTGACTTCGATATCTGCTTCGCTTTCATGCACAGCGATGCTGGAATGGCATTCGCCGCGACAATGAGCGCCATATCGAAGGCCAAGCTGTACGCGGTAGTTTTCGGCAGGAATGCCGAGGCCCTTGCGGAAACAATCGAGTTCAACTGCGAGAAGATAGTGGCCAAGGCAGTTCATAACCCCAATCCACTCAAAAACAAGATCGACAAAGTAATAGCAGGGCTGGTGTCATGAGCTGTATAGAGCAGATGAAATATACTCTGCTTCTAGAGAAGACATCTTTCAAGGAGGGCCGAGAGTTCATCGAGAAGAACTCGGACGAGGTCTATTACATCGATCCTGGATATAAGATTTTCAAGGATTACTACATCATCGGAGTCCCACCGATAGCTATTGGTGCAAAGGGCAGAGACCTCATCTTCACCTATGTGAGACCCTGTTACGGGACCTTCGTGATGAAGATCGAATCGGAAGAGGAAATCCAGAGGCTCAGGGATAGAGAAAAAGAGCGGTTAATGGCATCGTTAAAGAAAGGGATTAGAGCAGAGGTCCACGTCTCCGATAAACCTGTCGATTACCGTTCGGTATTTAAGTAATTGACAGATGCCCTATCGTGAAAGCAAGTGATTATCATAGGTTCAAGGCTCTGCATCCTCGTGCGTAGCAGGCGGCTGAATGGCGTCATATCAACGTGACCGTGGCCCGATCCGAAGCTAACTAAGTAGGAATCCCTAGACAATGATTGAGATAACAGAAGCGGATTTTTCGATAGAAGAAGTTGTGGAAAGGGCCAAGAGTGAGGACGTAGGGGCGATTGTCACCTTCCTTGGCACAGTCAGGAACGATGGCCTCAAGTCCATGGAGCTGGAGGCCTACAAGGAAGCAGCTATCCCCGAGCTGGAGCGAATAAGGGACGAGGCCATTGACAGGTTCCAATTGAAGTCCGTCGACATAATCCATAGAATTGGGTCTTTGTCCGTCGGCGACAACATCGTCTTGATCGTTTGTGCTGCAGGTCACAGAAAGGAGGCATTTGAAGGATGCAGCTACATCATAGAGGAGCTGAAAGTAAGGGCCCCCATCTGGAAGAAAGAGATAAAAGCAGATGGCCACAGGTGGGTTGGCAGTGACTGAGGCGACGACGGAGTTTGTTATCGTACTATGCACCGCTCCTCCGGGCGGATCGGAAAAGATCGCCAAAGCCCTTGTGGAGGAACGGCTGGCCGCCTGTGTGAACGTCTCACAGGTCAGATCTTATTTCTACTGGGAAGGAAAGTCCTGCGACGAGATGGAAGAGCTGATGATAATAAAGACGGATATGAAGCAGGTGGAGCGTCTCAAGGCCAGGATAATGGAGCTTCACAGCTACGAGCTGCCGGAGATTATAATAATTCCCGTTGTGGGTGGGGACGAGCGCTACCTTCAGTGGATCAGCCAATCTGTAGGTTAATTCTTTATTTTCGCACAACCTTTAGAAGGACATGGCTAGAGAGCTGAGCGAGCGGGATAGGAACATCCTGAAGAAGCTGGTGCCGGAGTTTGAGGATCTCCAGAGCCAGGGGATTGATCTCGAGTACATGAACATCCTTCCTCCAGTTGCCAACCATCACTCCAAAGATGAGAAGGACTTCGAAGGGAGGCTGAATCGGCTCTCGGCTGAGGATATGAAATATATCTCAGATTTGATTCTCGATGGCTCAGAGAGCTTGAGTTGCCTTTACCCTGAGTTTGCAGAGGTCTACTTCACAGTCGCGGAAAAGAAGCTATCGAGTGAGGCTGCTGACCAGTTGAGGGAAGCCTATGAATCGGGCGAGGGAAGCTGCGGTTAACAGATTTTTGGCGTTTGATAACCAGGAGGAAAGATGGCTCTAATTCGCACAAAGGGCAAGATGAGTTCTCCCAGCATCAACGTTGACGATGGTGGTTCTGGCGGCTTGCCCGTGATTTCCGTACATTCCCTGGCCGGTAACACTTCGCACTGGTCAGCTCAGCTCGAACACCTGCGCAAGAAAAGGCGAGCTATAGCTCTTGACATCCGAAGCCACGGCAATTCGGAGTCGCCAAAAGATGGAGACTTTGCGATTGAGTCATTAGCAAGCGATCTCGATGTCGTCGCTGACGAGCTTGGCTTGAAGCGATTCGTCCTTGTGGGCCACAGCTCCGGTGGAACGGTGGCCATCGCCTACGCTGGCTCGCACCCCGAAAAGGTTGCAGGCCTTCTCCTGGCCGACCCCTCCGGAGATGCAAGGAAGGTTCCGGCTGAGCAAGCAAATCAACTAATCAGGGCATTAGAGTCTGACTCGTACTCCAAAGCGATTGAGGACTATTATGGCATGCTACTGGCAGGATCGCAGCAGCCGGTCAGAGAAAAGGTAATTCAAGACCTGCGCAACACCCCGCGCGAAACAGTCATCGGCATATTCAAATCGAGTCTTCGGTACGATCCTCTAACTCCACTCCAGCTATACAGAGGACCAAAACTTTCAGTAGTTACGTCTCTCAACGATGCTCCCTTCAGCCTTCATAACCTTGATACAGACTTGCCGCACATCCAGGTAACAGGTACGGGACACTGGCTGCAAATGGACAAACCAGAAGAGTTCAACAGGATCTTGGACGATTTCCTGGCCTTCGTTGAGTCAAAATGAAAAGATCTGAACAAACCAAGCCAAGTTAGCAGAACAATAAGATCTATATGACCGAAAACGATAGCTGCATATTCTGCAAGATAGTGGCGGGCCAAGCCGATGCCTACAGGATCTATGAGGATGAGCTGTCACTGGCCATCCTGGACATCAATCCTTTTTCCAGAGGCCACTGCCTGGTCATTCCAAGAAGACACGTTCCCTGGTGGCACGACCTAAATGAGGAAGAGGTAGAGAGCCTGTTCAGAGTGGCAAGAACAGTAGCCGATAAGATCATGAAAGCCTACAGCCCTGACTTCGTTGCCATGTACGCTCGCGGCCGCAGGATTCCGCATACGCACATCTTCCTGGTTCCGACTTACAAGGGCGATCCCCTGGACAGATTCTTCAACGCCCTGGAGGGGTTCCAGGAGGCTCCTCCTGCTTTGATGAAGTTGCGGGAGAAGAGCTCTATGCAGGAGACAGCCGAACGCTTAATATCAGCGTGACGCTTTCTGGCTCTACGAGGTGTTAAGATGAATCATCTGGGTTTCATCGGCACAGGGCACATGGGAAGCATGCTCATCCGTAAGTTCATAGAGACAGGAGCGGCGGATCCAGCGGACATAATCGCGAGCAACAGGACCAGAGAAAAGGCCGGACTACTGTCCAGGGATTTAGGCATCCAATTGGGCGGTAATATAGATGTAGCAGCGCAATCCGACGTTATTTTTTTGTGCGTGAAGCCACTGGATGTGATGGGAGTTCTAAGGGAGTTGCGGTATGAACTGACACCAGACAAGCTTCTAATATCAGTGGCGGGTGACTTCAACCTGGCGAAGATAGCATCGATGTCCAGAGCCAGAGCGACCAGAGTGATTCCAAGCATCGGCTCCGAAAGTTTGAAAGGAGTATCGTTGGCGGTCTTCGGAAGAAACACAACGGACTCGGATAGAGCCTTGATCCTCCGTCTCTTCAGAGCCATAGGCCATCCAATCGAGGTCGAAGAGAAGGACCTTGATATTCTGATCGTCCTGACCAGCTCTGGGCCAGCTTACATATCAGCCGTCATGAAAGAGCTTGTGCTCGCTGCCACGCGAAAAGGAGTCGATGCTGATCTGGCTGAAAGGCTAGTCAAGGAAACCCTGGAAGGCACCTCGGAGCTGCAGGCGAAGGAGAGCTTCGACGACCTGATCACCCGCGTGGCCACCAAAGGTGGATCAACAGAGGAAGGAGTTAAGGCAATCCAGAAACACGCGCCTGCTATGTTCGATGAGCTGTTGGTGGCAACTAAAGCTAAACACGAGCTGGTCAGAAAGAAAGTGGATGCACAGGGATAATTTGAGAGATATAATGTCTTTTTGACAGCCTGGCCAATCATGACTTAACAGATAGAGGCATAATATCTAAACGATTTAAACGGTTTGTAGACTGACTAAAAGTTTCTTAAATTGTCAGATGGCTTAACATTAACATCTACTATTTTTCTTTGCAAAGAGATACGATATCCGGAGAGAAGTTACGGTAGTGAGCGCAAAATACTCAGCCTTAGTACCTGGGGAAATACCTAAATTAAAGGACGCAGTTTAAGCATTGTCCAAGAAAGGATATACGTTCAAGCCAGACTTGAGAAAATATCGTAAGGAACGANNTCAGACGTGCGGCACTGATGTGCATGAAGAGAATTGTTTTATCTCCGAGGGCAGAACCCTCTGTGAGGACTGCTACATAGAAGTCGGCCAGAGGATCCGAGTCTGTGACCCCTGGGGAGAGAGATCTAAGAGGATTTTCAGGGAGAGCCACGGGCTGACAGGAACTGAGGGCCTGACCGACCTTCAAAAGCGNNTACGAATTCATAAAGACCAGAGGTAAGGTCACAAGGGAAGATCTGGCAAAGGAGTTCGCGCTCAAGTCGGGTGAGCTGGAGAACGAGTTCGCAATTCTCAGGCACTGCCAACTCCTTAAAGGGAAGATGGAGGGCGACAAGATTTATCTCGTGCTATGGTAGGCTGATTTCAAGAAAGCTTAGTAGTTCGAGATCGCATTTCTTCCTTGTGCTTAACTATCTCAAAGTTTAGGAAAATTTAATAACAATAGTTAACGTAGATATTCTAAATTATTGGAGGTTAGTTATGAACAAAGCTGAGTGCAATCTTTCGTTAGACGAGCTTCTGAAGTTCGAGGGTGTAATGGCAGCAGGTATATTCAACCCTGAGGGGAAGCTTGTTGATTACCAGTCCAAAACAGGTATGCCCAAAGAGATGGCCCAGACGACCGCCAAGTTCTGCGGGGCAGTGAACATGATGTTCGATGCCCTAGCGAGCGCCTACACACAGCTCTACAAGATGAACTGGGTACCTCAGCATAACTGGATGTACAGCGGAGGCGACTGGACCGTTATGGTATCAGGTAATAGGGGAGTTTTCGTTGAGAGCTCCAAGGCAGATTTAGAAAAGCTTCTCAAAGCCCTGGGAATGTGTTAATATCAGTGCCTTTTGTTGTCGAACTCACTGTTCCGCTCTAGCTAGCCAGGCTTGCTGGCCAACTATATTTTAGTCCGGATATGCCACGAAGACTTCGATAAGTCCTGTTTGCAGAATAGAAAATCAAGTGCTTGCCAGGCATGAGGCACGAACAGAACGAATCTCCTTGAAGCCTTGGTGCTTTCGAGACGAGTCTTTACCATAATTCAATGCGTCGCTGGGGCTACATGAGGCGCTTCTATTTCTCTGAATGGATGCGTTATCTTTAGGATCATTCTTCACTTTGCGCTTCGAATATTGTCACTAAAATGTGCTTTCCTATCAGTAGGAGTCCGTCGATCAATTTCACGTCTTTTGGGAATTTGAACTCTTCCAGAAAGACAAAAGTTTCGCCTAGTTCTCCGGCTTCCACTCAATCTACAGGATAGATAAGATTGAAAGAACTTATGCTTGATTTACAATCTCATGGTCTTGTTTGGCTTAAGTCTCAGGAAACGTGGATTACTTCGACCCTCCATATTCTTAAGCTTCGCTTAAGGCATATACTCTTGAGCAATAGTCTTGAATGCCTTCACTTTAATCTATTAAGAAAACCTTAGAAGAAAAATATTAACATAAAAAATGAGATAATGCAACTATTTATTTACATTTTGCGCCAATATTTGCTGTAAGACTACGTTACTATTTGCCTAAAACCAAACCGTCATATGTTCACGTGTATCACGTAAGTCATTGAATTTGTGATCCGGTTCAAGAAAAAAAGAGTGGGTGTTCGATTTGAGAAAAATGGCATTGATATTATTTGTCCTGATGCTTGCAGGAATTGAATTGACTCTTGGACAATCGGGACACAACATAGGAAACTGTACGTGTCCCAGCAAAACAACGTGTTCGCAATCAGCATGTGTTGTGAACTGTGGGGGTTCATGCGCCCATAATACCTCACTTAACTCCTCAGCCACATTAGCGTTCCAATGCGGATCTCACTGCCCCATGAAGATGTGTGGAACTGCGGGCGATTGCAAGGCATGTTGTGGTCCTAACTGTGTCGCTTGCTGTGGCAAAGTTCAATAGTTGAGTAAGCTCGATGTTTGGACATAACTTTAAACTTTATTAACTTTTTACTTTATTAAGCCACAATAATTAAAATAGTTAAATGACATAATTAAATTAATAATAAAAAAAATAATGGCTATTAGATAAGGAGGAGCCGGGAGGTAGAAATGATGAATTTTCGTGTTATGGCTTTGTCTCTTGTAATGATTACGACAATGAGCTATGCGACCTGCTATATCGATGAGTTATCCGAATCTAAGCAGCTTGCTTGTGATCATTCAGGGGATTCAGTGTGCACGACGCAAGGAGATGACTGCTGCCTGACAGAAATGGGTGAAGTCAAAAGTGAGGATAGTGGTATACCTCTTAGCCGCGTCGACCTTGGTGCTGATTGGACCGCTCCACCCGGGGATTCATAGTCTCTAGCTCATGGTCATCCTGATTGCGATCCATCAAGTTTGGGCAACATATGTAGCAGACATAATCCGTAAGGAGCAACAGATGACCTTAGATTTTCGCAGCGTGCTCCCTCAGAATTATATGTCCCTATGTGGCGTTAAATCGCAGCCAGTACAAGGCAGGCACATGGTCTCTGCAAGATCGGCCCTAAGGCCAAGGTCATCCAAAATTTTCTTGGTTGAACTGGCCAACTTCAGCAGCCTTTCGGCGGAAGGCCTCTCCACTACGACCTCTCCAGCACGCAGCGGATGTGGCGATATTGGCCTCAAGTTAGGGATCACCCCAATTTCGGCCAGCTTTTTTACTCCTGCTAAAACACACTCATCGCTCTCTCCCAGACCCAGTATGAGTTGGAAGAGACCCTGTTCTTGCCGAAGATCTTCACGGCTTCCTTCAGGGAACTAAGCACGTATTCCAGCGATAACCCTGGGCAGTATTTAGCAAAGATCTGGGGGTCCATCGTCTCCACGTTGTATTTGATCTCTGTTGCACCGGCTTCCTTTAGTTCTTCAGAGGATGTGTCTGTAGGATAAACCGAAACTCCAATGGGCACATCATAACGCGCTCTTAGGATCTTGACTATCTCCACTGCCTTCCTGACTTCGTCCTCGGTGGACTTTTCTACTCCACTTGTGATGGATATGGCCCTGAGCTGCCCTGTGTTCTTTGCCTCTTCGACAAGCTGCAAGATCTTGTCCGGAACCTTTACTTCGCCATCGAGTTTAGGTACCGGGCAGAACTTGCAATCATAGATGCAGCGCCCGCTTATGGTCAGGTATGCCTGCTCTGGGCAGTAGCTGAGGGCTGGCTCGAGCCTACCGGTCACAATTGGCTTTCCATCTTTGATTACTGCGATATCGGAGCAACATCTCACCACTTTAAGTGGGGACTTCTTATTGATGGAAAGTCTCACCCTGTGACCGCCGGATTTAATAAAGAAAGACTCCAGGCCAGCACCAGGTCCGGCGCTGGGGATGGTCGTGCCTGCGATTTCATGCAGAAGCCCTTCGTCGATGTTCGCGCTGCCAATGCTTAAGAGCAGCGCCTTAATCTCGGCATTCATCTCCATGTTTACGCCTCGAAATAGCCTTTGAATTTGTTAGGCCGGCATTCCGTCTCTTTCCATAGCTGTCAGTCCAACTGCCACCAGCCAGCAATTTTTTTGTTGCCGAAGGTAGGTGTAGATCCATGAACCATTTGCCAGGTTAGCATGTTACGATACCTTTCGCCATTCACAATTGTGAATAAAGCATTAAGGGCAAGACGATATTTAAAGATTGAGAATTAGGCAACAAAGCAATTGATTATCATTCGTTGAATTGCAGAGATGGAGACGGAAATATCCAGCCTCAAGCTCTTTCTAATTCCTTAATGAGTCATCCGATATAACCTGCAAATCAATGGCATTTGGGCGTCGATCCACCAGAGCCGTTGGCACGACTGAACCATCGGAGCTGACCAGCCAGCTCAGAGATCGACCTTGGCCGATTGGAACCATTCAAGAATTCACTGTATCGATGTCAACTGCTCCTTCATGTTGCTTTGCGGCTGTGGATCTGCATCCAATATAACGTCAGAGTTATGGATTGCAGACCTAATATGTGCAAAACAAAAGTGCTCTTTGATATGTCATATCTTGGCCTGGTGGAAACAGATTTGTGCTTATCAAGGATTTTATCACTTATAGATGAATTTATAATAAATATAGAATTTGCAAATGGCACCAAAAATCGATTCAAAATACCATTAGGGGTTGCCTAAGACCGAATCGGCTTATAATAATGAGTACGACTAACGGTCGTGAACTGTGAGCCGGTTCACGAAAGATGAGTGGTGAATTAGATGAAGAGATTAGCCATGGTATCGGTGCTCTTGCTATTACTAGCAGGAACTGGATTGACTTTCGGACAATCGTGTGGAGGAAACTGTAACTGCCCTATCGGCACATCATGTTCTCAATCGGTATGTGGGGCGAACTGTGGTGGTTCGTGTATTCATGATGCCTGGGGCGGCAGTAACAATGGCGATGACGAGTCTGTAGCATCCTCCGCCTCTGCGGCATCACCGTGCGGAACTCACTGCCCAAAGGGGAACTGTGAAGGTGCGAGCGGTTGTAAGGGTTGCTGCGGATCTAACTGTGGAGTTTGCTGTGGTTCAGCAGCAAGTTAAATAAAATCTGATGGTAGGGCCACCTACCTAATAATTTAGAGATTAGTCCCGAGCATGATAAATGACATCCATATGAATAAAAATGGAAGCAGGAATTTGAATTATCGCATTGCAACATTTGCCTCATGTATTGTTCATGGCAATAGGCTATACGATCTGCTATCCGATGTTGTACCCGAACCCGAACAGTTCGGTTACCGCCTAGATATTCGGGGTGTTACAATGCAAGGAGACGACTACTGAACAATGGGAGGAAAGTCATTGAATAGAGAATTGTTCTTTTTCATTGAGGTTCTATTTCTAGTGAATTTATTACCAGCCTTTGGGCAGCAGGCCGCGAGTGAGTGGAATGGTCAAGGAGTTGGTCTCTTGGCCAAGGGCAGTTACGATGAAGCCATTCAGGATTTCAACATAGCCATCGGGCTAAATTCATCCTATGCTGCGGCTTGGTACAACAAAGGCCTTGCCCTCGATGACCTGGGCAAATATGAAGAAGCCATTCAGGCTTACAATAGATCTATCGATCTAAAGCCAGGTCTTGCAGAAGCCTGGAGCAACAAGGGTAATGCGCTTAATAGTCTAGGCAAATATTCCGAGGCCATCCAGGTTTGTGATAAAGCTATCGAGTTAAATCCAAATCTAGTAGAGGCCTGGAACAACAAAGGTATTGCCTTCAATGAGTCAGGAAGGTTTTCTGAAGCTATCCAGGCTTACGATAAGGCCATCGAGCTGAATTCGTCCTATGCGACGGCCTGGTACAACAAAAGCTTGGCCTTAAGGGCATTGGGTCGTAATGCCGAGGCAGATGCAGCTTTGGCAAAGGCCAAAGAGTTGGGATACAAGGGCTAATATCAGTTTTCGAGAGGTATGTATAAGTTTTGGACCGATCCCTTATCCTCTTGCACAAGAGAATCTCCGGCGGATTTCGGACGATTTTCGCGGAGGTCAGCATTTTTCGCGCTCGGAAGCAGGCCGGGGAAAGCGTGGAGTCACCCAGATGCAACTCACCATATTTTTCGTAGTACAAGACGACAACACTAGGTAAGAGATCCGCTCACTGGCTGCCAGTGGTACCTGCATAGACGATGTGGCCGACTAGATCCGTTGCCCGTCCATGTTCCACCAGTTATTTCGACAATACACGAATTTTCTCTATATGATTTTTATGACCCCATTATCGCATGGAATCAGACAATTGATACTCGTATAATCTCAATTCTATGTCTTGTTTGGCCCATGTCCATTCTATCCAGCAACAGATTTGAGCAGGATTTGCCTCAATTGAAAAACTTATAAACAGGAACGCTTAGGGGGACTATAGGCAAATGACGATAAAAAAGGCCTATGGGCTGAATAGCGAAAAGATAATGGAGGTTAATAGGTGAACAAGAAATATGTCATCCTTTCTTTACTACTCGTAATTACCCTTACAGCGGTACTGCCTATGGCGGCCATGAGTATGGACATGAATATGCC
>PMNG01000023.1 GCA_003162615.1 Methanothrix sp. | reverse complement strand
CTTACGCCATCGCGATGGGCTGTATCTTCATAATCTTCATGAACCTCTATAACTTCTATCTGGAAGTCTCCGCTAGGAGAAAGTATGGGCCGTATCCAGGATACAAGGGGGACATACCCGCATGATAACTTTTGATGCTCAGACAATCGTGTACATGCTGGAGATAGTAGTCGGAAGTCTCCTGGTGAGCGTGGGCGTACACTTCGTTCCTGTGGGCGGCGCTCCAGCAGCAATGGCACAGGCTACAGGTATCGGTACAGGTACAGTTACCCTGGCAGCAGGCTCAGGTCTAACTGGATTGCTGGCTTGCGGACTCATGATGTCCGTAACGGACAACATCTGGCCGATCCTTGCCTCGGGTGCCATTGGCTCCATGATCATGATGGACGCCACAATGCTGACGGGCGACTTCATTTACTCTTATGCAGTGGGCTGTCCATACGCTTCTGCTAAGGTCAACTACGACCCCATAACCGGGTTCTCTCAGCCGCCATACGTGGCTCCGGGAACAGTCGGCCAGGGCATCCCCACTGTCTGCTTCGTGACAGGGACAATTGGTGCGCTCCTCGGTGGAGTCGGCGGTGCAATGATCTACTTCCCGTGCAACATGATCAGCCACAATCCGGCACAGGCCGCTGTTTTCACCATAGGGATATTCTTCGTGCACTCGGTGATTCCATCCTGGAACATCCAGGGAACAATCGAGGGATTCCATGACCCCAAGTTCAAGAAGTGGCCCTTTGCCTACAAGGCAAGCCTAATTGCAGGCATACTTCTGGCAATCATGACTGTACTGATCCAGCCTCTTGGAGGCGCTTAAATGTCTGAAAAACCCAAGAGGTTTAAGCTCGAGCCTAAGCAGCTCAGGATCTACGGCATAGGCGGGGCCATAATAGGAATATACCTTGCACATTTCCTGAATGCTGCGACTGGGACGAACATATTCTCCTTTATTGGGTCCCTGGCGGCTATCGGCGGAGTGCTGTGGGGCGCTAATGCCATCCGCAGGATCTGTTCCTATGGTTTGGGTACTGGTGTACCTGCAATGGGAATGCTGGCCCTGGGAATGGCAACAGTCGCTTCCCTGTTCGGCCTGAACATAGCCGAGCAGTTCGGAGTAGGAATCCTGGGCCCGATAATAGCCCTGGCGTATTCGTTATTATTCGGTTACGTCATAGGCATCCTCTGCAACAAGGTGATGCATTTCAATATCCCAATAATGGAAGAAGGGATGTTCGACATCTCTGGAGCAGGGACTCTGGCCATATTGGGCTGGTCGATTACACTGTCCGGAACTCTGTCCTATAACATGATAGTCAAGGACGTCTACAGCACAGGTTTCCTGGCCATCATCTTCATCCTTGGCGGTATGGCAATATTCCATCCGTTCAACGCCAACCTGGGACCGGACGAGAAACAGGACAGGACTCTGGTCGACGGCATAATGGTCGCTGGACTAGCGATGATTGCCTTGGGTATATGCTCCCTAGCGACACTGGGACTCTCCGCAGCTCTGGTGACGATTGTAGTGGGCTTTGCAGTCTGGTACTACGACTATATCTGGTACTTCAGGCTGGCCAAGGAAGATGCCGCCGCAGTGGTCGGAACAGGGCTTCTGCCGCCGAGCGTGCAATAAGGAGGTCTGTAGATGGGAATAGTTAGAGTATCGGATGAACTGGGTCTCCTCTTTGATCCGCTCAAGGGAACGATAGCTGAGGCGAGAGAGGACGTAATACAATACGCCCTGGACCCATTGTATCCCAGGATAGAGAGATTGGACCACATAGCCGACGACTTGATGAACCAGCTAACGCCGGACGCTGAGCTAATGGAGTCCTATGCCCACCGTGGAAAGGCTTCCTACATAGGCGGTCTCTACACCAACATCTGGATGGGCACGATCATAGGGATGCTCTTTGCCTTCGTCGTGCTGGTCAGCTCGGTGTTCACGCACCCGGGCGGCATAGAGGCAATCAAAGCCGCACTTAAGGTTGCAGGAGGGCCCTAGATATGGCTCTAAAGAAAAAACCAAGCGAGCCGTGGCCATTGATCACAGGCGAGTACCACGTAGGAAACCCGGAGAGCCCGGTGGCAGTTTGTACCTGCGGATCGCACTTGAAGTTCGATGAGCTGATCAAAGCAGGCGCAGCCCTGGCTGGACCGTGTAAGACTGAAAACATCGGTATAGAGAAGATGACTGCCAATCTGGTCTCCAATCCCAACATCCGGTATATGATAATCACCGGGATGGAGGTCAAGGGGCACATCACCGGACAGGCTGTGGATGCGTTTCTCAAGAGCGGGATAGACAAGGAAGGAAAGATCGTTGGCGCTACGGGCGCTATCCCCTTCATCCAGAATCTGAACGAGGAGTCTATAGAGCGTGTCCGTGCCCAGGTCGAGCCCGTCCTGATGATGGACACCGAAGACCTTGGAGTCATCGGAGCCAAGATCAAGGAGCTGATCGCCAAGGATCCGGGTGCCCTAGACGTCGATCCGATGAGGATTGAGCTAAAGAAGGAAGGTGGAGAGGAAGAGGCTCACGGACCAAGGCCCTTGGCAGCCGAAGTATCCGAGATCAGGCAGAGGATGCGCCTTGAGGACGAGATGGTGACCATTACCGGTCTACTAAACAAGCTCCAGGCAGGCATCTACGCCGGAAAGATAGAGGGAATTGCCCTTGGAATGACCATCGTCCTGGTCCTCTTCGGAATCATCATGAAGATGACCGCTATGGGAGGGAAGTAGAATGGCAGATGAGCAAGAGGCAATTTACGGCCAGGGAGTACCCACGGTTGCAGATCCTTCGGTTCATGACATGGCAATGATCCAAGATGTTGTGGACGACATCAAGTGGAAAGGCCAGCTCCTAGCGAGGGAGACCAAGCTGAGCTCGGGAGTTCTAGCCACAGTGTCCATGGGGTTTGCCATCGGGTTCCTGATCGCCGTAATAATGATGATCGGGCCATTCTTCATATTCAAGGGAGGGATTTGAGCTATGGCTAAAGAAGGAAACCAGGCAGTACCTGTTGCCGTTGTCGATCCCGTTCAGTTCGCTGAGCTGATGGCCAGGATGGACAAGATAGATGAGAAGATTGAATTCTACGCGGCCGAGAAGTTCATGAGGGCAGGGAAGTCCATCGGCAGGGACATGGGCGCAGCCTATGGTGTCTGCGCTGGATTGATCCTGATATTGTCATATATCATATTCAATTATGCCCACAACTGGACGCCCGTGTTGAAATAACTAGATGGCCACGACGAAGGTGATTTGAATGTTCAAGTTCGATAAGAAGCAAGAGGTATTTGAGTTCGGCAAATTCAGTGTGGGAGGCCAGCCTGGAGAGTACCCCACATGCTGCATAGGCACAATGTTCTATGCCAGGCACAAGATAGTGTCCGACCCGGAGCACGGAGTCTTCGACAAGGATGCTGCAGAGAAGCTCTGGAACAAACAGGCAGAGATGAGCGACATTACAGGCAACTCCTGTATGAACCAGATTGTCGCTGAGAGCAACGAGGCCATGCAGAAGGAGATCGATTGGTTCGTCGGGTTATCCGACTATCCGTTCCTCATCGACTCCTCGGCACCTGCTGTGCGGGCCTTCGGAGTCAAGTATGCGACGGAGATCGGTGTGGCCGACAGGGCAGTTCACAACTCCATAAACGCATCCATTACTCCCGAAGAGCTGCAGGCTGTCAAGGACAGCGACCTGAACGCAGCAATAGTTCTAGCCTTCAACGCCATGGAGGCCGGAACCCAAGGAAAGATGAATATCCTTACAAAGGCTGCGGGCGGCGCTAAGAAGGGAATGCTGGAGTACGCAAAGGAGTGCGGTATTACCAGACCCCTGATAGACACTGCTGCAATGCCTCTGGGCGCCGGCTCAGGCGCGACAGTACGTGCCTGCATAGCCGTCAAGGCTATTCTGGGCCTGCCTGTTGGTGGTGGATTCCACAATGGTGCATCAGCATGGGACTGGATGAAGAAGTGGAANNGAACCGGTGGACATCGGGTCCAACCTGGTGGCTGGCATCGTAGGTGCTGACTACTACCTCTACGGTCCAATAGAGAACGCGCCCATGATCTTCCCGGCTGCCGCGATGGTGGACATCATGAAGGCAGAGTCCGCCAAAGAGCTCGGCCTGAAAGTCCTAGCCGAGAATCATCCCATAACCAAGACGCTTTAAGCGTCTTTTTTCTTTCTTTTTTGAGGGTTTACTTTTGCCTACAGTCCAGGTCAAGACTGTTTTTGGCGACGTCAAGTTCCAGTGCCAGAGGTGCGGTTCCTGCTGCCATCACCGGCGGCCACCTGAGTTCGATGATCTCATTCCAATTGACCGATTGGCGGAGTTCTGGGAGAAGTCAAATTTGATTTATCTGACAGATAAGGACATCCACAATATCAGCAGAAGGTCGCGCAAAAAGCCCGAAGAGTTCGTAGACACCCTCTTCAAGTACAATGGCGACAGCGTCCGGGTCGAAGATGGCGGCAAAAAAGTAATCCTGGACCTTCCGGTCATGAAGTCCAAGGAGGATACGACCTGTGTGTTCTATAAAAACGGATGTTCGGTGTATTCGGTGCGCCCCAAGGCTTGTCGGCTATTTCCCTTCCGAGTAGAGGAAGAGACTACCCCCAAAGGGGACATACTGCTCAATATAACCTACAATCCAACCTGTCCCGGCATAGGGAAAGGTGCATCTGTCGACAAAAAACGGCTGGAAAAGCTTGTAGTTGATCAATTCCTGCACAGGACAGAGTCGATATTTCCAAAGGTTCAGAGGCTTGTCGCAGAAGGGAAGATCGATCGGTGCGCGAAGATATACAGAACTCTGCCTGGCAGAAAGGTTCACCCAGCCGAGCGATAAACCCCGGTGAAAGCTAATCCCAAAAGAATAACGATAGCAAGAGACGATGGCACGGTGATTTGGCCGATTGAATTACGTTTCGGTTCTTGACAGTCGAGTGCCGGGCCACCCCCAATGTCCGGTAAAGTTTTTCTTCTAAAGAGTTATAATGAATCTGAGGCACGGGGTAGGCTACCTTAGAGCCTTAAAAGGAGGTTATCATAATGCAGAAGAGCGATGCAATGTTGCAGCACGAGAAGACGATCGAGTTCGTACTGGCGCACAATCCGAAGGGCTCCAACGACGACGTGATGCACATCGAAGTTAGGAACTATGTTGTCGCGGTGGCCGCGATCTTGGTTGTAGTCATTGCTGCCGTTTCAATGATGCATTAAATATGGTTGCCAGCAGCAGGTCTGCTGGCAGTCATATTTATCATTGACGCATTAGAGAAAATTCAGATCATTAGGTTACTTTGATACAATTTTATTAATTTTTGAACACAATACCCGCTGTTTGCAACTTGGATCTTATTACGGTATCTAATCCGAATTAAGAGGGCGTGTTTTCTCGTGGAACTATGCTGGAAGGCTCTATCATACTGTTGAGACAAAGTTCAGCTATCCATTCAGAATCGATGACATCTGTCTTTCTTCCTGGAGATTGCTTAATCTTGTAAGCATCAGCGGCTATGAGATCTACAGAACACTCTAAACTGCATGAACGGGAATCATGTTTGGCAAGATGCTCAACTTTTGCCCTGTATCATTTTAACTACCCTTGCCCCGCTTGAACATGCTGACACGACGTTCGCTTGGCATGACGTATCTCTGCAGTTCGGCATCAAATGTTGCTTCCTCTTTGGGCGCACGCTGAGCCCTAGGACCTTTCTTGGCGTGAAGATCTGGTTTGTGATTAGCAGTCATATTATCTCCTCCTGAACAAATGAGCGGGGTCAAATGTCGAGGTCTACCTTCCTTATTACACTTCTCTGGTTTCTGCCATAATAAGAATTGGAGCAGAATCTCTTTTTTACGCTCTAAAAAGTTTCGGTGACGGACGACAATTTTCCATCACCATGCAGAAAATTTGCTTTGAACTTCTTTCCTTTTGCCTTTTTTCCCATTTTCCCGGCAGCAAGAATAACAAGCGTGACACTAAAATACTTCCTGATACAATGTCAATGTTTCAAGCGAAGGGACGCTGTGTACCGTCGGCCCACGATCTCCATATGAGTCTCTCCGCTTACCAAGCCATAATCTGCCATCAGGGATAAAGAGGGCCAGACAAGGATAATGGCCCTCCCTCTCTCACCTTTAGATTTTACCGGTATCAAGTTCTAATTGCTCGAAGCGGGGTCCGACGATGTAATGTTGACTTTGGCGAACCAGCCATCTTATCCTGTTAATGCGATTTAGTAATAAGCACCATATTTTATCATGGTCAAAACTTTAATGAATTAATAAAATGAGGACTTCGAACTTCTTCATCAAAGACCTCTATCCAGGCGCAGCACCCGTTTCCAGGACTATCATTTCGATATGGACTCTAGCGACTGGGTAACCCGTAGAATAATGATTTATATTACCTTGCTTCAGAATAAGAATGTGGTAAGGACGCATGAATAGATCCGTTTTGAAGATCGCAAACATTGAGAGAGACCAAGAAAAAAGAGTTGATAGAGACCAACAGAAAAGAGCCATCCGCAACGAGGTTGGCTGGGTTTACAATGATCTTCAATGGTTTTCTGATGAGGAAGCTCAACGGGCCAAAGAACAGAGGAACAAACTTCTGAAGGCTCTATCCGGTTGGATTACCTATAGCTTTCAAGAGTGCAAACTGCACTCTGGGCCACTCTCTCCCGGCTGTTCTATCTGCGGCGATGGCGGCTGGGATTGCAACTACACCAACCATCGATGCTCAAGAAATTGCTTCTACTGCCCACAAGATCGTTCGATTAAAGAAGAAAGCGAGTCAAAAAGTGAAGGGTTTGCATTCAAGAACCCTTTAGAACATATACATTATTTAAAGACTTTCCAGATCCGCGGGGTAGGATTCTCAGGTGGAGAGCCTTTTCTTGCGCTTGACAGGTTATTGGCCCATATCGCAGCAATCCGGAGGGAATTTGGGAATTCGATGTATCTGTGGGCTTACACAAATGGCGATTTCGTAGATCGAGAATCCTTAAAAAAGCTGCAGGAAGTTGGTTTGGATGAAATTCGTTTCGATTTGAGTGCCCGACAATATGACTTAACCCCAATTATTCTTTCAAAAGAGTATATACCCGCAGTGACCGTCGAAATCCCTGCAATTCCAGAGGATTATGATCTTGTCAAGGATCTACTGCCCAAGATGGAGGCAATCGGGGTCAATTTCATCAATCTTCATCAGTTAGCAACAACTCAGTACAATTATAAGGCGTTCGTCCGACGAAATTACCACTTCCTCCATGTCCCCCGGATTCCCGTCTTCGAGTCGGAAATCTGCGCTTTAAAATTGCTCGTATTTGCACGACAGAATCAGATTGGCTTGCCGATCAACTACTGTTGTCAAGTTTACAAGAATCGATTCCAGGGTCGAGATATTAGAGCGAGAACGAGCAGAGTAGTAAAACAAGGGTTCGAGGAATTTAGAGAAGGAGAAATTACCAGTGCTGGGTATATTCGTTTGTTCAAGGTCTTGGATTCGACAGATAGGATAGTTTGCTTGGCTAAGAGCTTGGAAGAAAATCGTTGTTCCTCTGACTTTTGGCAATGTAATGACAAAAAGACAGAGATAGCTATCCATAGCAGTTTGCTCCCTTATGTGGATTGGTCGTCCTATTCATTGTCGATTTTCTATTTTGAAACACAAGTTGGATTGAAAGAAGAGAATGCCGGTATAGTAGAGAAAAATATAGCCCCAAAAAACAAGTTGGTTCATTTTGCCATTGGCTGGAGCCAAACGGCGATCGAGAGTTGGTTCAAGCTCTACATGCAAAAGATGAATTTCAGGGATGTCAGCCGCTACTTCGCAAAGAATTATCCCATTAAAGACAACCCTGCCAAGGATAAAGAGAAAGAAACTTTATCCAAGTTACAAAAAGAAACCTATGAACTAAGAAAGTGCGCTAAATGGGAAGAATTGGAGAATGGGTTATCTGAAGTGTTTTAAATCTCGACGAGTCAGCTTTTACGGTGTAAGACGATACCGTTTGACTTTGAATTGTTTCGTATGCATTTTAGGTCTTTCTTAAGGGTTCGTTTTCCATCAAATAATTAATAATTAATCATGTTCTTAGTTAATTTATTTAAAGGAGCCATGTATCATAATGATAGGCAGCACAAAGTTTATCTCTATCATATTACAGATGACAGGGCGTTACATTTGATCTAATCGTCCCGGAGGTGAAAAGAGATGGACAGCTTTACGTCTCAAATAATCGCCGTCGTGGTCTTCGGCGTGATCATAACCGTATTGCCCGGACTCATCAACAAGTGGTCTGACAGCAGGTCACAGGTAAGGTAAGTCGTTTTATGCGGTCCTGGATACCCCAGGATCCTTATTATTATCTTCATCGCACCGTGCATTTCTTGTCGTAATGGGGACACATGGTGTTGGTGCAGACGTTCTCCCTTGACGACTCCGTTGGGGCAAACATAAGCAGGTCCAAAGCGATCGATTATAACACAAGGGGCAGTATTGCTTTCGGCCTCGGTCATTGCTTCATGGACTTTGGACTTGAGCATCTTAGCGCCTTCACTTGTTCTTATCTCTAGGGACTGGAACTCCAGTTCAGCTACCAGCTTTCTCATTCCATTGGCGTAGTCACATGCATAGGTTCCTGATAGAATGGTCTTTCTCGATTTACAGGAGCGCAGGATTGCACCTGGTCCACGACCGTGCTCGCTCATTCACCTTCAAGCCCAGTATTTCTGGGACGCCGTTAAAGACATCCGCGGCAATCATAGCACAACCTTGGGCTGCAGCGCATCTTCCCAATGATTTCACTTCTCGGCACAATAAATCTGAAACTCGCGGTTCTATCTCATGCGCAGGACTACCCGCTAGGTACAGCGCAGGAGACGCCTCGCCCAGGTCTTTCAGCAGCACTTCCATGGCCCTTATTTCCATAGCTGCGAAGAGCGCCAAGGAATCTAAGGCATGCTTTCTCATATCCGGACCGCACTCTTCCAGGTTTGAATAGCCCAGCTTGGCCAGGATGCCGCCACTGCTGAAGGCCTGATTGGCTGTCATCTTTCCGGAGTCCACCGACCTTATTGCATTCACGTCTAAAGGCCCCTGAGTCAGGCCTGGTGCAAATATGGGGGCATCGATGGCTCCGATGATCTTGCCTCGAACGACTCCAAATGTTACAGTGTTTGAGCTGGCATCGCATACTATGAAGCTTGGAACTCCTTTCTTGTAGACAAAATAGGCAAGGCCCACCTTCTCTCCGCTCATGCCGTGAGAGAAGATCTTAAGCCTGTTGTCGGTGTCGCTATCCCTGTGGATTCCTGGCAGAAGAATCGCCGGCCACCCCGAACCTTCAATAGCATCGAAGACTCTGGTGCCTCCGCCTACGTGTGCACCTGCACCCTCCTGCTGGATCAGGCCTCGATTTGGGGCGTCCTCCAACCTCACGATTTCTGTCAATCCATCGCCCATGGAATATGACATGGCTATAAGCTGGACTTCAGAGCCGAGATTCTGCCTGAAGCGGTCGATTATACTCTCAGGCGAAAGGGCGCTTGCATTAATTCTAGGCAGCTCCCAGCACCTGCCTTCTGAGGTGGCAAACCTGATGGCAGTTGTGCCGTGATCCACTCCAGCGAACATCACATCAGCTCCATTATGCTTCTGGCCAATCTTTTGCTGTCTTCCCTGTCCTTCATGAAGATGTCAAGTCTTACGCAATCACCTCTGTAGCTACTATCTTTGTCCACTACAAAGATGTCCGGGTATCCGAGCAGCGAAGCCACGCCATCATCGTCCGCGGGAACACCAACTGCTTTCATGAACTTGGCAGCAGGACCGCTTACCGGTTTGTTCCCAACTAGGGGGCTAACGGCTACAATTTTTTTCCTTTTAAGCCTTTCACGTACCCCTGGAAGATCCAATATCGGACAGATGCTTGTGACGGGATTTGAAGGGCCGATGAGGAGCTGATCATCCTTCTCCAGCAGCTCTAAGAATCTGGGGCATGGCGTTGCCTTATCTATATCTCGGAAACGCAGAGAGACAACCTCCGGTACTCCTCCAAGACCCACCCAAAAATCCTGGAAGTGCATCTCGCCATCAGGTGTGGTGATCATTGTCGACACATGGTCATCCGTCATTGGCAAAACCTCCTGTTCGATTCCCAAGGCCTTGGCCAAGGCCTGGATGGCGCAGCTTAAGCTAACGCCCCGCCGGATCAGCTCGGAGCGAAATATGTGTACGGCGCGGTCGTTGTCGCCCAAGGACAAGAGCTCAGGATTACCCAGGGTGCGCAGGAAACCGGTCGTGTGGAAACTATCTCTTCTGATGCCCCACCATCTGACCTCGTCGACGATATCAGCAAGAGTGTAGAGAACCGTGTCAACATCAGGAGAGACCAGATTGCCGGAGATCCATAGATCCTCCGCAGTATTTACCACCACTGACAAATTCTCGGGATCCACCAGCTCCTTCAATCCCGTCAGCAGCTTTGGTGTTCCTGTTCCGCCGCTTAACACTATCATATCGAATGTCCGGAAACAATCAAATGTCCAGCAGAATCATTCCTGTCTTGAGACCCGCTATCTCTTCCTCGGTAAGAGCGGATCGGACAGCCTTCTCTGAAACGATGGCGCTATTTCCCATGGGGTCTTCTATAATTACCGTCAGGTTAAACTGGCCCCTCAAGGCCATCTTCATATTCTCCAGGATCTGGTTGCCGTGCTCTGTCTTCTCCAGATCGCCTGCCTCGCATGCTGATCTGGTGGCAAATTCTACTATACCCTTGATTCTGTTTAAAACACCCTCGATGTTAGAAACATACGCTTCAGACGCTGGCCCGGGCTCTACTTCTATGCCCAGCTCAGGCACTCTGATGGTCCCACTGGAAGATCTGATGACCCTGGCATCGATGTCCTCGATGCTTGTGACCGTCAAGGTGTAGCGAGCAGGCTCTTTCTGGCTGAGCAGGATTGTGTCACTGTGCCTGTACCCGCAGCAACAAACGCCTGCTATGATCATGGCCTCGCCGAAGTGAGGAATCTCTTTAGTCTCCCAGTTGAAATCCATCTCAGAAGAACAAACTGGACACGCGTTCTTTGTTGTTAGATTCAATCTTTTCCTCCAACCACTTTCTCCCGGTCGATCCTTATTCCGTGAGGCACCATCACCACCAAGTCGTCACCTATGCCTGCGATGTCCCCTGAGACATCATCAACAGCCTTCTTCAGTTCCCCAATAGCCCTATCAAGGGCCGCCTTGTCGTGCTTCAAGCCGCCAATATCGACAAGGACTATGTTGCCCGCGTATATCTCCTGCTTGATCTCCGGTAGGACCTCCGCCTTGGAGAGCTCAGCCACCCTGAGCATCTTCTCAGGAGACCCGCCTATCTCCTCGAACTGACCCAGGTCTACCTCTGTATAATCGTCCTCTCCTGGTCTTCCCAAGATCTTCAGCTTATCCAGAAAATTAGCCATCTTAAACCCCTAGATGATAGCATGTATTATTATATTTATATCTGACGTTCTACATGTCCAGTAGCCTCACTCCGGCCAAACCCATCGCTGTCATGAACAGCAGCATTACGATTGCAAAACCCGCCGACCTTACTCCTTGCGGCGCCGCAATCTGCACAATCAACATGAGGGTGATCATCATGGCGACCAGCCCCGCACTTATGCCTATCTCAAGATGCTTCTTTTCCATCGTTGATCACCTTTAACTCTGTTCTGCACCTTAAACCGTCGTGACCTGCCAAGGCGTTTACGAGTCTTTTGGTTTTGTTCCCGTACCAGCCTCGGAGAATGTATCGTGGATAAACTGGCAGCCGTTCCCTTAGACAATAGCCTTTCAAGTGAAGTCCTTCCAGCTCTGGCCAGGGTCGCTCCGGATTTATCCAGTCAGGAGTCACAGGACTTATTCCCCCCAGATCGTCAGCACCAGCCTCTACTAGCAATCTAGGCTCTATAAGGTTAGGCGGAACCTGTATGGCCACCCCACCGGGAAGAATCTTCTTTGCCAACCTGACTGTGTCCTCAACCTCTGAGGCCATGGGGGGTTGAGAAGTCGACATAGAAGTTCCTGGTTTGGGATTCAGAGGCTGAACGATCACCTCCTGGATGTGACCGTAATCCTTGTGCAATTTCGATATCGCCTTCAGGGATGTCAGCCTGTCGGCTCGGCTTTCTCCTATACCGATGAGGATACCAGTGGTGAAAGGGATCTTCAGCTTCCCAGCCTGGGCTATGTGAGATATTCTCCGCACAGGGTTCTTATCCGGAGACTGCGCGTGGGCGGATACATCTGCCGTAGTCTCCAGCATGAGTCCCATGCTTGCGTTGTAGGGAGCTATCCTCTTCATTTCGTCTTCGCTTAGCAGACCAGCGTTTGTGTGAGGCAAGAGGCCAGCCGCTAGGGACATTTCACAGAGTTCGATAAGATAATCTATAAAATCGGACCTGGATATCCCAGCCAAACCTGAACTTGCCATGATCCTGTCGAATCCTGGGACCTTCCAGGGACTATCGCCCATGCAGAGCAGAGCTTCCGAACATCCCGCTTCGGAGCCCTGGGAAATCAGGCGAGATGCCTCAGATCTGCGGATTATCCTCGCTCTATCGGGATCACGCCGGAAGGAGCAGTAACCGCATCTGTTGCTGCAAAGATCAGTAACTGGAATGAACACGTTTCGCGAATAGGTCAGAACCCTCATTAGCGCTTGAGCTCCACAAGCTTGAGGGAGTAGCCGTGCGCGCAATCCTCAGGAGATTCGCCCACAACATCCACAATCGTCAGCCTCTCTCCGTCCTTCATGCCTACGGGGTGACAGATCTCGAACATTCTGCAGTCTGACTGGTCGCATCTCACCGGATCAAAAACTATCTTTGATCCAGGAAATGCCTTTCTAGCATCAAGGGCTGCTATTATGGGGCTCTCGGTAACCTCGACTGCGCGCACACCAGCCTCGTGGATGGGGCATTCATGAATCAGCTCTCCTCGCGTTCCTAAAACTCGGTATCTCCTGGCTGGCTCAAGGTTCATGCAGGTGTTTCGAAGCTTGCAGGTATCGCAATCCGGCGTGGGACCGTTGAAGGTGAACTCCATTCCTATGGTTGCAAGCTTTATTCCTATCAGTGTGATCTGGGTAGAAGCTTCAGACATCTTTCTTTCCTCCATCGTTATTGATAATCATTATATTTCAAACTATTTCCGTTGCCTCTGCAGCCTTAATTGCTGCTTTCTTGGCGAGGCCGGCATCCAGGATAGTATAGCGTTCGGGACGGATCTTGTGTGCACTGGTGAGGGCCTCGATTACAGTATCTCGGTCTAAACCCACTTCATGGGCCGAAGTAGGAGCACCGGTATAGCGCAATGCATCTCTTATCATCCGCCAATCTCCGCCATGCAAATACATCATTACAATGGTTCCTATCCCGCACAGCTCTCCGTGCAACGCTCTGCCAGGGGCTATTCTGTTTACGGCATGAGCAAACTTGTGCTCTGAGCCGCTGGCCGGCCTTGAAGATCCGGCTATGCTCATGGCCACGCCGCTGGAGATCAGGGCTTTAACCACGATCTTTGCCGATTCCTCCAGACCCGGCCGAATATCTGCAGCAAGCTCGACGATCATGCGGGCAGTCATGCCGGAGAGAGCTGAGGCATATTCACTGAACTCCTCATTTCTGAGCCGGTGGGCCAGCTGCCAGTCCAAGATGGCAGTATAGTTGGAGATAATGTCGCCGCAGCCTGCGGCCAGAAGCCTGGCTGGCGCCTGAGATATTATCTTTGTATCGGCCACAATGGCCAGGGGCGACTGGGCCGGAAGGGAAGTGGTCTCTCCATTGACCGTCAAGGACGCCTGGGAGGAACAGATGCCATCGTGCGAAGCTGCGGTGGGAACAGATAGGAAGGGAACATTCAATCTCAGAGAGGCGAGCTTGGCAATATCTATCGATCTGCCGCCTCCCGCACCGATCAGGAATCCGGCGCCGATCTCATGCCCCAATCTTTCTGCGCGATCTACCTCTTCCAGCTTGGAGGCGCTGCAGATTAGTGTCTCCGGCTGAAAGCTCGCATCCTCCAGAAGCTCAAATATGGCTTTTCCCACCACGTCCTCAGTGCGGGGGCCGGTGATGATAAGGCCGCGCCTCTTGAGCAACAGGTCGGCGCAGATTTCCGGCAGCTCCAGTATCACTCCACTACCTACCGCTACTATGCGCGGAAGCTCCATCCATCTAGATCCGACCAACTGCCTCACCAACGAAAAACAGGCTGAGATATAAGTTATCTATTCGATATAAAACCATATCCTTAACAGGTCAGCATCTCCGCGCGAAGGTCACAGAGTATGCGATCCCTTATCTGATTTACCTCGGAGCTGGTTCTGCTTCTGGGCCTGGGGATCGGAATCTCGATGACGTCCTTGATTCTTCCCGGGCGGGCGGACATGATCACAATGGTATCCGCCAGGTAGATGGCCTCATCAACGCTGTGAGTGACGAAGATCACTGTCTTCTTCTCCTCTTCCCAGATGCGCAGCAGTTCGGACTGCATGATGTTGCGCGTCTGGGCATCCAGTGCTCCGAAGGGCTCATCCATAAGAATGGCCCTGGGATTGTTGACAAGAGCTCTGGCGATGGCCACTCGCTGTTTCATGCCGCCGGAGAGCTCATGAGGATAGCGCGTCTCAAAGCTCTCCAGGCCAACCATCTTCAGATACTGCCTTCCGAGCCTCTTCTGTTCATCGAGTGGAAATTTCTTCAATTCCAGGCCGAAGACGATATTGTCCAGAACCGTTCGCCAGGGGAAAAGAGAATACTCCTGGAATACCATGCCTCTCTCCGGAGACGGGCCTTTTATGGGGATGCCATCAAGGGTAACGGTGCCGGATGTGGGAACCTCCAGGCCCGCTACTATGCGAAGCAGAGTTGTTTTCCCGCAGCCAGAGGGGCCGATGAAGCAGACGAACTCGTTCTCTCTGATCTCCAGGTTGATGTCGTGCAGGGCCTCCATCTCTTTGCCATCTGCAAAAAATTGCTTGTATACACCCTTAATCTCCAGCAGAGCCATACGAAGATGGACAACGCAAAAGTATGCTAAAACTCTTTCTATGCAGGAGTTTTGCCGCTTTCGGAAAAGAAATGGGGTGAATCAGGAAGGCTGCCCTTACTTTGCCCAGAAGCGAGTAGGGCCGGGCAGCAACTTCCTTTATAGCGAGATGATGGCGCCGCCGCTATTTAGCCAATGAGCGCGCGGAGCGAAAGTATTTCTGCCTAAATCTTCGCTGTCTGAATCTTCTCCGGCTTTTCCAGAAGCCTGGTCTTCAACATACTCTCTCCTGTGCGGGCGTGAGGCTTGCGGGAGACGGTATCGTTGGCCTTCTCCAGTTCTCTGGCTTCATCTGCCAGCCGCGCTGCCGCGCGCATGACCTCGTGGCCAGCGGCTGCGGCCAGGGCGATCTGCTCCAGCTCCTTGAGACGGAAGCAGGCCTGGGCATCAATGCCGGCTACGGTCTGGGCCATGTGCAGGGCTCCGATGGCTTTGGCCCTGGCGTAGGGATTCTGGAAGTTCATGCGCTCTGCGCATTTCTCCGGAGTGGCCAAGATTGCAGGTAGATGGGTCTCGCCCCTGGCGATTGCGTTCATGCA
>PMNG01000136.1 GCA_003162615.1 Methanothrix sp. | reverse complement strand
ACTAGTAATCGGAGCTGGGACAGCATTTATGCCGATAATCCAATCTAAAATACTAATTGAGCATGGTGTTTTTCCTTATTTAGCTGTTTAATTTTATCAATCAGAATAGTTAACTGTTGAATATTCAAGCAAATACGGAATTTTTAAATAGTTAGCTTTGCTAAACGTTCTGGTAATATTGGCTGGAGAGGGGCATGAACTTACCGCTTGAAGAGATGGGATCGTGACTCTCTACGACACAGGCTACCAGCCCGTGGCCTTTCCTCTGTATCTGAAAATATGATTGAGGTGAGCCCGAGGTTCGGGTTGGACTTTTGCGACCTTATGCAGCAGTTCAACCGAAACGGATGAGAAATCGGATATCTAAGGAGGAATTAAAAAATGACCAGAAGATTGGCCCGGTCCATAGTGGCCGGATTTATAGTGGTTTTACTGCTCCTGGGATGCTGCCTAGGAGCCTCGAACAGCACGATTGCACCCAGTGGCGTGCCCCAGGCACCGGACGAAGCCAGGCTCAAGGAGATCCTGAAGGACTTCGAACAGTACGCCGAGAAGGGCATGAACGACTGGAAGGTTCCCGGTATGGCTGTAGCCATCGTTCGTGGGAACGAAACAATATACCTCAAACCCTTTGGCGTTAAAAAAGTGAATTCCAGCGACCCTGTTACTCCCAACACCATCTTTCAGATAGGGTCTACCTCCAAGGCATTCACCGCCGCCCTGGTGGCCATGCAGGTGGATGCTGGGAAGGTTAAATGGGATGATAGGGTGATAGACCACCTGTCGGACTTCAAGATGTACGATCCCTGGGTCACCGGGGAGTTCACAGTGACGGATCTCATGGCACAGCGCAGCGGTTTGCCAGGATATTCCGGAGGTGATCTGGTTACCCTGGGCTATGACCGTGATTACCTGAGGCATTCACTGCGCTATACGAAGCCGGAGACCAGTTTCCGCTCTGCCTATGCCTACCAGAACACCTTGTTCCTGACCACCGCAGAGCTGGTGGAAAACCTTACCAACAAGAGCTGGGAAGAGAACATCCAGAAGAAGATCTTCCAGCCCCTTGGAATGTCCAACTCCTCGGTAGACATGAAATCTTTCCAGCAGGCAAAGGACGTGGCCTATCTGCATCAGATTAGAAACGGAAGGGTCACTGCCTTGCCCATGGACTGGAAATACATGGACTGGCCCTACATCTACGGCCCGGCTGGCGGGATCAACTCCGACATAATAGATATGACCAAATGGCTGCGCCTGCAGATGCACAACGGCAGCTTTGAGGGCAAGCAGCTCATAAGTGAGAACAGCACCATTTACATGCACTCTCCCAAGACCATCATAAGCCCGATGGCGTCTGCGAGCAACGTATACTACTGTCAGGGCTGGATATACCAGGAGTCAAAACCCTATCCAATAATCTGGCATAACGGAGGGACTCTGGGTCATCATACAATGGTTGCTTTCGTTCCCCAGGCTGACATAGGGATCGTAGTATTATCCAATATAGATTCTGCGCTGCCCGAATCCCTGGCCTACCGCTTCTTCGACCAGTACTTCGGCAATCCGGCAAAGGATTACAGCGCAAAAGCACTTGTTCAGACGAAGGAGGCCGAGGAGCAAGCAAATGCCAGCATTCCCAAACAACCGACCTCGCCCGACCCGGCACTGCCTCTAGAAAGATACGTAGGCAACTACAGCGACCAAACCTACGGCAGGATCAACATCAGCCAGGAGAACGGGTCCCTGGTTGCGACCGCAGGCCCCAGGAATGTTAAGATACTCTTGACTCCATGGGACAGGGATATCTTCCGCACCTCTGAGCCCGAGCTCAGCGATCAGAAGGGGTTTGCCCGGTTCCAGATCGGCCCGGATGGCCTGGCGGATAACCTGGAGATGATCGGAGGCGTTTTCACCAGCAAAGTCACTTTCGAGAAGGGGACATAGTTCAGAAGAGCCGAACGGTGTAGAGAGCCCCGGTTCTTTACCCGTTCGTCAATATTTTATCCAGATCAAAGAATGAGGCCATTGCAAGGCAGGTTCAAGTCTCATTCCCCTTAAGTGAACATCGGCAGCGGTAAAATTTTCCACTCAATGCTTACCGGTAAAAATATCCAATACTGCAAGGGCCTAGCCTTTATACTCTAGCTCCATGGACAATCGTGAGTGTTGAGCAAATCCCAGTTTTTCTGAATGGATCTCAGTGGTTTGTCTGCGGCTTCCAACAGATTCTACCTTCCGATAGAACACCCTTGCCGTCCATCTAACAGTTCCTCCTAATAGGCCTGTAAGGGACTCTCACCATTGAGTGGGTGCGCCCTGCCGGGCGCACCATAAAAATAGCCTTGATTACGTTCGATAATCAATGGCTTTTGCCTATCTCATCCGACAATTTTGCCTGCATTTCCGGAGTCAATTGTTTGACAAGCTCTGCATTGTACGAACCCGTTGGCAGTAGACCTATCGAATTGTTGAATAGCTCCTGAGCCGCGATACCATAAGAACGCGATATCGCAGCCAGCGACCCGTCTTTGACTGCTGGATCAACGTCGGAGGTAAAGATTGAAACAGTATTGTCGCTGTTGCGGACGATCTGGAAGGTGCGGAACTGCTGAGGGAAATCCCTTAATGATGAGGTTTCAACCTCCCAGAAGCCGAGTTCAGGATGCGCGGCATCAGGTGATTTTAGTGCAGTAACTGTATTGTAATGACGATGTCCAGCAATCCACAGAACGAGATTCGGATATGTATGCAGTTTGGCAATCAGCTCTGCTTCGGCGGACGAGTTCCAACCCGCCATTGAACCCGCTGGTTCGACGCCTATCGGTATGTGCGCAGCGATGATCATAAGCTTACCTTCAGCCTGGCCCTTATCGAGTTCTTTTACAAGCCAGTTATAACGTTCACTGTCAAGAGAGCCGTGTCCATAACCGAGAGAGCCATGCCCGTAACCGAGAGTATCGGGATCGTTGGAATCGTTGTCCCTTTGGGTGTCATCGAGCACAATGACTTTGATCGGTAAACTCGAGTTAGGCTCGAAAGTATAGCAGGCGAATCCTGTTTCTACGTTAGATTGATTGAATCCATGTCCTTTCGGACTTGAAGATGTATTAAAAAATTCGCTTATCCACTCCTTTCTCGAAAGTGCATGGCGGTTCGGATCGGCAGCAAGTACCTTCGGAGGGGTTGTGAAGTTTGCGACAGGTCCGACACCTATAATGTCACCGTAAGGCGTCCGGCCATCGATTGAGCCTATGTAAAAGCCACGGCTATCTACGCCGAGAGGGTCGATGAACGGATTGCCTAAGTTGAGTATATCCTCTCCGATGAGACTTTGTCGAATATAATCATTCGGCGGCAGGAAGCCCATCCAGAAATGATCGTGGTTGCCGAGAGTCTGATACCATTTGATCGTTTTATTAAGCCCTGCAGCCTTGTATTCGTCCTGATAGTCATTATGAGGTCCGGGAACAGGATCATCCTTGACACCGGAATCGGGGTTTATATTCTTGCCGTCAAGGACATCGATATACCATCTTAGTTCGTTGTACTGAATGTTGTTGCAAGTATCGCCCAGAGAGATGCCGAAATCAAACGGATCTTTTTTGTGAAGGGCGTTTATCGTCTGGACGGCTGCGTCGAGAACTTGAGTTGTGTACAGCATAACCCCTGAATATCCCGAAGAAATACCGCCTTTGTATCCAAAATAGATCGCCTGAGCAGGAGTTTCTTTGTCGGTGATATGAATATCGGTTATGGCAAAGAAATTCAAGAGTCTTGTAGTATTATTGGCTGATGCACCGCTATAATTAGTCGGCATGATATCGAGACGCTTTACGAAATCGATGCCTGGGCCATAATGCCAGTTGCCATAGCCGTTTTGCTTGTATTTTGAAATCTCATAAGGAAGAACCTTCTCCGAACCCGAAGGTATTGAGTCAGGCACGACCGTCTTCTGTAGCGTCGTAAAAACATCGGAAGCAATCGGGTATCCTTCGAGCTTACTTTGACCTAGCGACTCTTCGGCTTTTGGTTCTGATACAGTAATATTGTGAGTATCATGCGAAACCCCTAGATCAGATGATACATTATATGGTCCAGTAGTTGCGCTGTCATTCGTGGCCTGGGATGCCACTGACAAGCATAATATTGATGCCAGCAAGATTATAGATAGTTTCATAATATAACTCCTTACTTGAGTTAAGGATATAACATGCTCTAATGAAAAATCTTTTGGTGGTAGGATCTTAGCTTCTGCCTATTTTGACATGTTTGATTTTGTGCCCGAATCCTGCAAATCATTGGAAAATTATAGATATTCGAATTTACATCTCACCCTTGTTAATTTTGTTCGTATAAGGCGTATGTGGGACGATATTATGACTGTTTAGGCTGTCAGGGCAATATTATGGGCATTCGGAAAGGCTAAGAAGGTTATTCGGATGCTCGCCGTCTGCTTCGATCTTCAAGTATTTCTGATCCTGAGTGCTCAAGGCAATAATGACCCAAGCCGACTTCCCTCCTACATTTACGTAGAATTGCCACCTGCCCCTCAACGCCAGCAATGGCATCCTGTTTGTGAAAGCTTCCATAGTGTTCCATCCGGGTTCGTGCCGCCGGTGGATAAGATGCGTTCATGGGGATTGTAACGATCGCTCTTGTTAATACACTTAACTCGAATTCGTGCCCATATCTAGGCAATACATGAGGATCCTCCGCCTTGCCTTATAACATATTCAGTACCACATCTTTATATTGTCCGAATTCGATTTATGTTATTCAAACTGAGAGGATTAGAAAATCTCATATGGAGGACAGCATGCGAAATCTAATCATATGCAGCTTAATCCTTTTGGCACTAGCTTTGATTTGCGAAGCAACCGCGCCAGTACAGTTGAATGGAAGCAACGGTCAAGCCATTTTGAGCCAAATAGCAATACCAGTGCAAACCGATAACATCTCAAGAAATTCTAGCCTTTGGAATTGGGGAAGCGTTCCGTTCGGTTATACGCTAAATAAATCCGGAATATTGACCCCCGTAGAATACGGGAACTGGACCCCTAGTATCTGAAATCATTGCTAGGCGAGCGGGCAGCCAGGGCCAGAGTCGTGCGTCCACTTCTATCCACATCAATTGACTTTTGCCTTCTCTTTGAATCATTATTTGGATGAGATCCCGATCCAGCAGTTACGGAGGCGCCAAGGATATTTTGTCTGAGAGTTATGAATGGGGAGAGCTGACCAGAGAGCGGTACATGCAGATGAAAGAAGACTTTAAAAAAGTCCGACGAAGAGAAAACTTTGGCGACATGGCCTATAGTCGTACCACGTTCTTAAATGTGTTAGACCCAAATATGTGTGCGGGCAAAAGTCGCGAATCACCTTAGACCGACGGCATCCCAATTGCACCCAGGTCATTGACTTTTGCCCCACAATTCCATCAGCTATATCTATTCTCCATGATTGCCAAATGGTTCTTTCAATCCGGCCTTAGTTGAGGGTATTTCGACGAATCAACTCCAGTAGGGATGATAGCAAACTATCACGGGGCATTTACAGTGTTCACGACCACATCTTTCCTAGCACAACAGGCCGTTGTGAACTTCTTTGATGTCTTCCAGCATGTCTATGCCTTGTGGCGTGGTTTCATACCGTAATATCTGTCCTTGGCTGACCTTTATTAGATTTTTCCCGATCAAAAGATCCAAATAAGGGTTGATTGTCCTGAAGTTGAGGTTTGCTTGATACACTATTTTCGTCTTGTTTGCACCATTCAGACATACATCNNAGGATCTTCGATACGATCTCTTCTCTGCTTCTCTTCATAACAACGCTCTCCTAAGACTCTAAACATTACTTAGGGCGATTAATTAAATATAATTTTCAGAACCAAACTTCAGTGCCAATGGATCGTTAATTAGATTTCGAATTTCGCAAGGCTAACGAATTGTCTGGTGTTGTCCTTCAGTCTCAACGCCAGAATATCTGTAGATATCTTAATAGAAGGCCTTTCTATTCAATATCCTTTTAACCTGCATAGGGCGGAATGGCTTGCCTTCTTTGTAGTGGCCTTCTGCGTTTAAGAGCTGGCAACCTTTTGTAAGGGCGCATCCGGCGTGGTCTCCTTAAGCTTAAAGACCTATGAACCGTAGCTGCCCTATCTTCGTACAACATCAAAACTCTGCTCCTTCGACGCTCTTTGTATCCTATGGCCGCTTTTCCGTCTGCATAACCGCCCTGTTTAGCCTTCGTCTTCCGACCACTGGGCAACCTGGAAGTAATCAAAGACCGGCGACCAAGGCCAATTATCCAGGAACATTCTCATCCCCTCAATCCCGTAAGCGACAGATAGCCCATATCCAAAGATTATTAGCTTGACATTCAAAACATTTTTATCCTATAAGACTATTAGTATACGGCATGCCTGAGGATACGTTCTCCTACCAGATTCTGATGGACGCAGTGTTTTTGCCACTGATGCCCGAGGTTCTGTCTACCCCGACGACTGCAATTATGTGGCTGTGACGCTAGATACCGTTAAGTCCATTCTTGCCTCTTTTGACTCCAAGCCCTCCTCATCTGCGGCCGAGAACAGCCATGACCCGGCCAGAAGGTTGTGGTACAGGTTCAAGGAATATCACCCCAGGTGCGCGTGTGGGATTGTGAGGCTCATGTCGCCAGTTCCAAACGACCTTGTGGGCATAGTGACAGCCGAAGACCTTCTTGGGATGAATATGAAGACATCGTCGGGTGCATCTTACCTAGACAGAGAGATGCTCAACGATGATCTGTCAGAGATTCTGGGCGTTTCTGTCCCCTGTCCCTATCAAACCCCACCGGTGAAGCCCACTGCTGAGCGGCCCACAAGGCTGAAGTCACCCAGGAGGCCCAAAGAAACCCCTGACTTGGGCCCGAAGGCGGAGATGACTCTCATAGATCCTCAGACCAGAGAGATATTTAAGCGGAGCCAGGGAGGCGTGTTCGGGGAAGACGGATGGCAAGTTTCAGAGATTAGAGCTTTTGCTGTCTGGTTTTAACCAGTGGTTTTAGTTAGGCGCTCTCGTGCTGCCTTGTTGACGCTCTGATCCGGATCTATGGCCAGATGCTCCAGGATTTCTTCAGGCGTGCTGGAGTTTAGAGCAACTGCCTCCCGAACCTTCCACGACCAATGGCTAGATAGCTCAGCAAGGTCTTTTTTGTCCAGGTTAGGGTTACGGCCGACTGCTTCTCTCACTTCCCAGCTTTTATCCAAGGCCAGGGCGGCCAATGCCGTTTTAGGCGTCTTGGCGTTAAGAGCGACTGAGATCCTCACGTCCACGATCCTGTCAGCGGAGAGATAAGCAAGCATGGCCTCAAGAGTTGCATCGTTTTTGGCAATATTATCTCTGACCAGCCAGCTCACGTCCCTGGACAGCTTGTCAAGCAGTTGTGGCGCGATCCTGAGGTTGGACGCTGCCGATGCCCGGACGTGCTCTTCGCTATCGGATGAGAGGGCTCGGAGTGCTTCCTTGGTAACATTCGGGTTTCTGGCTACTGCTTCTTTTATGAGATAGCGATTCTTGTCGAGAGTGTAGTCGTAGTCCACCGCCTCATCCGCCGCCAGATCGTCCAGTACCTCTGCCGGTGTTCTTTCGTTCAGAGCCACTGCAGCCCTGACGAATCCATCGCAGTCGCCTGCCAGCCGAACTAGGACATCCTCCGGGGTTCTTTTATTGCCTGCTACTGCCTCCCGGACCCACTGCACGTCATCCCTTGCCAGCCGCCGCAGAATCTCCTCCCCGGTGCACGGATTCCAGGCCACCCTCCTTCTCACGTGCCAATCGAAAGACAGGGATTGCTCGGCAAGGTTCCACTCTGCGGTTTCACCCTCCATTGGAGTCTTTTTTTCGACTTTTTTTTCTTTTTCGGCTTCAACCATTGTCTTTCACTCTTTCAACTCCGGCAGCCTGCGATAGCAATAGAAGCTGTAAACCTCATCCAACAGCTTGTCGGGTCTCCTCTCGTCGTGCCTCTCAAGCTTCCTTTCGACAACGGGTAAATCCAGCGTTGGCAATACCATCCTCAGGAGAGCAGGATCTCCGCCAATCACTGCGTACCTGGCTATGGATCTGAATCTTACAGCCATCTCCCCGAGCTTCTGGACTACGGCATCGGCATGGTTGCGGATATCCTCCTCACGCAGCCTCTCGAATCTCTTCTGGCTCCAGCCGCCCTTGGAGTGCTTCTCTTTCACAGGGCTCTCCACCCGCTCCTGGATCTCAAAATCGCTTTTGGTAAGAGCCAAACCTATGAAGGTGTCTCCTGCATGGGCTGATATGACCAGGACGGGAGTCTCCATAAAATCCCGAAGCTGATCGAGCTGGAATGCACTGCCGAAAGTTGGAGGGCTTTGCGTCACAGGCAACGGCGGGACCAGGGCCAGGGTGAAGATAAAGGGGCAGTAAAGAACAGCCATCCCTCGGTCGGATTTGATCGATCCTGCAAGCTTTTCAGCTTCCGGAGGTAGATCTGTCGGACTCTTCAGATAAGCTGTCAGAAGATCGTCCTCTGGAGATCTGATGTCATCGAGCCTTTCCAGTAGCTTCTCCACTTCCGTTGGCCGAAGCCTGAGTCCGCTGACAGTCTGGCTAATCTTCGTCTCCTCATCAGCCTTCTGGGGAATAGCCGAGGAAGAGGATGCTTTCTTCTCTGCGGCCTTCAGCGCCAGGTTGGCCTCCTGGTAGGCGCTTGTTAGCTTTCGAATCTTCTCCTCCCGCTTTTCGATCTGGGAGGCCTGCTCAAGCTTATCCTCGGTCAACTTTGAGACGAGCAACTCAAGCTCACCGATTCGATCTATGTACTTCTTTGTCCCGAAAAGATCGACCAAGCCCTCACCTACTGGAACGAATGTCTTTACGAAAAGAAATGATTTTCCCTTTTGCCCAATGAACTCTATTTTTGCCTAAGAACTCTATTATAGATTGGCGAGGATGGCAGATTGGTTAGAATGGCGGACTCGCTGGGAATCGAACCCAGGTCAGCGGGTTTCTCCGATCTGGTCTCCGAAGCCCGCTAGGATGTCCTCTACCCCACGAGCCCAAACGCTTACAACATCTATTTCCCATGCTATTAACCTTTTCCCGCATTCAATATCCGGTATTATAAAAGAACTATCATGCCCTATTGACCGTTACAGAACGACGATGATATAGGATCTGATCTCAGATGATGACGATTCCGTACCGTAACGATCGATAATTTAAAGTACCTCGAAGTAGGCTAGGCTACCTGCACTATTTGGATTCATACTTGGAGATGCGATGGAGGCTAAAATAAGAGCACTGCTCGAAGAGCTTCCGGGGAAGGAAGGAGCATTGATACCCCTGTTGCAGGGAGTTCAATCTACTCTAGGCTACATCTCCCAGGATGCTGTGGAAGCCATAGGTGAGGTTTTAGGGATCTCAGAGAGCGAGGTCTATGGGGTGGCCACCTTTTATTCCGAGTTCAGGCTATTTGAGCCCGGAGAGCATCAGGTAAAGGTTTGTCTGGGGACATCATGCTATCTCAAGGGAGGCAGAGAGCTGCTGGAACGCCTCTCCAGATCCTTGGGAATTCCGCCTGGTCGCACCACTCCGGATGGGAGGTTCAGCCTGGAGACAGTCGCCTGTCTGGGCTGCTGCTCCCGTTCTCCTGTGATGGCTGTTGACGGCGTGGTCTACGGGAACCTAACCCCGCTACAGGCCAAGGCCATTATTGCCGATTTGGACGAGTAATCTTAGATAGGTTTTATGAAGCGTGCTTCAGATTCCGTAGATCTGGAAAAGATCCGCCGAGAAGCCAAGAAGGCTTGGGATGATCTCTTCTCAGCAGACACCCTAGTGTGCACAGGCATGTCCACCTGCGGCATATCCGCTCTGGCCTGCCAGACCCAAGACGCCATAAAGGAAGAGCTATCCGGAAGAGATTTTCCGGCCAGGTTCATGAAGGTGGGATGCCTGGGGCTGTGCTATGCTGAGCCTCTGGTTTATGTTAAAAAAATCGGGATGCCTATGGTCTGTTACGGCTATGTAACACCTGAGGTGGTCCCATCCTTAGTGGACAAGGCCATTTTGGGAGACGATCTTTGGAAAGAACGGGCTCTGGGAATCGTGGATTTGCCCGATATTAAGGAACGGAGCGCACAAACTGACATCCCTTCGATCTGGGACCATCCTATGCTAAAGCCCCAGATCAGAATTGCCCTTCGGAACTGCGGCATCATCGATCCTGAGAGCATAGACCATTACCTGGCCAGGGGTGGCTACAGCGCCCTCGCAAAAGCTCTGATCACCAAGCCGGAAGCGATCATAGAAGAGGTTAAGGGATCAGGACTCAGAGGTCGCGGGGGAGCAGGTTTCCCTACGGGAATGAAGTGGGAGTTCTGCCGCAAAGCCCGAGGCCGGGAGAAGTACCTTATATGCAACGCAGACGAGGGAGATCCGGGTGCTTTTATGGACCGCTCCGTCCTTGAGGGCGACCCTCATTCTGTCCTGGAAGGGATGTTGATTGCAGCTCATGCCATAGGCTCTACCGCAGGCATAATTTACTGCAGAGCAGAGTATCCTCTGGCCCTTCAGAGACTGGATATAGCGCTCCGTCAGGCCAGGGACTACGGCCTACTTGGAGACGACATCCTGGGATCGGGAATGGATTTTGACATCACCATTAAAGAGGGCGCCGGAGCCTTTGTTTGCGGTGAAGAGACTGCGCTCATGGCCTCTATAGAGGGACATAGGGGGATGCCCAAGACCAGACCTCCATTTCCGGCCAATGCGGGACTTTGGTCCAAACCGACGAACATAAACAACGTTGAGACCTTCGCCAACCTGTCAGCCATAATAAACCGCGGTGGAGACTGGTACAACTCTATCGGCATAGGTAGGAGCAAGGGCACCAAGACCCTATCTCTTGCTGGGGCGGTTAGAAGAGCCGGACTCATCGAGGTCCCAATGGGCATTACCCTTCGTGAGATCATATTCGATATCGGCGGAGGTATACCTGGAGACCGTGCCTGCAAAGGAGTACTGACGGGCGGCCCCTCCGGAGGGTGCATACCTGCTGCCCATCTTGATACGCCTGTTGACTACGAGTCTCTCGCTAAAGTTGGATCGATCATGGGATCGGGAAGCATGATAATAATCGATGAAGGCACCTGTATCGTTGATCTCGCCAGGTTCTTCCTGACCTTCACCCAGAGGGAGTCGTGTGGAAAATGCACTCCTTGTAGAATAGGCACAAGGCAGATGCTGGGAATCCTCGAGAAGATAACCAGAGGCGAAGCCGATCTATCCGATCTTTCAAAGCTGGAGCGACTGGCCAACGCAGTGAGGAACGGCTCGCTATGCGGCCTGGGCTCGACTGCTCCGAACCCCGTACTCACGACCTTGAGGTTCTTTAAGAGCGAGTTCGAGGAGCACATTCTCAGGGGAAATTGTCCCTCTCTTGTCTGCAAAGATCTGACCTCTTTCTACATAGACCCAGGAAGCTGCAGATCCTGCGGGATATGCGCGGAAAGCTGTCCGGCTGAGGCCATCACAGGCCAATTCAAGGAGGCACACGTCATCGACCAGGACAAATGTATAAGGTGCGGCGTCTGCATCTCCGTTTGCCCAGAGAAATTCAGCGCGATAACCCGAAAGTCGGGGAAGAAGGTGGTCCAGTGCATCTGAAGATCGATGACGTTGATGTAGATGTTCCGGCTGGTACCACCGTTAAGGAAGCTGCAATGCAGTCCGGGATCAGGATACCCGGTCTGTGCGATTATTCCGGCCTGAAGCCCTATGGAGGCTGTAGACTGTGCCTTGTGGAGATCGAAGGCATCCGCGGTTTTCCTTCATCCTGCACCATGCCCGTCAATGAAGGTATGGTCGTCCGGACTGGCACTCCCGCCCTTTTAGATCTACGGAAAAGCATCCTGGAGATGCTTCTATCAGAACATCCGTCGAATTGTTTGACTTGCGAGCGTGCTGGGAGGTGCGATGAGGCCAGAGAGCCCATGAGAAAGGTGCCCCAGACCATGGGGTGCCGGTACTGCCCCAAAGACCAAAGGTGTGCTCTCCAGGAGACCGTGGAGCTTGTGGGCCTGGAGAAGGTAGAGCTTCCCCACATCGGCTCATCCAAACAAGTTGTACACAGCCCCTTCTTCGATCGTGACCCCAACTTGTGCATCCTGTGCGGACGGTGCGTTCGCGCCTGTGAGGAACGATTTGCCGGAGCTATCTCTTTCATCTTCCGAGGTTTCGAGGCAGGCATTGGAACGGCCTTCGAGAAGCCGCTGGAAGAAGTGGGGTGCAGGTTCTGCGGTGCGTGTGTGGACGTCTGTCCCACTGGCGCTCTGGCTGAACGAGCAGGGAGGTGGACGGGTCCGTCCAGTAACGTGGTACTTACCACCTGTCCTTTTTGCAGCGCCAATTGTCAGATAGGGCTAGAGGTTGCGGGCGGAAAGCTGCTGCGAGTGGCATCCGTCGGAAATAACCTCTGTGTTCGGGGAAGATTCGGAACTGGTTTCGTCCAAGATCCGTCTAGGTTAAAGTTGCCCCTCGTCCGGAAGAACGGAAAGCTGGTCGAGGCTGGCTGGGATGAGGCATTGGCTGTGGCGGCGGAGGGGCTGGCCAGATACACTGGTGAACAGTTCACGGCTATCACCTCCGGTGTCTGCACAAACGAAGCACTCTACCTTGTCCAGAAGTTTGCCAGCAAGGTCATGAATAGCGTTGCTGTTGCCCCGGACGCTATATCTTCAGGAATAAAGCCTGAAGATCTCATCTCAGCCGACTCTGTTCTGGTAGTAGGCGACCTAGCCGAAACCAATCCGGTAACAGGACTCGCCCTTAGATCGGCAAAGAACTTAGTGGTTGTAAGCCCATTGAAGACCGATCTAGCCGGGGCATCCTCTACATGGCTGGCGCCAGTGCCCGGGCAAGAGGCCAGCGTCCTGGTAGCTCTCAACAGAGCGATCTCGAACGATGATCCGGATTTGAACGGCTTAGGAGTGAATGAAGAGGAGATACGTAATGTAGCTCCCTTGCTGGCTGGTGCAACCGTGGTGATTGGGCCGGATTGCTGCACTGATGTAGTCGTGGCTGCAAGCCGATTGGCCAAGGCTCTGAAAGGAAGACTAGTCGTTTTGGGTACAAACTGCAACTCTCAGGGAGCCTCCATTCTCGGCATGGGCCGAGATTACCAGGAGACCATCCAGGCTATCTTCCAGGGAAAGATCAAGGCTGCCTATATCATGGGCAGCAACCCGGCTAGGGCAATGCCGGAGCTGGTAGAGCCTCTGTCCGGGCTGGAGTTCCTCGTGGTTCAAGATATCTTCCTGACAGAGACTGCCAAGCTGGCGAGTGTGGTCTTTCCAGCGGCCGGCTTTGACGAAGTCGATGGCACTTACTCGGGACCGGGCGGAGAGCTGTTGAGGCTTAAAAAGGCAGTAGAGCCTCTGGCCAGGTCAAGGCCGGACTGGCAGATCACGGCAGAGCTGGCTATTAAAATGGGCGCCGTTGGGTTCGATTTTGAAGGTCCTGAATCTGTCCTCGATGAGATGCAAGCCCAACCGGCACAGAATCAAGCAGACCTAGAGTCTTATGTCCTGAAAGTTCCAGAAGAACCTTCGGACAACGCTCATTTTATCCTCACGGCTTGCCCAAGCCTGTATTCCTTTGGAAGCGGCACAAGGACGTCCAGGATTCCCGATCTAAGGTACTTGACCAGAGAGAGGTGGACGGAGGTAAATCCCGAGGACGCCAAATCCTTGGGAATCTCCAGCGGCGACGGGATTGTATTGGAATCGAACAAGGGAAGCATCAAAGCCGTTTCCAGGATATCCAGAAGAGTGCCCAGAGGAGTTCTCCGAATAGATCTTCAATCAGATTTGGACATGATCATGGACGGCAGGGTCTGCAATGTTGGGGTGAAAAGGGATGTATGAAGTCCTTGAGAAGGAGCTTCTGGCACCTGGGCTAGTGAGACTGAGAATCAGGGCACCCGATGTGGCCGGAAAGGTGAGACCCGGTCAGTTCGTGATCGTTCGTGTAGATGAGACCGGGGAGCGTGTCCCTCTCAGCTTGGCAGATTGGGATAAAGAATCCATCACAGTGATCGTACAGGACGTCGGGGTCTCCACTCGAAAGCTGGGAGCTCTAGCAAAGGGCGATTCTATTCTTAACGTTGCCGGACCTCTTGGTACTCCGTCCCGAATTGAGAACTACGGCACTGTAGTCGTGGTCGGCGGCTGCTTTGGAATAGGGCCGGGCTACGCCCTGGCCAGAGCCCTAAAAGAAGTAGGAAACAGGGTCCTCTTCATTGTGGAGGCCAGGAACAAAGACTGGCTCTTCTGGCAGGATAAGTTGAAAGCTGTCTCCGATCGGCTCATAATCACCTGCGGAGACGGAAGCGCCGAAGCTGCCTTTGGTACCGAGCCGTTGGCCCAACTGATAAGCGATGAGAAAATAGACAGAGTAATCGCCGTGGGCTGCAGCTTTATGATGATGGAGATTGCCAACACAACCAGGCCGCTCGATGTGAAGACGAGGGTCAGTCTCATGCCCTTGATGGTTGATGGGACTGGGATGTGTGGGGCTTGCCGATGCTCAGTGGGGGGCGAGGTCAAGTTCGGCTGCGTGGACGGTCCAGAGTTTGACGCTCATCAGGTGGATTGGAGCCTGCTAATAGAGCGGATGAGAAGCTACCTAGATGAGGAAACCGGAGCCCTGGACCTCTGGGAGAGAGAGAACTGGCATAGAGCCATGAAATCCCGAGGTACTTTTTAGCTCCGTTCATTAACTC
>PMNG01000209.1 GCA_003162615.1 Methanothrix sp. | reverse complement strand
TGAACACAACTCAACCTCTGAACTCGACTCAACCTTTGAATACAGCGATGCCTTAGGATATATCTGAATTCTGGAATGCAATACCGATGTTCTTTCAGCGATAAAGGAAATGAGTAATTCTGGCTCTTGAAAGGGGGAAATCTGCCCTTTAACTTTTATTGGCCTTTAGTAAGCACAGATAATTTTATTTGTCAAATAGGTGAAATTTTTGTTGCCAATCCATCGACGTTCGCTTTCAACATATCCAAGTAAGACATCTACCTATCCAAGGACTTTATATCCATTGAAGATAGAATGATCATGAGTGGGTAAAGATGAACAAGATCATAGCAGTTTTAGTCCTCATCATAAGTCTGATGGGGTGCGTCGCGGCTCTAGACGCACATAACGGGGTAGAAATGCGTCCAGGTGAAACCACATTTGAGCATCTATTCAATCAAGGCATAGGACAGCCCTGGGTTGGAGGCAATCCGCCTGGTTTCCAAGGAGAAGACCAAGGGATATCAACAGGTACATCTGGAGACACCTTCTCTAAGTATTCCCAATTTTTCAGCATGTCTAAAGGAAATAGCCATAGAACGCATATCGAAGCTCCGACAAAATATGACATAAATAGGTTCCCAACTACTGTTTACTTTAGCTATCAAATGCAAGCCGTACCGTATTCACAATACCAGACTTATTCCACGTACACTAGCAATTCGCTATGGATTCAGGGGTCAACAAGCTGGTCTCAATATGCTGCAATTCCTCAAGGTGCGAGCTTGTCGCTCCTAGCCACTACATCCACAGGCGGCAACGGTTACCTTTATGAAATAACCCCTGATGGTCAGCTAATAAAGAACTACTACAACTTCTTCCCAGGATAAAATCAGATAAATTTCTATGCAGACACCGTTGGACAGCACACTCTGCTCTTCGCGATAGGTGATCAGGTCAGCAGTACAGTAGTGATTGATGTGGAAGCTAATCAGCCACCAGTTTATTATCAGCAACCAAGCTATCAGTCGCCAATATACAATCAGCCGTCAGGCTACCAGCTACCTACATACCAGTCACCAGGGTATCAGAAGAATTTGCAGCTCCATGTTTGATAAGAATTGGATAAAATTAATTTAATTCATAACTTTTTAGGTCAGTTTTCCTTCTTTCCTCTTTCTTCGGTCTATCCATTTATGCAGGGATACTACCACAACCAATACATTGATCCACCACAAAGGTTAAACCGCTGTTACGATCATCCTTGAAAAAGAACTGCCGCATCCATGAACTTGATCAATAATTAGTAAATATAGATAGATGTCTTTCAATGGTCGTACTTGAAGATCTTCGACAAATAGTTGGCGATAGGGTAACTGCCTCACCTACTGAGCTGTACTGTTATTCCTCTGATGCATCTTTGGTAGGAGGAATGCCTGATTATGTGGTTCTACCGAAGAGCACAACAGAGGTCGCTCAAATACTCTGTCTGGCCAGTGAATTCGAAGTTTCCGTGACTGCCAGAGGCGCAGGAACTGGACTTGCTGGAGGGGCCGTGCCGGTCAAGGGAGGCATCGTCCTAGACATGTCGGGCATGAACCGGATAATTGAAATCGATGACGACAACCTCCTGGTAGTAGTTGAGCCGGGGATAGTTCTGGACAAGCTCAACGAGGCCTTGGAGCCTCACGGATTCTTCTTCCCTCCTGATCCGGGCAGCTCCGCCATGTGTACCATAGGCGGTCTGATCTCAAATAACGGAAGTGGCATGCGCTGTGTCAAATACGGGACATGCCGCAACTATGTGCTCGACCTGGAAGTTGTCCTGGCTGACGGCCATATTATCAACACAGGCTCCAAGATGCTAAAATCCTCGGCAGGGTATGACCTAACACGGCTCATGATAGGAGCAGAAGGGACTCTGGGGGTTATAACCGAGATCGTGCTGAAGATAATCCCTCTTCCAGAAACCAGGAAACTGGTAATAGCCTCTTTTGAAACTGCAGAGACGGCCGGGAAGGCAGTAATAAAGACCTTCTCCAGCGGCATCATCCCCTCTGCCTGCGAGATCCTTGATAGAACCACAATTCAGGTGTTGAAACGCTGTGACCCAGACCTTCTTATTCCGGACGACGATGTCGTTCTTTTCGAGGTCGATGGAACAATGAGTTCTGTTGATGAATCAGCACAACGGATTGTGGACGTTTGCGCTACACTGGCATCCAGCATTAGGATCGCATCGGGCAAAAGCGAGATGGACGAAATCTGGGCAGCTCGTAGGCTGGTGGGAGCAGCCGTATCAAGGCTGGATCCAGCCAAAAGTCGCGTCTATGTCGGGGAGGATGCCGGCGTACCCCTGAAGCAAATACCGAACCTTATCAAGAGGGTCCAAGAGATATCCGATGAGTTCGATGTTCCTGCCATGAAGTACGGGCACATCGGGGACGGCAACCTGCACGTGGCTCTTTTTATCGATGTGATGGACAAGTCTCAGTGGAAACGACTGATGCATGCTGCAGACAAAATTCACAGAGCTGCGATTGATTTGGGCGGAACTGTGAGCTGTGAGCACGGAATCGGGAGGGCTAAAGCTCAGTACATGGACGACCAGTGTGGACCAGCATTGGATACGATGAGGGCGATCAAAGCAGCCCTGGATCCAAAGGATATCCTGAATCCGGGAAAATTGGGCCTGTGATATCTTGAAAAACTCGGATACGAACTTCGATTTGCAGTCCATCCACAGATGTGTTCGCTGTGGGGCTTGCAGATCCGTCTGCCCAGTCTTCGGGGAGCTTGGATGGGAATCGAGCAGCGCCCGAGGTCGCATGCTGGTTATGAAGAGATTAGCCGAAGGGAGCAAAGCTAATTCCGATGACCTCAATTGCCTTAACACTTGTACGACCTGTGGAATCTGCACGGAAAACTGTCCTTCAGGAGTGGATCCTCCTCAGTCTATCGAAGACGCTAGGAGAATCCTGGTATCATCAGGCACAATGACGGACACGCAGTCCAGCCTCAGCGAAAGAGCGAACTTCAGCGGCAATGTCCTCGGTGATTCCTCATCAAGGATTGGCTGGCTTAGAGACCAAAGAGGATTGCCGCATAAGGCAGATTTGGTGTACTTCGTTGGATGTCTGGCTTCCTACAGGTATCCTGATATCGCTGCCAAAACCTTCGACATCCTGAGGCGTTTTGGAGCAGCCTTGCTCCCTGATGAAAAATGCTGTGGATCTCCTCTCCTACGAACTGGTTTTGATGCAAGAGAGCTCATAGACTCCAACCTAACGCAGATAAAAGACATGGGGGCAAAAACTCTTATCACCGGCTGCGCAGGCTGTTACACCACTCTAAAGAACAGCTATCCTGATGAGTTCGAGGTATTGAGCGTGCCTGAGTTCCTGGCAGAGCACATATCAGAGCTAAACCTCAAACCTCTGGAACTGACTGTCACCTACCATGATCCATGCCACCTTGGAAGGAGGCACAAGATCTACGATGGACCTCGCAAGGTCATAGAGGCGATCTGTGACCTTAAGGAAATGAAGGCCAACCGAAACCAATCCCGGTGCTGCGGTGGAGGAGGAGGTGTCCGATCGGGATATAGAGATCTGTCTCTCGGTATGGCAAGAAAGAGGCTTCTCGATGTTCCAGCGGGCGTCGACTATATCGTCACATCCTGTCCACTATGCATAAGAAATCTGAACGATGCCGGTGGAGATGGGAAGGTCATAGACCTGGTTGATCTGGTCTCAGAGGCGATCCAGGCCATTGGCAAATGATTAATGAAATTTTGATTTAAACGAATGCCTCCCAGCTTGCGGTGGGGGTTGGCAGTCGAAACAGGCCAAATCTTTCGGCAACTAATGGTGTAACAGCGAACCTATGACCACCAGGATCACCAAGACAGCGCACAGGAAGAAGAGGCCGTGAATCGGTTGGATGGGCAACCCTTCTCTGGAGTGCTTGGGCTTATTCTTCATCGTCTCTTCTATCCATTTCTCGTGCTGCAGCATCGCATCGCTTTTCTTCATCATCGAGGTCGCCTTCTAATCTCCCGGAGGGCCATCTTAGTATTTATTCTCTGGCTCTGCAGTCCCATCGGAATCCAAAGATCGATCAATATTAATTTTAGTTCACAGACGACTGCCTCTCTTTGTCCTTTTTAATTCCCTTTTCCCACATGGGAAGACCTTCATAGAGAATCAACAGGACCCTGTGGTAAGGGATGTAAGTTTTTCCGGCGGCTGATTCAATCTCCATCCCTCCTGCCTCTAATCTGCTGATTCGCTCACCGATGACAGTGGACCTGTCTCCCGGCGCACCTCTGTTGATATAGTCAACACTGACCTTGCCGAAGTCGTACCGAGGGTCGTGGTACAGCCTCAGCAGAAGAGCGTGGCTTGTTCGCATAATATATGATATTCGCTCTCTCATGCAGTAAAATATTTGTCATCGGGAATCTCGAAGTTCGGGTTTGTGTTTCTGTGGCCGGAGAATATGTGT
>PMNG01000019.1 GCA_003162615.1 Methanothrix sp. | reverse complement strand
CAGAAAATTCGTTACACTGCCGTTTTTTTTTGTTTTTAGTCAAATAAGTTTAGGGACTTCAAGAGGCTGACCAAAAAGAACGCTGTTCTAACGAAAAGACTTTCGTGAAGATCCGGGAGATCCTTGACAATCCTGAAATCAGGAGCGTGTTAACAGCTTGGGTTCCAGTCCAATCGGTTGCGTAAACAGAAATGCCCAGCTAAAAGCTGCTCTGGAAAATTTTATTTAGTTTAGAGTACCGATAGGTAAACGATGGATACGTATGTGTGTAAAGTCTGCGGCTATATCTATAACCCAGAGAAGGGAGATTCCAGCCAGAATATAGCTCCAGGAACTGCCTTCGAGGGTCTGCCTGAAGACTGGCTATATCCGGAATGCGGCGCGGGAAAGGAAATGTTTGAGAAAACACGGGTTTGTTGAATTGTTTGTTTAGATGACGTGATCCTGATGCTCAGCGAAAAGATGACTGAAGCCCTAAATGGGCAGGTAAACAGAGAGCTGTACTCCTCCTACCTCTATCTTTCCATGTCGGCTTACTTCGAGTCCGTGAAAATGAAGGGCTTTGCTAACTGGATGAGGGTCCAGGCCGGAGAGGAGCTTGTGCACGCCATGAAGATGTACGACTACGTGACAAGCGCAGGCGGAAGGGCCAGGATGCTGGCCATCGAGGCTCCCCAGTTCGCCTGGACCTCCCCAGTCGAGGCCTTCCAGCACGTTTACAATCACGAGCGTGCTGTAACCGGGCTGATTAAAGCACTTGTAGGCATTGCAATCTCCGAGAAGGACAAGGCCACAGAGAATTTCTTGCAGTGGTATCTGGACGAGCAGGTGGAGGAAGAGGATTCTTCCGACATGGTCCTCAACAAGACAAAGGCCGTGGGCAGCGATCTGAGTGCACTGAAGGCTGCCGATAATGAGCTAGGTCAACGACGATTCAGGTTTCCTCGCGGCTTTGACATGTTCCCCTACGGGGCCCAGCCGGAAGGCACGACCATAGGATCGCTGAAGAAATGATAGACACCTTTTTCAAGCTCGAGAGACCCCGAAAAACGGGGGGAGCCTCGTTTGAACTAGGACTCCAAAACGCTCACTCCCTCTCTTGCCGGGGTCTCATTCCCCGCACCTAAATATCAGCATCTGTAGATTTTGCCCGTTCATTTTACCGTTAAGCTCCCTACATAATCTGCGGTAGTGTGCCATGGAATCTTTTCCAAGGATTTCCTGTGGCAACCATTATATCATAGGGCGTTACTCTATTGTGGTGCAAGTAGTGATCGGATGAAATTTGGAGACCGCGTAGTAAAGCCTGATGTTAGACGGCTAGACGATATGCGCGAAGTGATCTACGATAAAGAGTGGCTGTCCAACGCCAAGGACATAAATCTCTATTATATGTATCGTGATCTTTATAAAAATGAGCACGATCGTGATCTGCTTATAAGCCATGACCTCCGATATGATATAACGATTATACCACCCTTTATGCTTGGCTCTGAGTATGTAAAGACAATGGGCCATTATCATCCACAGGTTCCTTCGACAGAAGTGACCTATCCGCTGCTCTACGAGGTTCTTGAAGGTGAGGCGGTTTACTTAATGCAGAGGGAGGACTACAAAGATGTGGTCTCAATAGGAGCCTCTACAGGAGATAAGGTCCTGATACCACCCGGCTATGGCCATATAACCATAAATGCGTCAAACAGATGCCTCAAAATGGCAAATTTTGTAGCCAGGTCTTTTTCATCCATTTACGGTATCATGAAAGAAATGGGCGGAGCCGCATATTTCCTGACTGAAAATGGCTACATACCTAACAAAAAATATTCCCCTATCCCGCCACGGAAAGATATCCATGCACCAGGAAATGATGTTTTGGCGGATTTTGGCCTTAAGAAAGGCAGGGAGATGTATTCCCTGGTAAAGAAGCCAGATATCCTGAAATATCTAACGAGCCCTCAGGACTATTTAGATCTATTTGAGATAGCTTTATCTTGAGCAACTTCGAGAGGTCGGAGGCTGAGCACGTATTATAATGTTTTACCAAAAGAATTCTAGCTCTTCGCTATTTTTTGGTCGTGCATCTGATTAGCTGAAAGCTCAATTCAAAACCTGTATTTAGCAGGCAAAATCTCATAGTTTTAAGTTTGAGCTATTTCGATTAGATTCGAGTGCATGTCGTTGGTGTGCAGGATGGTGAAGGTCTTCTTCCCGCATGCTGCTGCAGCTGGTTCTTCAAGAGTGCATTCCATGGTTAAATCCGCCTGTGTTTGATTGGTTTGTTTACTTTACTTCACTGCGTACTTGGCGATCTATTTGCTTAGGTTCGCCTTGCGATAGGCATCTACGACATCTTCAAGCGTGTCAAAAATGGCATCTTCGCCGATCAACTCTGTCACCTCGGAGCGGTCAAGCTCCGCACGCACGTTGTCGTCAATTTCTGTCAGCACCAGTTTAACATTTCGTTCCCGCAACAGATGCACCATCTCAGCCAGTGTCGCTGCTGCCGAAAAGTCCACTTCGTCAATCGCGATTCCGTCAATGCACAGCCAGGAGAGCGGTGGAGCAGCCTGATTCACCTGGTCGAGTACTTCCTGAGTAAAGAACTCGGCATTGGCGTAATACATGCTGTGATTGAAGCGGTAAACCATTAAACCAGGAACGACCTGGGCATGGCTGCTGACCGGCGCCGCTTTGAACAGGCCGGCGTTGTTGACTTTCAGGACCGAGTTCTTTGGCTTGTAGCCGTGCCGGGTGTGGATCAGGATGGAAAGAACCATCGCCAGCAGGATACCTTGCTCGACGCCAATAAAGACAACCACCGCAGTCGTGATCAAGGCCACCCAAAATTCCGCCGGGCGTTGGGCGAGAATCTTGTGCATACCTTCGATATCCACCAGCTCAACACCGATCAAGAATACAACCGACGCCAACACAGCATTCGGTATATAAGCCAATGGCTTGGTTAGGAACAACAGCACGATCAGTACGATAACTGAGGTAGTAAGCGTGGAAAGCTGGCTGCGCCCGCCGGCGCTGTCCACCATTTGAGTCTTCGTCGGGCTGCCGTTGACCACAAACGTGGCCGATAACCCTGCGCCCACATTCGCCAGGCCCAGACCAATCAGGTCAATGTTCTCACTGAAGTTCTCACTGTAACGTGTGGCATAGGCACGCGAGGTGGCCGCGCTTTGGGCCAGGATAACGACAAATATGGAGAATGCCGTGGCAGCAAGCTGCCCAAGTATAGTCGGGGTCAGGGGTGCCCCGGTCGGGAGGCCGAGATTCGGCAGCCCACCGGGGACTACGCCCAGAACCGACACGCCATGTGAGGCAAAATCAAGAAAGTAGCTGGCAGCAATCGCTCCGATCACGGCAATCAGCGGCCCGGGCATTTTCTTGGACTTCATTCGGCTGCCGATGATAATCACCAACACCGCTATCGAGATGCCAAGAGTCCAGAGGTTTGTCTGGCCGAGATGTTGAAAATCGTTGGCAAGCTTTTGGACCGAGCCATTCTCTCCGCCAGAGATGCCAAGCATCTCTGAGATCTGGCCGATCGCCACCTGAATACCAACGCCTGTCAGAAAGCCGATCAGCACCGTCCGTGAGAGAAAATCCGCCAGGAAACCCAACTTAATCATGCGGGCAACAATCAGAAATACAGCCGTCAACAATGCCAGGATGCCAGCGTAGGCCACATACTCGGGCGATTCGGTCGTGGCCAGTCCCACCAGTCCAGCAGCCATGATGGCTGACGTCGCTGAATCCGCTCCCACCACCAGGTGGCGGGAAGAACCGAACAGCGCAAAAAGGGCCGTTGGGATCAGGATCGTATACAGGCCGGTCACCACCGGCATGCCGGCGATCTTGGTGTAGCCCATCACCTCCGGTACGGCCAAGGCTGCCAACGTGATGCCTGCGATAATATCCACAGGGATACGCGACCCGTCAAGCGGCAGGATACCCTGGAGAATTGGCAGGGCAACCTTTTTGTTTGAGATTTTGTAATTGATAACGGTTTCTCCCTCGATAATATTGGCTCTTCGCTATTTTTCTATGGGTAATGGAAAACCATTATTTATCTTAACCGTCGATAAAACAAATACCGTATCTATCTGCCAGGAAGAACTAGGATACGCGAATATGGCGAGTCCTGGAAACATTATGTCCAGGAAACTCGATCTAATATTATGCCTTTCTTCCATCTCCCATCAAGCTCTCGAATAAAGCACGTTTAAAATATATAACGTATAAGATATATTAAGTAGGTTTTCAATGATTCAAGTTTCCTTGCTCTGTATAATAAAATGAACTTCAAGCTTTCATAGCTCCTTTGAGGATGCTCTCATATTTTTCAGACAACTCCTCCAAATTGTCGGCCGTAGTTTCGATATACAAACGCATCAATGGCTCGGTATTTGATGGTCTAATCAGCACACTATAGCTATCCGTAGTTATCTTGAGACCATCTGTTGTATCAGGTGACTCATCAGCAAGTCTCTCTTTGAGCCTCTGCATGACTTCTGAAGGATCTTCACTTAATTTGAAGCTCCTTTGCAGAAATGGGTAATCAGGT
>PMNG01000038.1 GCA_003162615.1 Methanothrix sp. | reverse complement strand
CTGCGATGCTGGGGGAAGTGTAATCTACATCAATCCAGCCTATCTGCGGTTGATAGGGAGGCCGGTGGTCGAAGGGTTGGCTGTGGAGGAGCATCCGGATTACTACCAGATCTACAGGGCCGATGGCACCCTGTTTACCCCGGAGGATCTGCCGCTGCAGAAGGCAGCCATCACTGGGGAAGAGGTGCACAAAGCGAGATCATTCATCGCTGTGCTAACGGACGGGAGTTTACTGCCGTATTCAGTGCTGCTCCATTGCGTGACGCCGCTGGATTGCTTACCAGTGCGGTTGCAGTAGGTCATGATATCACAGAGCAACGATATGCAGATATGGAGCTTCGCAAGGCACGGGATGAGCTGGAGCTGAAAGTCCAGGAGAGGACTGCTGAACTCCAGAGTGCCCTGGAAGCAGCAGAGGAATCAGTCAGGGCCAAAGCAGCGTTCTTGGCTAACATGAGCCATGAGCTTCGGACGCCCATGAACGCCGTGATCGGTTTCTCAAGTCTCCTCCTGGATGATTCTTTAACTCCAGTGCAGAAGGAGTACATCGAAGGCATCAGGAAAGGCGGCGAGGCTCTCTTGGCCATCATCGACGATATTCTGGACTACACCAGGGCTGAGAAGGACAAGATAGAGTTGGAGCACCAGCCGTTCAGCATCAAGCACTTGATCGATGAGTCCCTCGGCATGGTCGCAACCCAAGCCAGCAAAAAGGGTCTGAACTTGTCCGAAACCATCAACTACGGCACACCAGACACTATCATTGGAGATCATGGGAGACTCAGGCAGATCCTGGTCAATCTGCTCGGTAATTCAATCAAATTCACTGACAAAGGGGAAGTATCCGTATCTGTCTCGTCAAAAGTCGTCGATGGTGATAGGCACCAGATATTCTTCCAGGTCAAGGACACCGGCATCGGCATACCCCAGGAGAAAATGAACGAAATCTTCGAGCCGTTCACTCAGGTTGAACGCACCTTAAGCCGCAAACGTGATGGTGTCGGTCTTGGCCTTGCTATAACCAAGAACCTCGTGGAACTGATGGGAGGAACGATCCGGGCTGAAAGCATCCCAGGCCAGAGCACGACATTCCACTTCACGATCCAGGCCGAGACAATCCCTGGCAAGCAGTTGGATTTCGGAAGGATGAATAGCGGAATCGCTTCAGAAAGCTTCCCAGGGTTGAAGCCAATGCGAATACTCGTGGCAGAGGATAACCCTTCGAACCAGAGGGTGCTCGTCGAGATGCTGAAAAAACTGGGCTACAGGGCTGATGCTGTGGCAGATGGCCGAGAAGTCGTCCAGGCTCTCGAACGCCAAGATTATGATCTGGTGCTGATGGATATCAAGATGCCCGAAATGGATGGGATCACAGCAACTCAGGTGATACGTAAATTGCGGCCCGAGAAAGGGCCTAAGATCGTTGCCATAACTGCATTTGCTCTTGAGGGGGATCGTGAGAAATGTCTCGAAGCAGGCATGGACGACTATATTGCAAAGCCGGTGCAGATGAGAGAGCTGGCCGAGGTGTTGAAGAAGAATCAGACATCTTAGGTCAGATGTGAACTATTTTGGACCCAATCAGATCACTGAGCTGCAAGAGGACAATGAAGACGGAGAAATCTGAATTGAACAATACCGGTGATATGCGCCGCCGCCAGGCAGAAGATGCTCTTTCGAAATACTCCGACCAGTACAACTTTGCGCCCATTGGTCTTTTTACCATCGACATGCAGGGACTGATCCAGGAGGTCAACTTATTAGGAGCCTCGCTCCTTGGCGTGAAGAGGCGCAACCTGATGAACAGGCCTTTTCAGCAGTTTGTTCCGCCCAAGGACCGTCCTTCTTTTGATGAATTCTGCAAATCGGCGTTCGAGACCTCCACCAAGCAAACGTGCGATCTGAAACTCCTGAGGGATGGAAAGCCTGCAGTTTATGCCCGCATCGAGGGCATAGCCGCCGAGGATGACTCGCTGAACGGGAGACAGTGCCGGATCGCCGTTATCGACATGACCGAGCGCAATCAGTCTGAGGAAGCGCTCCAGGTGAGCGAGGATCGCTACAGTAGGCTCTTCGAAACGATGAACGAGGGGTTCATCCTTGCAGAGGTAGTTACCGACGACCAAGGCAAACCTATCGATTACCGCTTCCTCGATGTGAACTCTGCCGGTGAAAGGTTCTTTGGGCGTTCTCGCGAGGAGATCGTTGGGCATACGTACAAAACCATAGGTGGAGCGAATGCGGACCCTGAGTGGATCGATGTGCTCTGCAGGGTTGCACTAACAGGGGAAGCTGTTTCCATAGACCGCTATGCACCTGTCGGCGGGCATTGGGTGCATCTGCTTGCGTACTCACCACGCGCCCGCCAGTTCGCCGCCATTTTCGACGACATCACAGAGCGCAAGCGGGCAGAAATAGCGTTGCAAGAAGCTAATGAAGAGCAGGAAGTCATCACCGAGGAATTGCGCCAGCAAAATGACGAACTCGCGAGCGTTCAGTCAGCGCTGCGGGAAAGTGAAGAAAGGTATAGGGATCTTGTCGAGAATGCGAATAGCATTATAATAAAAATGGATCGTGCTGGCAAAATTACTTTCTTTAACGACTATGCACAGAAATTCTTCGGCTATTCCTTGGAAGAAATACTTGGACAGAACGTAATGATCCTTATACCTCCTATAGCGAGCAACGGAAGTAATCTTGAAGAAATGGCGGATAGCATTCTCGAAAATCCTGACGGCTTCGCCGAGAACATAAATGAAAACGTACGGAAGAACGGAGAACGAGTCTGGATTTCTTGGAGGAACAAGGCGATCAGAGACGCACGCGGAGAAATCATTGGAAATCTAACTGTCGGTCAGGACATCACAGAGCGCAAGCGAGCCGAGGAAGCGCTGCTAAAGAATGAGGCTCGGTTCATGGCGCTCGTACAGAACCTGAACTCAGGAGTGGCGCTGATCGATGAGATGGGCAAGTTCACAATAGTAAATCCGGCCTTCTTGAAGATGTTTGGCCTCTCCGAGGACCAGTCCGATATCAAGAATGTCAACGATCAGAACTGGGCTGAATGGCAGGTATTTGAGGAGGATGGTAGCCTGCTTAACGTCGATGATCATCCTGTCCGGAAAGCGGCCATGACAGGCAAACCTGTCCGAAACAAACTGGTGGGTGTGAAGCTGCCTTCGGGCGGAGAGCTCACCTGGATGCTCATCAGCGCCGAGCCTATACTCAAACCAGATGGCCAAATCGACCTGCTGATATGCACTTACCATGACATCACCGAGCGCAAGAGGGCTGAGACGGATTTGCAGGAAGCTAATGAAGAGCTACAGGTCGCTACCGAGGAATTGCGCCGGCAGAATGACGAACTTATGCGTGCTCAGTCGAAGCTGCGGGAGAGCGAGGAGAACTATCGTACTATAGTTGAGACCGCTAACGAGGGCATATGGGTCGTGGATCCCGAAACCAGGACGACTTACGTTAACAGAAGAATGGCAGAGATGCTGGGGTGCGGCCCTGAAGAAATGATAGGTATGAATTCGTCTGAGTTCATGGATGAAGAAGGCAAGGCCCGCCTGGGCCTACTACTTGAACGGCGGCGTCAGGGCATAAATGAGAGCTTTGAAATCAAGTTCCTTCGCAAGAACGGCTCGGCTTTATGGACAATATCGAGCGCCGCACCGCTTCGGGACAAAGAAGGCAATTTTGTTGGCTCTCTGGGAATGCTCACAGACATTACCGAGCGCAAGCAAGTCGAGAAGTGAACCAGGCAAGGGATCGACATTCTGCTTCACCATTGAGACAGAGGTTGCCCAGAGCTTGTCAGCCAGATCTGAGACCCCGGACCAGCCAGTCGAGAACCTGGCAGAACAGCACCCTATGAGAATTCTGGTGGCTGAGGATGTCCCCTCAAACCAGAAGGTTCTCGTGGAGATGCTGAAGCGTATGGGCTACAGAGCTGATATGGCGGCTGATGGAATTGAGGTCCTCCAGGCTCTCGAACGCCAGCCTTACGACCTGATTCTAATGGATGTGAAGATGCCTGAGATGGATGGTATCGCTACTGCTAAGGAGATACGAAGGATCTGGCCGAATAACGGGCCGAAGATTGTGGCCATCACTGCCTATGCAATGGAAGGCGACCGTGAGAAATGTATCGACGCAGGCATGGATGATTACATTGCGAAGCCTGTGCAGAAGGGAGAGTTGGCTGAGATTCTGAAAAGATGTGCCACGGAATAAATGTCCAACCTCGCTTGGCAACCCAAACCAAGTTGTGATCCTATGGATAAATTGGAATATCTCATCTACGGGAGTTTCAGCGCTCTAATACTAAGCCCGGCAAGCCTGCATTCTAGCTGAAGGGACATCTATGCAGTCATCAAACGACACTTCAATGCCCGATGGATTAATCAGTCGAATCAAACGCTGGATCGCACCCCCGGTGTTTCCTAGCGAGGAAGATAAAACGCGTCGAGCAAGCACGCTAAACCTCGCATTGATTAACGTCTTAATACTCATTCCAGTTCTCATTATCGGCAATTTGCTTGGTGGCAAAATTCCGATAACAGTGATCGGAGTAAACGTTCTAGCTTTTACCTTATGCTTGGTGCTGTACTACTGGATGCGTCGAGGAAGGATAAGACTGGCGAGCATTGGTTTGATGACATTGGGGCTCATCGGTATAACTGCGAGCGTGGCAAGTTTAGGGACTATCCGCGCGCCCAGCACTGCAATGTACTTGTTAATGGTCATCACAGCTGGCTTGTTGTTCGACCTCACCGGGATGATCATAATTACTGCACTCTGCTCTCTCCTGGTCGCCGGACTAATTGTGGCAGGAAATACGGGACTACTGCCCTCTCCAGACTATACCCTCACGATCACTCAGTGGATTGCCTACACAGCGATCTTTGGCTGGGCTGGCAGCCTGACTTTTTCTGCACTTCAATCTATGAACCATGCCTTGGCACGCGCTGATAACGAACTTGTCGAGCGCAAACTGGCGGAAACTGAATTGGCGAGGCATCGAGATCACCTCGAAGAACTCGTCAAAGAGCGCACCTCTGAACTGGAAGAAAAGAATTCCCTGTTGAAAGGAGAAATCACCGAGCGCAAGATGGCAGAGGAGGCGCTGCAGGAAAGCGAAACGACTCTACGTGGCATCCTGGACGCAACCAAAGAATCCATCTGGTTATTCAGTGCGGATGGCACTATCCTCATGGGTAACGCAACGGCAGTGCAACGAATGGCTAAGCCTGCAGAGGATGTCATAGGCAAGCCTTTCCGTGAGATGCTGACCCCCGAGCTGGCTGAGGCACGAACGGCGCGGCTGCGGCAAGTGTTCGATTCCGGGCAGCCCCTCCAATTTGAGGACGAGCGATCCGGCATCCAATTCCTCCATAATTTCTACCCCGTGACCGATAGCGAGGGACGAGTCCATAGCGTAGTGGCGTTCAGCCGCGATATCACTGAACGTAAGCAGGCCGAGGAGGAGCTTCGCAAGGCTCGGGATGAGCTGGAGATGAGGGTCCTGGAAAGAACCTCGGAGCTTCAGAATGCTAAGGAGGAGCTGGAGGTTACTAACGAGGAATTAAGGATAGAACTGGAACAGCACTCGAAGCTTGAGGCGGAGCTAATGAAGGCTAAAGAAGCTGCAGAGGCAGCTGTCGAGGCCAAGGCCGCCTTCCTGGCAAACATGTCCCACGAGCTTAGGACGCCCATGAATGCCGTCATTGGCATGACGAGCCTCCTCCTGGATGAAGACCTCACCCCAGTGCAGAAAGAATTCGCTGAGATTGCAAGGAAGGGTGTCCAAGCAATGCTCGACCTTATAGGCGATCTTCTCGACTTCACAAAGGTAGAGAAGGAAAAGGTGACATTGGAACATCAACCGTTCAGCCTGAGGACCTGTGTCGAAGAGTCTTTAGAACAGGTATCGGTCCAGGCTAACAAGAAGAGCCTGAATCTGGCTTATACAATCAAGTACGGTACACCTGATACTTTCGTAGGAGATCCGGACAGGATCAGGCAGATTTTAGTTAATCTGCTTTCCAATGCCATCAAGTTTACAGACGAGGGCGAGGTATCCATATCCATCTCCTCCAAGGCCATTGGAGAGAAGAAGTATCAACTTCATTTTGCAGTTTCGGATACAGGCGTAGGTATCCCCCAGGAAAAAATGGATCAGCTTTTCAAGCCCTTTAGCCAGGTCGATACTACCATCAGCCGCAAACATGATGGTGCTGGGCTGGGCCTTGCTATATGTAAAGGTCTCGTGGAACTCATGGTTGGAGAGATCTGGACAAAGAGCGAGGTCGGCAAGGGTTCCACATTCTACTTCACCATTGAGGCAGAAATCGCCCAAGGCTTGCCTACCAGATCGGAGATCCGAGCCGAATCGGTCGAGGACCTGGCAGAACTACACCCTCTGAGAATCCTGATTGCTGAGGACAACCCATCGAATCAGAAGGTTCTAGTTGAGATGCTGAAACAGATGGGTTACAGGGCAGATGCCGTAGCAGATGGAAGAGAGGTTGTCGAGGCACTCAAACGTAGGCCCTATGACCTGATCTTCATGGACGTGAGAATGCCTGAGATGGACGGGCTAAAGGCCACCCAGGAGATACGCAGGCTCTGGCCCACTAATGGGCCGAAGATCATAGCGATCACAGCTTATGCTCTGTCTGGTGATAGAGAGAAGTGTCTCGAAGCGGGCATGGACGATTACATTGCAAAACCAGTGCAGAAGGCAGAGCTTGCTGAAGTGCTAAAGAGAAGCGCCTAGGAGATCAGTAAGTGGAGAGGCAGATTTGACCCGTGGTTCCGGCTCATGCTACTGTTGCCAAATACCATCCGGGCTGATCCTGACCTGTCCCGAGCGTACGAAGCTTGTCGGGACCTAATAAGCTATCAATTATCTGATCCGATCTCATGGACTACGGCATTGAGGCAGTGAACATCATCGGGTAATTGAACAGACATGAAAGAAAAACACATGAAAAAACCCATTGTTGCGATCGCAGTCATCTCGTTAATAGCGCTCGTAGGAATCGGCGCATGGTATTTCACGAGTTCCCCGAAATCCTATTCAGGGCCAACTGAGTCGATTATCCTCGGAGGGACGGTCAGCGATGCAAACGTTATGTTTTTTACTGCCGAAGACCAGCACTTTTTTGCGTCGAATGGGATAAATTTGACCCTTAAGACCTATGATACCGGNNATTAGAAACGTTGCGGACCTTAAAGGGAAGAAGATTGGCCTCCCCACGGGGACGACACTGGAATTCTATCTAGGTCGGTTTCTGAACCTGCACGGCATGAGCATTCGGGATGTCACCTTGATTAACCTGCCTCCTGGACAGGCCACAGACGCCATTGCTAACGGGAACGTCGATGCGGTAGTGACTAGGGAACCATATGTAAGTCAAATACGTCAACAACATCCAAACGGAACAGTTAGTTGGCCGGTGCAAAGCAGCCAGGCCATTTATAGCGTTTTGATTTGCAGGAACGACTGGATAAAACAGCATCCGGACTTGGTCAGAAGATTTTTGAAATCACTTGCAGAGGCAGAAGGATACATGGTCCTGCATCCAGCCGAGGCAAAGGCCATCTTGCAAAAAAGATACCACTATGACGATGAATATGTATCCAGAGTTTGGTCTGAATACCAATTTTCTCTCTCGCTTGACCAATCGCTTGTCACTGCCATGGAAGATGAAGGAAGGTGGATGATCAATAACAACCTTACAAGCGAGAAGACTATACCCGATTTCAGGGATTACATATATCTGAAGGGCCTTGACGAAGTAAAGCCGGAAGCGGTGAACATCATCGGGTGAATTGAAGAACATGAAATTCAGGACTCAGTTGATCATCAGCATGGTTTTCTTCGGCCTAACCCTTGCAATCATCTCCGCATCGGTGATCTCCACAAATCAACAGGTAGAACGGCTGAATAAGCAGGAAGAACTTGCAAAGAATATCGAGCTCAATGTCGGTGAGCTCAGCTATTTATCGAATGACTATCTTCTATACCACGAAAGCCAGCAGATCGATCGATGGGAGGCTAAGTTTTCTTCGATCTCTGATGATATATCAAACCTGACTGTTGATCGTCCGGAGCAGCAGGTGCATGTCAATAATATCAAGGCAAGTCAGCAGCAATTGAAGGAAATATTTGGAGATGTAGTATCGAAAATTAAGAGTTCATCTTCGCTTCAACAGAATACCGTTGATCCGGCATTTATTCAGGTCTCATCTAGCAGATTGGGAGTTCAAACCCAGGGAATAGTCTTTGATGCTTCACGCCTGTCTCTGATGTTACGCGATCAGGCGGATCAAACGCAACAAAAGAATACAATGCTAGTATTTTCCCTGATAGGAGCTTTCATCGCCCTTCTCCTGGCCAATTATCTGCTCTTCTACAGGGGAACTTTGAGGTCGATAGAATTTCTACAAACAGGAACAAAGATAATCGGTTCGGGAAATCTTGATTTTTCCCTCGAAGAGAACCGGAATGACGAGATCGGTGAGCTATCCAGGTCATTCAACCTGATGACGGCCAGCTTGAAAACAGTCACCGCTTCCAAATCGGATCTGGAGAGGGAGATTGTCGAGCGCAAGAGAGCAGAACACGAATTGGCTGCGGCGAAGGATCGCATAGCCAGCGACCTGGACGCCATGACTAGACTTCATGAGATAAGCACAAGATTTGTCAGCCAAGCCGATATATGCACAGTGCTTGATGAGATTGTCGAAACGGCGATCGCCATCACTCACGCTGATATGGGGAATATGCAGCTTTTTGATGTGAATTCGGGCAGTCTCCAAATCATGGCGTACAACGGTTTCGAGCAGCCGTTCCTGGACTATTGGAACTCGGTCCATAAAGGCCAGGGCACCTGTGGAACAGCGTTAGGGCGAGGAGAGCGCGTAATCGTTGAGGACGTCACAAAGAGCCTTATCTTTGTAGACACTCCGGCGCTGCAGGTCCAGTTGAACGCAGGTGTGCGGGCGGTCCAGTCCACCCCGCTATTAAGCCGCTCCGGCAACCTGCTGGGGATGCTTTCCACTCACTATCGAACATGTCGCCGACCGGGGGAGCAGGATCTGCGACTTCTGGACCTGCTGGCCCGACTGACGACAGACATCATCGAACATAGGCAAGTCGAACAGACGCTGCGGGAGAGCGAGCTGAAATATTCTCTGCTATTCGAGCGGGCCGCTGTTGCTGCTTCACTGACGAAACTGCCCGAGAATGTATTTGCTGATGTAAACGAAGCCTTCGAAAAGTTATTTGGATACACCAGGCAAGAAGTGGTTGGCAAGACGTCGCTGGAACTGGGTATTGCCAAACCGGAGGAACATGCGGTCACCGTCGTCGAGATTGAGGAGCGAGGTTTGCAGCATGATTCTGAAAAGCATGTACGTACCAAATCCGGCCAAGAGCGCATCGTCTTACTCAACGTAAACGCACTGGAGTTGGGCGGCCAGAGATATACCATTTCCACGATGCAAGATATCACCGAGCGCAAGGAAGCGGATCGTGCCTTGCGCCGGGAACGCGAGTTCTCCGCTCATGCCATCGACGCCATCCCCGGCATCTTCTTCGTGTTGGACCGCCAGAACAGGTACGTGCGCTGGAGCAGGAACCTGGAGACGGTGGCCGATTTGCCTCCGGAGCGGATACTAGGGGTCCCGGCGCTCGCCAGCATCCACCCCGAGGACCACCAGCGGGTTGCCGACGCGATCGATGCGGCCTTCGCCAACGGAAGCGGCGAGACCGAAGCCCGCGGCTTTGTGGGCCAGAACCAGGAAGTGCGCGACTTCTACTACACCGGCCGGCGCATGGAATCGGACGGCGAGGCCTACGTGGTCGGGTGTGGGGTCGACATCACCGAGCGC
>PMNG01000036.1 GCA_003162615.1 Methanothrix sp. | reverse complement strand
TTGCTAAGGGCAAGCCTCAAAATGTCGTTAACCCCCGTGTGCCAGCTGCATAATTTTGGCTGGGCGATAATGTCTAAGCGATCTCTATTTGCAGTCAATGCAACCATGCAATTTATTGGCGGTGCAAGCGGTTACGGGAATAAGACTTTGGCTTATCGATATCATCGTATGGATGTGCCAAGACGTGAATGAATGCGCTTCTTATCACTGGGGTTGGTCTACTTGTTCGGATATGATATACACCTTTACATGAACCTGGGATGGATAAAGACACATTTCTCTAGTCCAAATGGATAAAAAATTTGGGTTAGATAACGCGGAATTCCGGGGAAGGTCCACCTTTTTCTGAGGCCTCACGCTTGACTGCATCCTGCCAGCCTTTCATGAACGTCTCCCAACCCTCATAATGATCCCTGAGAACTCGCCTTTCAAGTAAGGAGAGGTGGTGGCATCCATGCAGAACGACTGTTTATCGAAGTACAGAGATCCAGAAGATATCTCCTTCCAGTTCCAGCTTACCGTTTTTTATCAATCTTTCGCGAAAGAGCCACACTGTTGTGTAATCAGGGATTACATCGGTGGTCCCTAAGAAAACCCGAAAAAAGATTCTATCTGCAACCTGAAGCTCAAGCTGCGGGTCTGATAATCCATACAATTGCTGATGTATGAGAAGCTTATCATTATAATAATGCTAATATTAGGTCTGCCCCTCATTCATTTTTATTCTTGAATATGCCATCTGCAATTGGTAAAAACGCATTCCAGTTAACTAGTGCCGCTAACGAAGATAGTTTATCACCACGAGGCTCAACTTCAGCGTTATATTCATGTAGAATAGAAAAGTCTATGAGGGTCCTCATAACACTAATTATAGTGTTAATAGTATACAACAATTTCGATTAATCAGTTTTTCGAAATCCTCAATAGATTATTCATATACAACTATTTTCTGCTAATGACATACACGACCCAATTGAAAGGCCGGTTAATCAATCCTGACCATGGAGGTAGAAGTGTGCTAGCGGCCGTAGCTTCCCATCAAGCTGGTAGACCAGAGGAATTCCCGTTGGTATCTCTACGTTCTCTATGCCCTGATCGGAGATGCTTTCTATGTGCTTGACAAGCGCACGGATGGTGTTACCATGAGCGGAGATGAAGACCCTATTTCCACCCGCCAGATCCGGTGCTATCTTCTCCTGCCAGAGGGGCAACAGCCGTTCCAAGGTGTCTTTGAGGGATTCCGTCAGGGGGATCTCGCTTTTCTTCAATGTTTTGTACCTTGGATCTTTCGCAGGATAACGATCGTCTCCTAACTCGATAGCAGGAGGCTTTTCGTAGTATCCTCGGCGCCACCTGTGGACCATTTGGGCTCCGTATCTGCCTTCCATCTCTTTCTTGTTGCACCCCTGGAGGGCACCATAATTCCGTTCGTTAAGCCGCCAGGATGGGAATACTGGAATCCACATCAGGTCCATCTCGTCCTGGACTATCCACAGAGTCCTGACAGCCCGTTTAAGAACAGAAGTGTAGGCTACATCAAAAGAGTATCCTTTGGCCTTGAGCAACCGGCCTGCATTCCTGGCCTCTTCTTTACCTTTCTCAGACAGGTCGATATCAGTCCAGCCGGTGAACCTTCCCTCCTGGTTCCAGAGGCTCTGGCCGTGTCTGAGCAGTACCAGCTCGGGCATACTTTATCCTCGGAATTGTCTAATTGAATAAATCTTCAAGGCCTCATCTACGCTGGCGTTCTCTACAGTAATGGCATAGATGGCGTCGCAGAACCTCACTGCTTCATCGAGAGGCTTCTGGTGGATATTTCGACCTGTGGCGCTTCCTGAAGCTCCACTTACGTGAATCTGGTCGTAGAGCCGTTGTAAGAAGGATTTTACGTCCCTACTTGCCCCTCCGGCGCACACAACTTTGGTTCGGGCTACAGCCTCTACTGCCTCCTTGAACATCTGGCTGGACTCGAATCCTCGTTTCTCTGGATAATTGACCTTGGCGAAGTCGCTTCCAAGGGCAGCGGCCACGCCGGTGGCTCCGGCGATCAGGTGTTTTCATTGCCCATTATGATACTAATTTTAATCAGCACAATCGATGTTGCTAAATTTTCCCAACCTCCTTTCCGATAACTACCGCCTCCTTCTCCAGGGTCTCCACTTCTCGCTCAAAACGTTTGAATAGGAAGACCTTTGCGAGGTCCGTCAAAAAGAAGGCTGCCATGGCGTAAACCCATACGAATAATGCAAGTCTCCAGCCTATCGATGGTATGAGAAGGCCGTAGACTGCGATAATGGTCGCTACTGTCTGAGTACCCAGAACCGCTGCCAGTAGTATATTGCTCGGTCTGTAGGACCAGAAATGCCCTTTCGTCCTGGTTATAAATATAAGAAGATGACCGGCAACGGAGAGCTTGAGGTACATCATTGATTGGAGCACATCCAAGGAGAGGTGAAGAATGGATATGCCAATGGAAAGAAATAAGAATGAGGACATAGTGCCTACAAGGCCCAGAAATGTGGCCATGCCCAGCACCGATGTCATATCCCAATGGCTCGGCTTGAGCGCATACTCTGCCCGGTCGTAGGCTATGGACATAATGGCAAAATCGTTAAGCAAAGCCAGCAAAACTATCATTATGGCCGTCACCGGATAAAAGTTGAAGATGACTATTGATAGAGTGATGAATAAAAGTACCCTTATGGTCTCGGCTATGCGGTAGGTAGCGTAGCTGTTCATACGCCGGAATATCTTGCGGCTCTCTTTGATGGCGTCAATGATGACGGACAGCCCCGGTCTGGTTAGAACTATTGCGGCAGCAGACTTGGCCGCATCTGTTGCTCCCGCGACTGCAATTCCGGCGTCGGCTTTCTTCAAGGCAGGGGCATCGTTTACACCGTCACCTGTCATGCCGACGATGTGTCCTCTGGCTTGAAGCAACTCTACTATCTTGAATTTGTGTTCAGGAAATACTTGGGCAAAACCATCTGCCTTTTCGATGATATCCGTGGCCTCTTCGTCTGGTTTATCGATAAAGTCCGATGCAGGCTCAATATTGGTTCCTAGACCTACCATCCGAGCTATCTCTTTGGCTATGGCTATGTGGTCGCCGGTGACCATTTTTATGCGGACACCTAATGACTGAGCAGTCTTGATGGTCTCAGCGGAATCTTCTCTGGGCGGATCTTGAAGGGCAATAAGACCCACATAGCGCCAAGCTCCTTTGGAGTCCGTGCTGGCAACGCCCAGAGCTCGGTAGCCCTTCGAAGCGAAGTTTTCTACGTCCTGATCAACCGAGGAACCCGGGGTGCTATTTGCTGCTAATAAGAGTATAGCCTGAGGTGCACCTTTGGCTGTCTTGAAGCTGCCTTGAGGCCCCTCAATTTCGGCTTCAGTCCTCTTGGAAACGGGATCGAAGGGTTCGAACTTGCCCAATTTGTAGCTGTCTTGTTCAACATGCTCTTCTTTGCTCTTCTTTATGATGGCGATATCTATGAGGTCGCCGTTCTCATCTCGGGAGGCTAAGGCGCCAAACAGCAGCACATCTTTCT
>PMNG01000137.1 GCA_003162615.1 Methanothrix sp. | reverse complement strand
CGTTGGCCAGATTCGTGCGAAAACGATGAATTCTAGCAAGAGTTTGAAGGGACACTCCATGCTTTGGATTTCTTTCAAGCTTGGTACAACATCGTAAAACCTCATAAGTCTCTTCGGTTAGAGCAGTTTCAAGGAAATAGAAGATGGNNTTCAATAAGACACGTACACGACCCTAGACGAATCACTTCCAACAACCCTTTTAGATAATGCAATAGGAATCCCAGACACATGAGCACGGAACTGGGACGCAGAATCAATCGAAGAGATATCTATAAAAAGTTCGTTAGTATTTCTCCTTTATGCCCTCGATTAAGCTAGAGTTTCCTGAAACTTATAAACATGAACACCCTCCGGTCTGCGATGCCATCGAGCTTTTTGAAGGACAACTTACCTTTAGCCAGAAGGCTGCCGACTGGGTTGCAGAGACGGTCGGATAATGGAAATTCATTATCCTGCAGACCGTCATTTTTGGTCTTTGGATTTTGGCGAATGTTACGGGTTGGCGTTACCATTGGGACCCATACCCTTTTATTTTGATAAACCTGGCTCTATCTCTGCTGGCATCATATGCAGCCTCGATCATCTTGATCAGCCAGAACCTTCAAGAAAGGCGCGACAGGGCCGAATCACGTCAACACTGTCTGATCAATGAGAAAGCTGAAGAAGAGGCCCGTGTAATCTTAGACCATTTGACAGCTCAGAATAAGGCTCTAGCTGCAATTTATGAGACGCTACAGGAACTTCAGATAAAGGGCGACAATGTTGAATTGGAGCCGTAGTTGACAACCAGTCTTTGGGACTAACGATGTGTGTTACCTTATTGGCTTTGCTGGAGTCATGGTAGCTTCAACCAAAAAGGAAAAAGCAATCTCGCGAAATATTGTTACTGACAATTGGAGGTTCAGCGCACATCCTTGGTCAAAAGAGGAGCTAAAAGCTACGCATTGATTTGATTCGCGTAAATCCGTTTTATCTGTCTACTGCAACCGCTATTCATGTACCTGTAATATTTTTCGGTAATGTATTTAACCTTGGAGTGAAGAATTATACATATGGTCGAGGAAAGTTATAGGGAATATATGTGTAAGCTCGTGCACCCTGGGTGCGAATTTACGGTACGTGCGAAGACTGATGATGAGATCATCGAGCTTGCAACTATGCATCAGGAAATGGCTCACGGTGTGAAGGAGATATCGCCTGATCTGGAAAAGAAAATCAAGGAAAACATTAAACCCGCCTCTGTAGAACCGATTAGACCCGGTGACTCGAGGGTAGTAAGGAAAAGTTCTCTTCTGGACACTTGCTACACAAGCTCATCTGGGAAGAAGTAGAGGCTTGATAACCACTTTTTAGATGAACAAAGGCTTGGGGTTTCCTAGGCCGATTTAATCTTTTGCTGAAAATATACTCAAATTAGACCGAATGCTCGCATTAGCTCGGGAAGGACCTTGAAGCCTCGGATGAGGCGCTGAGGATGAGGCAGGATGTATGTGTGGGATTGTGGGGGCCTGGTGTTTAATAGAGGCGGGTTGAAGGGACTGGCCATTGTGGAATAGGCCAGATATCCCAAGGTCCATATCCGAAGACCTCCCTAAAACAGTCCACCTTTTACCACAAGTAGGCCATTTCAATTGCTATAGTCTGCGAATCTCTTCACTACTGTTTCAAGTTCTACTATTGCGAAAAATCTAAAGGTGAATATTGCCGGTGTATGTAGAAGTTGTGAAGGGTGGATTGTCTATCTTTGGCCTCCTCGAAAGTGGTGATTGACTTCAGGATCATGATATTTACGACGTATCACCCATTGGTACGCGAGAATCAGGACGAATAACCATATCGCCCCAATGATATAGCTTCCTACAACATCGCTCGCCCAGTGTTCGCCAAGAAATACACGTGACGGTCCGATTAGAACGATCAGCGCAAGGCAGGTAGCGATAACGATCAAACGTGCATATCCAGCAAAATGTCTCCATGCGAGGTAAGCGAAGAATCCAAAGAAAACGACAAAGAATAAGACGTGCCCGCTTGGATAGCTATATTGGTTAATGCTCTGTACGAGTCCGCTGGAATTTCCAGCTATAGGAAAAGGGCGCGTTCTGCGGATTATCTCCTTCAGCGCAAAAGCTAGCAATACGTTGCTGGTTGTCGCAAGCATAAAGATTGCCTCAAGCCATTGTCGCCTCAATGCAAAGGTTGCCATAGCGACGGCGGTCAGCGTCGTAGCAACCGCTAGTTCGCCAAGGGCGCTAACCCCACGCATCAGACTGTCAAACAGTGGGCTAGCTTGCTCATGCAACTCCTGGTAGGACTTCAAGTCGAAGGGCAGGACCGGGAACCTGCTTGCTGCATATGAGAGCAATATTGCAAACGCAAGCAATAGCACAAATGCGAATACGATCCTTCTATCCACCGTTTTTTCCTTCGTAGGCTCGCACTTATTATTCTTTTGGCTAACCCTTGGTTTCCAAGAAAGGTAAGGTGTAGCTGGAGGCTTACTGCGGAATCCTTAGCATAATGCTTCCAAACCTGCCATGCTCTCTTCATATGCCCCTATATCGCTTACTATCGGCGCCAAAACATTAGTTATGGATGGGAAATCCGCATCTACATCTGGTTGCCAACTGAATCTGAAAGGAAAGGCGAGAAAGCTAAGAACGCCTCTGGAAGTGTTTTTCAGTCTCTCTTCGAGAAGCTTGAAGGCTTCTCTGGTATCCTTTCGAGAGATGAGCAATGAAGTCGAATGGGTTCAAGGCATCCTCCAGGGCCATTTATCTCCATGACCACATTTTTCAATAAGGAAAACTATCTCGTCCAACCTGCCAGGAGCTTTGGGATCTCCTGTGACATCACTGGATTCTGGACAGGTGTTGGATTCTATTTTCGTATTTAGAGAGCTGGGTTCTAAGAGACTATCTTCGACCTTTGCTACATCCTTTTTGATAAATGACCAGATATCTTCATTTTCTAGCTTGGGATTATTCAGAGTGCCCCTTGCTTCCTCCATATAATCCTCCTCGTAATCTTGATCTCGTGCGACACCAGTCCAATCGATTGGGTTCTTCCTTGCCTCGGCAGGGTTGGCGGGTAGCCTAGGTGGCCTTATATCTACCGCAGCTTTGGTCTTGCCGTCGATAATAACAGGCCTTATCTGTTTATCGGCATTCCACCAAGGATCAGGTATTAAGTACGTCCCTTGTGCTTTGATTGCGTTCTCAAAGGCATCGAAGAATTGCATTCCCCATCCACCAAACGGATCATTGAAATTGATCTGGCTAGGCCAGGCAACGCCCGGAAAGAGGACACGCCAAAGCCTACGATAATGCTTTAGGACTAAGTCCTCATCTAAAACAGCACAATCGAGTTCGGTATCACAGGTGAAGGATTTGCGGTTTAAGTTTCCGGAACCACATACAAATAGACTGCGATCATACAACTGAACTTTCGAATGGCAGTAAATGCCTCCAGGTATTCGGGAAGGATGCCAGAGGTTATATACGCCTATTCGCTCGAATTTGCCGGGACCTAGCGTTAGGCCGGCTGTTAAATCGTTGAGGGCCAGTTTCCTCGCATGGTGCTCTTCATGTGGAAGATCGTCGGCATAGGGTGGAAGCACTAAAATAACGCAAAGCTTATTTTTCTTGTCGTTCTTAATCTGGTGGTTAAGCAATCTGGCGAGCGGCCTGCTAAAGAAGTATTGATCGAAGATCCAGATCAATTCGTCCGCTGCCTGACACGCATTAGCTATTCCTGCCATGACTGTAAACTCCCCTCTTATAAACGGAGGCCTCTTGCGCTCCATACGCAAGGGAATAGTTCGCCACATTTGTACCAGAGATAAGCCCCCTAGTACAGGATCAACATCTTTCGGTTCATCCAATCTCTTTATGTCATCATCCTTAATGGCAGTTTTTGAGCTGAAGATAACCTGATTATTTTTGAAGTGCAAACTGCCCCAGAATCCGAACTCATGCACGTTTCCCCCATCTAGCCATCTTTCACAGAACTGCTCCTCTAGAGTTTTTACGATCGGTCCCTGGAGTTGAAGATGCTGATCATGCCAGATCTGATGATCATCCCCATAGACATCTTTCGGCAGATCAGGCTCCGAGTGCAAAGGCTTCGCTACATCTTTTAATGCATCGTAAATTGTATCTGGGCTCTTCGGCCAGCGATGAGTCTTATCTTGGACATCGATAACCTGAGGGATGTTTTTCCCTGATTGCCAGTCTCCCCCTAAGAATTGAGACGGATTAGAATCCGTTCGATTGAGCAGATCGTCTAACGTAGCATTCGGATCATATGTGTAGGGATGCGATGCATCTGGTGCGTCTCTTCGGGTAAAGGCTAGATCTACCCCTCCACAATAAGCTACGTTTACATCGCCCACTCGAATTACCATCATCTTTTGGTGGTGGGTAGAAGTTATCGGAGATGCTACCCTCATATCAAGAGCTACTATGCCGCGATCTTTGGCGCTGGGATCGCTCTTACTCAACCTTTCGCATTCTTTGCTTACAACTTCGGCTATGTAAATGTGATCACTCATAAGTGGGCCGATCCCAGCAACAATAGAAGCTTTAATCGGCAACCACAATAGTATCCGAACAGTGATCCCGGCCTGCATTAGACGCAGGATAAATCCTAGCACGGTCTGATCCTTTTTTGCAGAATCGCTCTCGTTCCAGGGGCGATTTTGGATAATCCAAGGATTATCTTCTGATAGGTCTCTCAAGGGACTAAGTCGCAAACCGGCGATGTATACGTACCCTTTCTTGCCTTGTTTGGCCTGAGTTATTGCAGCTTCTAGGGATTCCCTCATCGCGGACATGGCCTCATAACCACCGATCAAAGGGATGACCTTGCAATTTTCATCCCAAGGCATATGACTACCCATCCTCTTGGCCATGTAGGTACCATCTCCCCATGGACGTCCCTCTTCGTTTGGCAAGAAATTCAGAAACCACCTTTTGGGATCAACTACCATAGCCTACCTCGTCCTACCATGTGCTCTTCCCACAATCTCATTTAGGGAAGGTGCCATCGCTAAAAGCTGATCCAGTGTTATTTCTTCCTTGGTCAGCGAAACAGCATAAGCGTTATCTAGCTCGGTTATCAATACGGCTACTGGTGCTATCCAGCAGCCTAAAAGATCTCCGCACTTTCTTAAGATAGAGGTCCTGGCTACGGGATAAACCACTCTCTGATATATCTCGATGGCGTCTCCTATTGATATCCTGGTTTCGATTTCAGAGCTCAATGGTGTTTCCATTGTCTTTTCCCCTGGGATCTTTTAGTGGCCACTCCATTTTTGGCCTTTTATGGAGATCATCTCATCCCTACGCAGTTCTTTCAACAGTCGCCTGATCGATTTCTCTCTTAGGGCATTAATGGAGGCAACAAAGACCCAAAGAAGCCTGCTCCTGATCTCAGCATTCAGAGATCCAGTCAGTCGCTCTCCCTCAAAATGAGGATCGACTTGGATGTGAGTTCCTGGCAGCGAAACTGCAGAAGTCAATGCCCATAGATATCCACAGATGACAGCAGTATCTGCCGGATCGTTAAGTCCAAACGTGATTTGGCATAATATATGCTCGACATGAATGGACCCCGTCAGACCCTTTAAGAACCGGAAAAAGGCTGGAATGGCATCTATTAAAATGCGAGGATCTTTGGGGAACCATTTATGAACGGGCTTAAATCCTCTTTCCACAGCATCCTTGTCAACCCCCATTATTTTGTCCACAGGTTTCTTTCTGTTCTCCACTCCCTTTCTATCCTTCGCCTCTTCTGGAAAAGGCAGATCTTTTTTATATAATATCATTCCGAACCATTTCAATTTGAAGAAACCGCAAATAGAGAAACCCTCTATATTGAGATAAAAAGATAGGTAGAAAGGGACAAGTAAGAGGCCAGCCGCCACTAGCAAAATGATTACAAGGATTGGAAAGAGATACATCAAGGCTTGCCCTACTTTACCTCGACTGATGCGGCAGGTGGGTTATCGTGCTTCTCTTCGCTGGATTCCTTCTTTCTGCTGAATCTTTCCATGAGCACTGATGCTATCTCGCCCATTGACTCTGCCAGAGCATTCGGGGTTCCCAGAGGTACTACCTTGACGCCTTCGTGCCCTGAAACTCCTTTTGTGACAATTACTACAGCTACCGGAAAAACGCCCACTCCGCCTCCAGCTCCTCCAGATGTTCCTCCAGCTTTTTTGTTATCGCCGCACTGGCTCGATCCGGTTCCGAAGCCCATGCCCATCTTGGTAATGGGAACAATTATCTTATCTTCCATCTCTATGGGCTGTCCAATTATGTTATTTGCCGACAGAACTTTCTGAAGTTCGTCGATAGTTGTCTTTATATTTTCTTCAGCAGCCATTCACATCATCCTAAATAAGTATACTCTAATCGTATTTACATCTTTCTGGTTTCGATTTCATGGGACGATTGTTCGAAAATCAATATCGAAAAAAGAGCGATATGTTCAGGCTTTGACCATCTATTTTAGGATGAGTTAACCGATGAAAGATCAAGATATGTAATAGTAGAGCTCCAGACAATCCGGAGATCCAGTTAGTGTTCTAAATGGAGCAATCAATAATATCGCTGAAAGGGTGAACTCGCAGCGAAGTTAACTTAGAAAACGTGCAGTCCAAGAACCTCCTGGAAGCCATACTCTTCCAGATAGATATTAATTGTTTGAAGGAAACAATTAAAGAAGTTTTCGAAGAAAGAGGTCATGAACATGTCGACACCTGGAGAGCAAGTTCAGATTCTTGAGGAGAGGGTCAAGGAGCTTAAGGACAGACTAAGAACCTGTGACGATACGCTAAAGGCGTCATTTGAAAGTAAGCTTAGGATATCTGATGAAAAGAACCATATCTTGCAGAATAAAATCAGACAGCTTGACAAGTATATCAAGGAGCTGGAGGACGAACTAGCACATCTGACTTAGGAGAATCTACGGCCCTGGCCTGGTCAATCTCAGCCTCAGCTAGGGATTCAACTATTTTTCTATTTTAACTTCCAAAATTTGTTTGGCTATGGAGCTACCTTCGAATCTAATCGAACACAAACGCCGCCTCTACCCAAGTCTTATCCCGCAGCTCTCGATAGTACGCAGCGTCGAATTCAGAGGCCGTTCTCTCCGGGTATACCTCTCACTTATTGGCATCTCTAATCGCGTAGCTTATCCTTCATCCTCATAGCCAAACAGAAGCCCTTGCTTAATTTGAGCCTGCATAGCCGAGGTTTCGGCGCACCTGCGGGAATAGTTCAGGCGCCTGCTAACACTATGTTGAATTGCCAGCTCCTTGATCTTCAAGAGCAGCTTCCTGGAGGTTCCGTGATCCCTCGTGAATCTGGATCTGGCCGAACTTGGCGTTTATGTAGCCTGTGTAGCCAAAACACGTAACATACACTTGAGGCGGGCTGGTATGTATACCTAGAGTGAGCTATAGATTTGACAGGAAAATAGAAGAAGAATGACCAGAAATCAGGTTAAAATAGCGAATCGAGATATGAAAGCGGGATATATTAATTGAGGAACGTGCAGACAGTGGTTGTTCATAATCCTCAATTCTTTATTTCCAAGAACTTGATTATGCTGTTTAGTCATGTTGATTCTTACATAGATCATGAGGACCTCAATCATCCGAAGTCCAGCAATGAAAAAGAATATCTGCGATCTCCGCAATGATGGAAAGAATGACGTCCTCGAACGACAATCATGACCGTGCGATCTTACAGGATATCGCAAAGAGGGCAATGCTTGACAGAGGCTTGCTCCCGTACTTTTCTGCCGAAGCACTTGCAGAGCTTAACAAGATTCAATCGCCGTCAACAATTGAAAGCGCGAGGGCACGCGATTTAAGAGATCTCCTCTGGTCTTCCATCGACAATGATGACTCCCGCGACCTCGACCAGCTAACCGTTGCCGAAGCGATGCCAGGCGACAAGGCAAAGATCAGAGTCGCGGTGGCGGACGTAGACTCACTCGTTAAAAAGGGGTCAGCCATCGACGAACAAGCGCGCCACAACACAACATCAGTTTATACTCCAGGCCAGATGTTTCCAATGCTCCCGGAAAAGCTTTCCACCAACCTCACGTCGTTGAATCTTAATCAGGATCGTCTGGCTATTGTCATCGAAATGGTTGTTGGCATGGATGGATCGGTTCAAGATTCGGATGTATATCGTGCGATTGTCCGCAATCATGCGAAGCTTGCTTATAACCGCGTTGCTGCATGGCTGGAAGGGAGCATAGATGTGCCTTTGGAGATTGCAGCCGTGAAAGGATTGGCTGAGAATCTGCGCTTGCAGGACAAGGCCGCACAAAGTATGAAGAATCTTCGTCATATGAAAGGGGCGCTTTGTCTCGAAACCATCGAAGCCAAACCGATATTTGAAGGCGATTCTATCCTCGATCTGCAAGTGGAAGAAAAAAACCGTGCCAAGGACATTATTGAGGATTTCATGATAGCGGCAAACGGCGTGACCGTCCGGTATCTCTCTTCAAAAAAATTTCCTTCAATTCGCCGTGTAGTCCGCTCTCCCAAACGATGGGAACGAATCGTAGAGCTAGCAGCGCAGCACGCATTCAAGCTTCCCAAGAATCCGGATTCAAAAGCATTGGAGTGGTTTCTGACGACGGAGAAAAAAGCCGACCCCCTTCGATTTTCGGACCTATCTCTCGCCGTGATCAAGCTATTAGGATCAGGTGAATATGTTGCGGAACTTCCCGGAGAAAATGCCACGGGACACTTTGGTCTCGCGGTCAAGGATTACACTCATTCCACAGCTCCCAATCGTCGGTATCCGGATCTGATCACTCAACGCTTGCTCAAAGCAGCAATCGACGCAAGATCAACGCCTTACGACAATGATGAGCTAGCAGATCTGGCAACTCATTGCACGAAACAAGAGAATGCAGCTGAAAAGGTTGAGCGGCAAGTTGGCAAATCCGCTGCCGGGCTTCTTCTTAAATCTAGAATCGGAGAGCAGTTCGATTCTATGGTTACGGGTGCATCTACGAAAGGTACTTGGGTCCGCCTTCTTAAATTGCCGATTGAAGGAAGGCTAAAAACCGGGGACCAAGGCGTTGATGTCGGAGACCGGATTCGCGTGCAACTGCTATCGGTAGATGTTGAGCAAGGCTTTATTGATTTTGGTAAGGTTGGCGCATCATGAAGTCTGCGAGGACAGCCCTTTCCGGCCCATCAAACCTTTGCTTGCGCTCATTTGAGGACCTGGACGCAGGAAATCTCCCTGGGAAAGTTTTGATCTCCAAGCACCTCCATCCCCCGGATGCTTAAAGAAATTTGGAAGTCAGGAAGGAACTTGGACTCGTCTCAGTCTCCGCAAGGGAACAGGTCTTTCGTGGCAAGATATCGTTAATCTTGCCGGTAGATTGCAAAGTTCGGCGG
>PMNG01000084.1 GCA_003162615.1 Methanothrix sp. | reverse complement strand
ATTGAAAAAGGGCGTCCCTCGACACTCACTAAAGCAGTGTCCACAGGTCTTACAGCGAAGAAGTGCTATCTTATGTTTACCGTATCTTTCCTTGAAAATTATGTTCCCTGCACCATTCTTTCCGTAATCAGGACAACCTTCGTGCCTGCACCAGAATGCTGATACATCTAGATCCGATTGCGTAACTACTCCCCCATAGTGGGGAATCAAACTCAAGATATATAAATCCTATCAATTATAGACATACACGACCAATAATTGATAGGCAGGCCTAATCAGGCCCGCTCTGGTTTGTCCAACAGTCCTGTCTTCTTCATCAGTTCGCCGGACCTGGCGTGTGGTTTCCTGGATACCGAATCCCCGGCCTTCTCCAGCTCCCTAGACTCGTCCGCTAACTGCGCAGCGGCGCGCATGACCTCGTGGCCTGCTGCTGCTGCCAAAGCTATCGGCCCCAGCTCTTTGAGCTTGAAGCATGCCTGGGCGTCGATGGTTGCTACCGTCTGGGCCATATAAAGAGCGCCGACGGCCTTAGCCCTGGCGTAGGGATTCTTGAAGTCCATCCTCTCGGCGCACTTCTCCGGCGTGGCAAGGATCTGGGGCAGCTTGGCCTCGCCTTTGGCTATTGCACCCATGGCTTTGTCCAGCTCCTCCTGGACCAGCCGGACAGCACCGCACGCTGCCAAGACCTTCAGTGCGTCTGAGTTGAAGAGGGCCATCTCGGCTGGGTCGAGGAACTCACGTTTGGCACCGATCAGGGGATCAACTGGAAGGATAATGTAACCAAAGCCCTCGGCGGCCAGGGCATCCCTTGACTCCTTCTTAGTAGGACCATCTGAGATAACGATGGTTGGCAGTCCTTTGAAGGTCTCCCTTGCAGCTGTCGGGCCAGCAGTGGCCGCATTGGGGCTGGTAATTACAACCAGTTGAGGACTCCAAGCCTTAAGCTCCGCAGCAGCACCGCCCTCAGTCTTGGTCATCTTAGGACCAAAACTAAGGATCTTGAACTCGATGTCGTTCCGCTCTGCAATCTCGTCCAGGGCAAGATCAATAGCCAGCGAGGTGGCAATATTGCCCAGCTTGACAAAACCGATCTTAAACATGCAGGGCTTGAGGCAGAGTGAAGATAAAAGGGTTCCGATTTCTTTGATCGAAAAGATATCTCCTTTCGTCCTTTTACCAGGCTGAAGGATAACTTTTATACAATGTTCAACCCTTATTTTAACCAGTGATTTCTTTGAAAGATTATGCCAGCAACTTAATGCCATTCCTTTCAGAGCTCGAGCCGGACGATGCAGGAATTGATCCTGCAGAGGTGTCCAGGCTATACGGCTTGGACCCCGGCCAAATCCTGATGATGAGCCGCAACGAGAACCCCTACGGTCCCAGTCCAAAGGTTTGGGAAGCTCTAAGGAGCGTCCAGCTCCACAGGTATCCCGACTCCAGGTCATTTTTGGATGCTCTATCGGATTACACAGGCTACCCAGAGGAGAACGTAGTGGCAGGAGCCGGAATGGATGAGGTCATTACTACAGTTGCCAGACTTTTTCTGGGAAAAGGAGACAAAGCCCTAATCCCCATTCCGACCTACACTCTCTACAGCCTGGCTGTGAGGCTGTGTGGAGCAAGTCCAGTCTACCAGCAAAGGCAGAAAGAATTTGAAGTAAATCCTGTGATCCCAAAAGGCTTTAAGATTATCTTCCTATGCTCGCCCAACAATCCCACCGGTAACGCCCTTTCAGAAGAGACCGTCAGGTCGATAGCTGAGAGTACAGATGCCGTTATATTTCTGGATGAAGCTTACGTTGAGTTCGCAGATAAGAGCCTTATTAAGATGGTTGGTGATCAAGAGAATCTGATCATCGGCAGGACGCTGTCCAAAGCCTTCGGACTGGCTGGATTGAGGCTAGGTTATGTCGTAGCTCCTGAATGGATTGCTGAGCAGTACAGGCGCATCTCGCCTCTGTTCAGCATAAGCGGCCTATCGCTAGCGGCAGGAGTAGCAGCCCTTGAGGATGTGGAGCACATGAAACGCTCGGTCTCAAAAATACGCTCGGAGAGGGATATGATTCAAAGCAGAATTGAGAGCGCACATCCGTCTCAAGGAAATTTCCTGTACATCGAGACGCCGAAGAGGTCGGCGGAGATCACAAAGAGCCTGCTCGAAAGAGGAATTGTAGTCAGGGATTGCTCGCCGATGCCCGGTGCAGGAGAAAATCACATAAGAGTTACTGTCGGACCTCCTGAGCAGAACGATAAGTTTTTGGAGGCATATTCCTTTGTTCAGTAAGATCGCCGGGTATCTGAACTAGCTCACTGTCGGCATCGACTGTTACTAAAACGCCATCCTTCAATACGAGGACGTCGTCCGTCACCCTGTCCACTAGGGGGATTCCGCTTATGATGGCACCAACTGCCACTATGGGCTCCGACCTGATGTTTATCATGGCCGCCGGCGCTAAACCTCGCTTCTTTAGCTGGTATATCACGTAGGACCCTACAGTCGAGCCCTTGCTGCCAGGAAAGATCAGGATCTTTCCTGAGATGCACTTACCATAGAGTTCGTGGTCCGGGTCCACTACTACACCAGTCTCTGGGTTGACATTTCCCAGAAAGGAGATTGGTTCCTTGGTAACAAGAGCCAATCCAGAGGCACAGCCACTGGCCACTCGGTGGCACTTTATCTGCATTCTCAATCTCTCCTTGTAGCCACTTCGATACACTCTTCGGTAGAGCCAAAGCCGGCCTCAATTCCGCAAAGGCCCGGAATGTAAGCCAGGGCCTTTCCGGAGTTGACCATCATCTTCCGAAAGTGCTCGCTTGCTGGAGAGACAACCATGCAGGTGTCGCAGATGACCTTGGCACCGCTCTTCTCGATCCTTGTTACAAGATCTGGACAGCCCTCGGCGATCTTGCGTGCCGTGCACACCCATAGCTCCTTCTTTACTTTTTTGCCCTTCAGGAGCTCTGCAATGCGGTTCAGCTCTGCCTTTGAGCAGTGTGGGCAGCCCAGTGCAACGATATCCGCATCTGTGCCAGGATGTCTCTCGTAGACCTCATCGATCTGCTTTCTGTCCACCGAGATCTTCTCTGGCTCGCCATACTCCTCGGGGGGCGTTGGAGTAACCCCTTCGACATAGTAAAGGGCAACCGATCCGCTGGCTGCCATGGCCGCTCCAAGAGACTTGAGCTCATCAAGAGTTGGCCTGCTTGAAAGCTTAAAAAGAGGATTGCCGTCCTTGACCGTTCTGCCCACAAGAAAACCAAGAGCCCCAAAGTCCGAGCCCTTCAGATCCGCTTCCACATCTATCCTGTGCGTTGGAATCCTGTTCTCGTCCAGATGGTATCCATAAAATGGCGTTTTCCCAATCAGGGCTGCAGCCAGGGCCGAGGGTCCGCCCTCACGATTGGTCCGGGCGCCTATAACTGAGTTAGCAAAAGACACCGCTGATGACTCGCTCCAGGCCAGGTGATCCCCGAAGCATGCGATCTCTGGGTTAATCTGATACGGAGTACAGGTACAGTCGATGGCGATTCCCAGTCGGCGGTAGGCATCGATGGTGGCTTTTTGTTTGAGGGCAAAATTATCGTCTATATCCATCTCGTGCCAGCGGGACAGATCCATTCCAGCAGGGTTGAGGATACTTGGGACAACAACCTTGCCTTTCAGGTCTGATATCCATTCAAGACCTGCCTCACCTATGTTCTTGAAGGATACTCCCGCAATCTGGACGCTCTTAACCGGTATGAGGCGATCAGCATCGAAGATGTCCCCCAGGGCCACGAGGATTTCCATTGCCCGCCGGAGGGACTCACCACGCTGGCCTAGGTAAACAAGCTCCTCTTCCCTGGAAAGGTACATGCTGATAATTCAGGAGCGATGGTATAAATTCCATCTGTCTCTGATACGGCTCAGATCAGCCTGTGCACCGGGTGCTCAGCGACGGGCCAGATATCCAGATCTCTAACTGCCTCGGCGATCATAATATCGGCCATGGCTGCCACCGGGAAAATGAAGTCAGCGTTCTCGATGGGGCCGTAAAGGACATAGTCTCCTCCCGAGAGCTGTTGCATTGCCGTTGCTGCTGCATCACAGCACTGCTTGTCCTGGAGGGTCCTGCCCTTCAGCCAAGGCCAAGAGCTTACTGCATTGTGTATACCTGATCCCACAGGCAGGCCGAACTTTGCTTTGGCAACAACGGAAAATCTAAGTGCGACCCCTGCCCCGCTTCCTATCGGCACTACACCCGGATCGATCAGAAGGTTGACTATGCCTAGGTCCTTGGACAAGGAAATCAGCCCCTTCTCTCGAACCGACCCACCCGTCTCCAGCACCTTTATGGAGCCGTCCAAGCCAGGCTCTGCTGGATTGTAGGCCAAGAGTATGGCTGAATCGATCTCTGAATCTCGAATGGTTTTCTCTTCCGACGAATTAGTGGCAAGGCTTATGCTGTTGTAAATTACCTTGTCCGCGTACCCTAGCTCAGAGACCAGTCCTGCCGCCGCCGACCGAACCTCTGGATCGGCAGAGTCTATTATGATTGGCCCGTCCCAGATATCTTCCACAAAATCCCGGTATCTCTCAAAGGCTTTAATCGTACTAGCGTAGACATGAAGAATGGCAGGGTTTCCAGTCTTTTCCGATAGCTCCGCCTGCCTTATGACAAGCTTTTCAGCTTTTGCCCTGTCAAAGCTGCCCTGATCCTCATCCTGGACAATATTGTGGCCTTGGTAGAATATGGTGCCAGCCAGGACTGTAGGGAACTCGCCAGGTTGGCCGCCTAACTTCACTCCTGCGATATTGACCACTGCTTGTTCTCTCTCAAATCTGAACAACTTCAGCCCCCTGTTATCTTCCAAGCAACACTATCCAAGGTAACATCAGATCCAATTAAAACGTCACCTACTTCTGCCCCAAGTGGTGCAGACAAACCCTTCATGGATCTACGCTTCACCGCCTGAAACGGCTCCTCAGGGTATGGCTCTCCTTTTGAACTGTACTCTTCAACCAGTAGCCCTATCTGCTCCTTGTCCTCCAGGCCGATCCTGTCAATCAAATGGATCTGGGCTTGAAACCGTCTTATTGCCTCGGTTGTCAGGTTTTGTATGAATGGGATGGCTCCTTTCGAGCCGATTATCCTGCCCTTCTCGTCTAATCCGTTCTTATGAAGCGCGATGATGGTGTTGCCCGGCAGATGCCCCTTGGATTCGGCTCCGCAGATCAGCAAGAAGCGGATGTTGGAGTTGGAGATTAAATTTGCCACGATCTTCTCAACGCCCAGGTTCTCCGTCTTGCAGGTACCTATGATAGCGGTATTCTCAACTCGCAGATTGCTGGCCAGTGTCACAACTGCTACCCTGCACTCCGGATTGCCGACGATATAGTCCCCTCGGAGCGGTGGCCATAATCCCTCAATGGAATGCTTTTCCCCAGAGGAGCAATCAGAGGTCAACGGAAATTCCTTCGCATCAATCCCTTGGTATTGGTTATAAAGCCGATGAAGCCTAGTTGCTATAGCGAGGATTCTTTAGGGTTTAAATTTTTTCTTCTTCGAATGTCACGTGGGCTGATTATATTGTCCATCTTAAGATTTTGTCCGAGACCTCGCAATATCGCCAAACTTTAGATTTAGAAAAATAGAAATACGAATATGGAATAACAAAAGATATGGCAAGGCTTATGAACCATGCATCATCATTCAGATAGGAACAAGGATAGCTCACTGTACATTATGGCGGCAATAAATGGATTCCTACAAGGAAAGGATATTGAAGTCCATAGAAGAATCTGATGTGGGACTAACCACGGTGGATGTAGCAAAAAAAGCCGGAATCAGCAAGACCACTGTGATAAAGTACCTTTCGGTGCTCAGGTCAGAAGGAAGAGTAGTATTCGTCGAGGTAGGACCTGCCAAGCTGTGGAGAACAAGGAGCGTGGCTCCAGTTTCGGAGGCGCCTCACGTGCCTAAGGAGTCAGGAGGCGAGTTTGAGGCAATGCCTGTAGTTGATATCGACCTCTGCGACGGTGACGAAAAGACCATCTACTTTTCATTCAAGGTAAGACCGGACCAGATCTGTGCCCTTATGAAGAGGGCAAATAAATGTGGTTGCTCACTAGGCGCAAAAAATAGCTAGGCAGTGGTGTTAAGATGCAAATCCCCAAAGAAATCAAAAACTTCTTCGGGATTGAGGAGGGCCAGGCACTCCTGATAAAGGGGTTGCCGGGAACTGGGAAGACAACTTTAGCCCTGGAGATCATAAACACCCTCTGCGAGAAGAAGAACGGCGTGTATATCTCCACTCGAATCGATCCTCAACGCCTCTACGCCACGAACCCATGGATCAGCGATATAATCCCTCCGAAAAATGTGATCAACGCAACACAAAACAGGCTCCTCAAGAGCCTGAAAGGCGCCACCAGAGAGCTCTCTGAATATGATGCAGTACTCGATTTCTTCAGGGTCTTCTTCGATGAGGCTGAGGAGATGGACAATCCCATGATTGTCATTGACAGCTGGGACGCCGTTCTAAATTATACATCTCACTTCATAGAGGATACCCAGCACAGCTTTGAGCAGAACATGTGCGAATTTGCTCGAGACACTGGGATTCACCTGATTCTTGTCAGCGAGTTCGCTGACACTATGCCCCTGGACTACATCGTCGACGGTGTGGTTACCATGGAACAGTTCAAGCTGATGGGTAGCTCAGGCACAGACAGCCCAAATAGCATGAGAACCCGGCATGCCAGGCAGATCAGGCTGAATAAGCTCAGAGGCGTTGAGATCAGGCAGAAGACCTACACAACGACATTGCACGGCGGTCGATTCAGCTACTTCGAGCCCTACCGCGAACATCAGGATGCCAGGATAGCCAGCGACGTTGTCAGAGTTCCCGATCCGGGAGAGTTCAGGATCTCCACAGGAATTCCCGACCTCGACATACTGACCGGAGGATTAAAGTACGGCTCCTGCAACGTAATCGAGATCGATCACGGAGTTGGCAAGAGGTACTATCAGATCCTGACTGCTTTGGCCTCCAACGCCCTAAAGAACGGCAGAGGCGTCTTTATACTTCCAAGCATCGGGTATCAGCTCAGCTCTCGCGACATATTTGTCCCGACCAACGTTGTGATCTCCCAACCAGGAGAAGACGAAGACCTGGAGGAGTGGGGAAAAGAGCTGTTGGAGAAATGGGATGGCCTGAGGGAGAGGACTGGAAAGCCCATCCTCAACATAATCGGCATGGATGCTATGGAGTTTGCATTCGGCTACAAACAGCTCCTGAATATGGCCAACCGGATGATCCGCAAGTGGAAGGAGACAAACGACGTAAATGTCTTTGTAGTGAAAACTGGCCAGGAGAGCATCAACATGGCCATCCACACTGCAGATACATACTTCCTGGTCAATGAACTAAACGGTGGCCTGTGCCTTTACGGGATCATACCCAGGACTGAGCCTTACTACCTGCTCTTTGAAAACCAGAACAAGATAAGTCTGACTCCCATAGTCTAACGGCTTTTGTCATATCTCTTGGGTTTATCACACTTAATCGTTTATGAGTAATTTTTCTTTTCAGTATTCTTTAGTCTCCGGGTCAGACGGCTTAATTTGCAAGGCATCACTTATTTTCTGCGACTCTGGACAACTTGCTTTGAAGCCATCTCTGCTTCCAACTCTCGCCTACAGAAGGGGCAGATCTCCACCCAGGATCTGCCGGTCGAATCCGTTTGCAGGTTAGAAGGAACTGTCTCTCTGATCCTCTTCAGCAAGGGCTCCGTGGCAAAGCCTTTTTTGCAGACCTCGCAGGGAACCAGATCGAAGGATACCTCGATGACCTCAGGCGTACTATCGCTATAAGGGATGAGTGTAAGGGCTTTTGCCGGACAGAACTCCACACAGATATCGCATTCTTCTTTGCACTTGGACCAGCGAATTGTCCTCCTTTTGCCCTCCTCTTCCTCCCTGGTTATGAACTGATTAGGGCATATGTTGGAGCACGCAAAGCAGCCCAAGCATTTGTTGGCATCAACCTGGATCATCTTTTACCTCCGAGAATTGTTGCCCTGCCAGCTCTGGCCCTTGCCCTCTTAAGAGCAAGCTCATAGTCATTTGACAGCGCCTGAGCCGGGCAGGTGAGAACGCATGTGGGTGTCTCGTTAGGGGCGCACAGATCGCACTTGTGAGCCAGCTTATCAGTCCACACAACCCCGAAGGGACAGGCCAACCTGCACAACCCACATCCTGTGCACTTGTCCAGACTGAAGGAGGTGCGCTCGCCATCCTTGGTCAGTGCACCGCTGTAGCAGGCCATGGTGCATGCGGCCTCTTCGCAGTGGTGGCAAAAGAGAGGGACAGATGCCCGATCTTCGCTGATGTGGACATTGACGTGGCCCTTGCCTCCATGAACGCGTTTACATGCCACCTCACAGGAGCGGCAGCCTATGCACCTGTTGATATCTACGTAGACCCGCATCATCTAATCCCTCCGGACTATATTACAGGCGGCCACCTTGAACTCAGGGATCTTGGCCTCCGCGTCCCTTGCGTCTGTTGTGAGGAAGTTGGTTCCAGGGTAATGGAAGGGCATGAAGACCACTCCTTGCTTTACGCTATCCGTCACCCTGGCCAACGCGGTCGTCGTCCCACGCTCTGTTGTCACCTCTACGCTGTCGCCGTCGTTTATGCGCAGGGGCGCAGCATCTTCCGGATTTATCTCTACGAAAAGGTTAGGAGCACGTTCCATCAGAGAGGGGCTCCGCCGTGTCATGGACCCGGCATTGAAGTGTACGGCGATTCTTCCCGTAGTCAGGATGAGCGGATATTCAGTTCCTGTGTCCTCGGCTGCAGGCTTGTACTGGACTGGGGCTATCAACGCACGACCATCCTGAAGTTTAAAGCCAGCAGAGTGCAGAATGGGAGTACCAGGGTGGTCTGTGCTCGGGCACGGCCAGATGAGGCCTCCAATTCCCAGGCGCTCACGAGTTATTCCCTTGTAGGTCGGAACCAGTCTGTTGATCTCTGCAAGGACTGACGCTGCATCTGGATAATCGAAATTTAAGCCCATGCTTTTTGCCACCATGCAAACGATCTCCAGGTCGCTCTTGGCCTCCCCCGGCGGTTCTAAGGCGCGGTTGGACCACTGCACCCTTCTTTCCGTGGAGGTGTAGGTTCCCTCCTTCTCTGCCCACGAGGCCGCAGGAAGAACGACGTCCGCCAGTTGAGCCGTTGCTGTCATGAAAATGTCCTGGACCACCAGGAAGTCCAGGTTCTCCAAACAATCCTTGACGTGAGAGCTCCAGGGGTCGGAGTTGGCTGGATCCTCGCCCACGATGTACATGGCCTTGAGCTCGCCATTGCAAGCCGCATCGATCATCTCCGTGGCCGTCAATCCACGGCCTACTGGAAGGGAGATTGTGTCCCATGTTTGACCAAAGAACTTTGCCGTCTCAGGGTCATCAGACTTTCTGTATCCGGGATAGAACTCAGCCAGAGCGCCCATGTCACAGGCTCCCTGGACGTTGTTGTGGCCACGCAGAGGAAGAACACCTGTGCCCTCCTTTCCGATCTGTCCGGTGATCAGGGCAAGGTTGGCAACAGACTGGACGTTGTCAGTGCCAGAAGTGTGCTGGGTTATTCCCATGGAGTAAAGGATTGCCGACGCTGGCGACTTGGCATACATCCGGGCAACTTTGACAATATCCTTCGCTGGAACGCCCGTTATCTCGGCTGCCTTTTCTGGAGTATAATCTTTTACGGCTTTAACTAAGTCCTCGAAACCTTTTGTGGACTTTGAAATGAACGCTTTATCAACGAGGTCTTCGTCTATGATCACTTTCATCATTGCGTTCAAAAGGGCCACATCTGTTCCGGGCTTGAGCTGTAGGAAGAGGTCGGCCAGCCAAGCGGTGTGAGTCAGCCTGGGATCTGCCACGATTACCTGGGCACCTCTGTCCTTGGCCCTGTGAATCCAACGGGATAGGATGGCATGGTTCTCAGCCAGGTTAGATCCTATGACGAATATGCACTTCGAGTTGGCCAGATCGGGGATGGGATTGGTCATTCCTGCTGCCCCTAGAGTTCTGTTCAGTCCCACAACGGATGGTGCATGACATAGACGCGCGCAGTTGTCGACGTTCCTCGACCCCAGGGATCGGGCCAGCTTCTGGATCAGATAGTTCTCCTCGTTAGTGCACTTTGACGACGAGAGGAAACCTGCAAAATCAGGTCCGCTATTTTTGATGGTCCTGCCTAGGCCTTTGGAGACCAGCTTAAGAGCCTCGTCCCAGGAAATTCTGCTCCACTCGTTCCCGTTTCTCTTCATTGGATAAAGCAGCCTATCCTCACTGTAGACTACCTCCAGAGCAGCGTTGCCTTTGGGACAGAGGGACCCTTCGTTGGCTGGATGCTCTAGCATATACTCGATCCCCGTAGCTCTACCTTTCTCGACTGCGACATAAAACCCGCAGCCTGCAGCACAATACGGGCAGATCGTTGAAACAAGCGATTTCGACATCTCTCTCCCTTGTGGCGATCTAATTCTATTTTGTTTTAGGCGATGAGCAGGGCCATCCTGCATTTGCCCCTTAACGTCTCCTCAATGATGTTACTCAGCGATAGTATCCCATTGCGGGCATGCTGGCTGAGATTTACGCTTCGTGTGAGCTTCAATACAGGGATTGGTAGGGCCCGCGCCGGCATCTCATCCCTCAAACATGTTCAAAGCTATATCCCTTGCGGCGCAAGCTGCCTTTTTCATAATTTTTCTTTAACCGCTATAAGAGGGCTTCAGCTTTGGATCTCCGGTGTAGATCTGGATCTCTGAATCTCGGCGGTCTTCATACTTGCGTCCCTGCTACCGATGTCTGCAAGCTGCCTTTCCTCCAGGAAGATCAGGGTTCCAGTAGGACAGGCCTTGACACATGCCGGAATCTCCATATCCTTGCATCGATCACATTTCAGAGCGATTCGCTCCTCCTTCTCCCTGCCGACCACACCATAGGTGCAGATGGTGGCGCAGACCCAGCAGCCTACGCATTTATCATGGTCCTTTGTGACTATTCCTGTAACTTCGTCTTTGGATGTGGCACCAGTTCGGCACACTGCCACACACGGCGCTTCGTCGCAGTGATGGCAGAGAAGAGGCATCCTCTGGCTGCCGATCGTTTCCACGTACAATCTCTTCCTTGGCTCCGGCTTATCGGTCAGTGCCCCGAAGAGGGTTTTGCTGCCAGAGTGTTCCACGGCACAGGCAATCTCGCAGGATCGACAGCCCATGCACCGTTCAGGGCGGACGAATATTTCCTTCATGTGACCTCACAGGCCCAGCTTCTTGCGCTGGGCCTCGATGTGATCGATCATGAGCTTCGCAGCTTTGTTGGGGTCCGGCTCCACAGCGAAAGCCCCTCCGGTTACACCCTTGATGCCCTCTGTAAGAAGTTCGGTAACACCCTGACTCCCTAGGATTGGAGGTATGGTGCCCAGGATTGTGTAGACGCCCGAACCTACGACGTATGCTCCGATGGCGACTGCCTTCTCGCTCATCCACTCAGGAGCAGCCGCCGCTGCGGGAAGATCGCTGATGTCACATCCGAGTGCATCGGCTATAGCTGCACAGGCCACCATTATCCTGCTGATGTCCACGCACGAGCCCATGTGCAAGACTGGCGGTACACCGAGAGCCTTGCAGACAGCCTTCAGGCCATCGCCAGCCAGATCGGCTGCCTCGGGCAGAAGCAACCCGGCCTTTGCGCAGGCCTGGGCGTTGCAGCCAGTCGTAACGACGAGGACGTTGTTTCTTATCAGCTCCTTGACAAGGTTTACATGGCCGTAGTCCTGCTTTACCTTTGGATTGTTGCAGCCGACGACTGCTGCCACACCTCGGACGGCTCCGCTGGCAATGGTATCCAGCAGCGGCTTGAGCGTTCCACCTAGCGCTCCAACGATTGCCTCTACGCTGAACCCTACAATGGCCTCAGACTTGATGTTGGGAATGTGAACCTTTGTGGGGTCGCGTAGTCCATAGTTTACGACTGCCACCCGGACGATCTGCTTAGCCGTCTCATAGGCGCTCTCCTCTTTGAGCTCCATATGAGTAGCGCCCGGGAACTTGGCCTTTGGCGATGTGGAGATGAACTTGGTGTGGAAACAGCCCGCCAGCGCACCCAAGGCAGGCATGACACACTGGACGTCCACAACCATGGCGTCCACAGCTCCTGTGGCAACTGCTAGCTCCTGCTGGAGGAAGTTACCGGCGATTGGGATGCCGTGGCGTACGAGGATCTCGTTCCCGGTGCAGCACATACCCGCCACGTTGATGCCTTTAGCTCCCTGTTTCTTGGCCAGGTCCACAAGCTCTGGGTCGCTTGCCGCAGAGACGATCATCTCTGAGAGCAGAGGCTCATGACCGTGGACTATGATGTTCACCTTGTCGGCTTCCAGGACTCCTAAGTTCGCCATGGCGCGAACGGGTGTAGGCGTGCCGAACATTATGTCCTGAAGCTCTGTAGCGATCATGGACCCGCCCCAGCCGTCGGCCAAGCTCGCCCGCAGGCCTTGGAGCAGCAGGTTTACGTGATCGTTGTCCACGCCCATGGTTGTCTTGTGCATGCACTCCACTATTTCCCTGTCGATTCCCCGGGGTTCAATGCCTAGATTCTTCCAGATCTCCTGGCGCTTGGCAGGGGCGCGGCTGATGAACTGTATTGGACCCTCCTGCTTTCCGAACTCTGCCAATACTGCGTCGGCCAGGTCAACCTGAGTGGATACGCCATACTCCTTCATCAGCCTAGCAAGTTTGGCCTGGTCCTTGACCTGATAGGACGGTGCTTTGCCCTCGGACATCAGCTTGAAGGTATGAGCCACATCCCTTGCGTGGTCCGAGTGGGCAGAAGCCCCGGCTGCGATGGCTCGCAGAAGGTTACGGGCAACGATGATGTCTGCTGTAGCACCACATACGCCTTTTGTAGCCGCCTCGCCGAAGGGATCGATGCGGCAGGGGCCCATGTTGCAGTTGCGACAGCACAGGCCCAGTTCTCCGAAGCCGCACTGGGGTTGTTGCTTGTCGAAACGATCCCACGCCGTCTCAAGGCCTGCCTTGGCCGCGACGGCCAGCATCTCCTGGCTGGCGGGGTCTATTGATCTATCTTTGATGTTCTTGGCCATGGATAATCCTCTTTTTATAATCAATGTTGTTTATAAACCTGAGCTTTTCCGATCTAAAACTACTTAAGTCTATCTTTATAATTCTTAAATATTTATTATGATTTGATATTGTATCGGAGCAAGAATTATTCTAGGATCATCGATCATATAACAAAGACAACAATTACAATTTTTTCATACCAGGATCTATTGAAAAGAAAAGCATTATGGCTTGATAAGAGAGTGATCAATCACATTTAGTAGTTACTTCCTTTTGTTCTTCGACACAGCCCCCGTCATCCGTGAGGGCGTCTGCACCTTTAGGCTCCGAATGTTTGGACGATTCGTCACCCCTTTCTTAGATTCCCGGGACTTAACCGAAGCGCTGCTTGTGGATACCTTCTTTTTCTCTGTATTCGTGTTCTGCTCTGCATGATTCTGAAGTTCTTCGGTATTGTTGTTCGGCAGTGGAAGTGATATAGACGATCCGTCCAAGAGTGTTTTAGATTCGTTTCGATTGTAAGTCTGATTCTGTTTTGGTTCTTGTAATTGGGATGCGCTGTCGCTAGCTAAGAGAGTGTTTCCGGTAGTGAGAGCGGAATCGGGATTGAGACTTTTGGTTATCTGGTTCGGTGTAATGTTTGATGCTTTATCCGGCACGCTGTTAGGTGGGATATCTTTGCTGGAGGATGCTAAAGCATCGGAGGTTATATTGCTCCTTTGATTCAGCATAGTGCCCTCCGATTCGTTCTTAGCTTTTTCATCCTGGGTGCTGTCACTATTGGTCTTCAAATTTGAGGTCTCGTTCTGATTATGAATTTCGTTGTTCGTATTATTAAATTCCGGGGGCGCAGATGCGGATGAACCGTTTTTGTCCTGATTGATGTTGTTGTGGATCTCTGCAGAGTTCGAAGCTGCAAAATTCGTCTGAGATTGTTGAAGGGCAATAAACCCCGTAGAGTGATTGTCAAATGAGAGGTTTGTGTTCCTTGTGACAATGGGATAAGAGCTATTTCTAGTGCTGTTGCTTTCCTGACCGGTTGCTGGCAGACTGTTAGAAGTATTGCTGCTTAAATTAATGCGCATCTCTGATTGGTTTGTATTTGATTGTCTGATCTGTGATTCGTTCACCACCGATTCATTTAAAGCCGATTCGCTTATAGCTGATTTATTCGTACTTGATTCATTCATAACCGGTTCGTTCAAGAGTGATTCATCAGAGACTGATTCGTTCACAACTGATTCGTTCAAAGCCGATTCACTTATTGATGATTTATTCGTACTTGATTCATTCATAACTGGTTCGTTCAAGAGTGATTCATCAGAGACTGATTCGTTCACAACTGATTCGTTCAAAGCCGATTCACTTATTGATGGTTTATTCGTACTTGATTCATTCATAACTGGTTCGTTCAAGAGTGATTCATCAGAGACTGATTCGCTCACAACTGATTCGTTAAAGACTGAATCATTAGAGACTGATTCGTTCGAGATCGATTTGTTCGAATTAAGCTGATTTTCACTGATGTTGGATGTAACTGCAACGACCAGATGGTTATTCTCAATATCCTTCGCAGAGCTACCTTCTGATCCCCCGCTACCTGTCATAATAGAACTTGTCATCATTAGAGGTTGGACTAATGCTAGAGTTCGCGATGAGTTAGGGGAGACCACCGAATTCTCCCGGTGGCTCAGGTTTCCTGTTCTGGTGCGGGCCTCTTTTGCTTTGGCGAGCCTGTTCTTGGCTAGCAGAGCCTGAGCTTTGTTTTTATTGGTCGAGTCCTTGACTGCGGCTTTGACGGGTTCCTTCATCCCCAAAATGGATTTCAATTGATTTATCAGGGTAATGCCCTTTTCCTGCCAGTTCTTTACTATTGTCTGGCTTTCTTTAGGCATCTTTAGATAGAGGCCGCCGAAAGGCCCCTTTTGGTCTGCATTTGATTTGAAGGACATGATATCGGATAGCAGAAAAGCGCCCGCAATGACTAGAGAGATCAGTGCCAGGATCAGGAATATGTTCAACGCCTTTGGATGTTTCTGAATTAAGCCTTCACGGAAAGTTTTAAAGATGGTTTCTCTCGACCTCTCCATGTCCTTCATACATTGCACGATATTTTTTTAAGTTTATAGCTTTTACGCTAGAAAAAATTTTAAAGTACTCCTTCGATTCAAGCCTCCTCAGAAAATAGACATCATGGATTTTCAAGCTACTGATATATCTCATACGGTCTGGATTGTCATTTCCAGCCCTGGTGAGAATCGATATCTTATATTAGATAAATTAACTAAACTAAATATCAATTTGATAAAGTACCCTCGCACTTGTCCGCCTCCCCATCTCGAAGGCTAGACCTCCTTGGTGCCCCACTCAACCGGAACGACGCTTCAGCGTATGGATATTGTACGAGATCGCGAGAGGAAGATATATGTGATCATCAGGGTTTTAGGTAAATCCTTTGAGGAGCTGAAATGCGATTAAGGGAACGGCTTAAGGGGATCATTCCGGAAGATGATTTAGCCCGTCTATCAAATCGGTTTCACGTCGTGGGGGATATCGCGATAATCTCTGTACCTGCTAAAATGGAGATCTACAAGGTGGATATCGCAGAAACCATAGTCTCCGGACATAGAAACATAAAGACAGTTCTAAACAAGGCATCCAAGCTGGAAGGCGACAGGAGGGTGGCAGGCTTTGAGATACTGGCAGGCAGTGAAACTGTAACTGTTCACAGAGAGTTCGGATTTTATTACAGACTTGATTTGCGCAAGGTCTTCTTCAACAGCCACCTGGGCTACGAAAGAAGAAGAGTCGCTCTAAAAGTGAAATCGAGGGAGAGAGTGCTCATTCCATTCTGTGGGGTAGGTCCCTATGTGGTGCCCGTAGCTGCCGCTGGTGCTCGAGTTGTGGCTATAGAGTCGAATTCGGAGGCGTGTAAGTGGATGACAGAGAACGCTCGTTTGAATAGGGTAGAAGATAACATCGATTTGATAAAAGGTGATGCCCTAGTAGTCGCTGATTTGCTGAATATCAGATATCCGAAATTCGATAGAGCGATAATTCCAACACCCTACGGAATGGATCGAGTGCTCGATATCTTTTCTCATCTGGTTAAAAAAGGAGGCGCGATCCATTTTTACACTTTCAAGAAAAAGCATCAGATAGAGGGTCTAATTGAAAAATATGAAAACGCTGGGTTGGAGGTCGAATTTTATCGCAGTTGCGGTAATGTGGCCCCTGGAGTATGCCGGTGGGTTTTTGATCTGGTAAAAGGCTAGGTTGCGGAAAACGGTAGAAGAATAGAAGACGAATTGGAGAAAATAGTAGCAGAAATAATGAGGCATAATTATGCAGATCTCTGACAAAATTCACGCACTAAAGGTCACCTTCCAGATTACAGACAAATCTGGCCTGAAGGTCCCGCGGTTTGTTTACGTTTACCTAATCTATGGCGAGAAGATCTGTCTCATCGATAGCGGAGTCGCATCCTCTGAGCAATTCGTTTTCGATTATCTCAGGAAAACGGGAAGGCGGCCCGAGGATATTTCGCTGCTCGTCCTGACCCATTCTCATCCCGATCACATCGGATCCGCCCTGGCCATAAAAGAGGCATCCGGCTGTGCCGTTGCGGCGCACGTGTCCGAGAAAGCCTGGATCGAAGATGTTGACCTGCAATCCAGAGAGCGTCCGGTCCCAGGCTTTCATTCTTTGGTTGGAGGTTCAGTCAAAGTTGACCGTGCCCTCAAGGAAGGAGACATTCTGGATTTGGGCGACAGCCTAAGTCTGGAAGTCATTCACACTCCAGGCCACTCCGAAGGCTCGATCTCATTGTGGCTGGCGGAAGAAGGGGTGCTCTTCTCCGGAGACGCCATTCCGCTGCCGGGGGAAATGCCCGTCTACGACGATCCCCAGGCATCCGTCAAATCCATCAAGAGGCTGAAGGCTATCGTTGGAATCGAGGTTCTGCTTGCCGCCTGGGACCCGCCCAGGGATGGGGGACAGGCATACCGGATCATGGACGAAAGCCTGCGTTATCTCCAGCGCATCCACGAGGCGGTTATCAAGATCTCAAGAGAGCAGCCAACGCTTGATTTAATGGATTTGACCAAAGGCGTTCTGAATGAGCTAGGAATGCCGGAGACGATGGCAAATCCAATGATTTCCAGGTCTTTCCAGGCCAACCTGAAGGTTCGAAACCATTCAGACCTGCTGCAAGATTAGACCATAAGATAGACCATAAAGATAAACCGCCAAGACAGACATTTTACTTAACAGGAGAGGACCGATGCCTACCAGCCTTCGCATTGCCACCTTCAATCTGCTGAACCTCGATGATAAGCTCGGGCGCATGCCCACCTTAGACAAGCGAATTCCCATCATGCGCCCGCAGCTTGTAAGGCTCAATGCCGATATCCTTTGCCTCCAGGAGGTATGCGGCCAAGATGAGCACGGCCGGCTGCACCTTACCGCTTTGAACAAGCTCCTGCAGTCTACTCTCTACGAAGGCTACCACAGGTTTTCCACCACCATAGCGGGCACCAGCCAGGTCTACGAGAGCCGAAACCTGGTGATCCTTAGCCGCTACGAGATCGTCGAGAGCCATCAGTACATGCACTCCTACGCGCCATCTCCTCGATACCAAAAGGTGACTGCCCAGCCGGAGGAGACTGAAGCAAAGGAGGTTTCCTGGGAGCGGCCAATACTCCACGTGAAGGTCAGGGTGGATAACAACATGGTCCTGGACGTGATCAACCTCCACCTGAAGTCCCGGCGGCCCACCAGTATACCCGGCCATAAGCTCGATGAACACACCTGGAAGACGGCCTCCGGCTGGGCTGAAGGCGTCTTCATCTCCAGCATGAAGCGCATCGGCCAGGCCCTGGAGACCAGGATGCTCATCGACAAGCTCTTCGACGATGACCCATCAGCCCTGATCGTCGTGTGCGGCGACTTCAACGAGGAGTTCGACGAGGTGGCCATCGAGGCGATAAGGGGCGATGTTGAGAACACCGGAAACATGGACTTGGCCATGAGGGTTATGGTGCCTACAGAGCGCAACATCCCCGAGCCTGCCAGGTACTCGTTCCTGCACAACGGCAAGGGCAAGATGCTTGATCATATTCTCGTCTCGCGGACCTTGCTTGCTTACTTCCGGGGCTCGGAGGTGCATAACGAGCTTTTACACGATGAGTCGATCGTCTTCACTCCAAGGATATTCTATCCCGAGTCCGACCACGCTCCTGTGGTGGCCGAGTTCGAGCTGCCGGAGTCAAGAATAAAATGGGCCATCGGTTCAAGGCCACGGGTGCTGAAGGATTCAAAGGAGAGGGGGCGGGAGAAGTGCAGCTATAAACCTTGAGACGATGTTTCAATTCGATTGATCTCGTATTTTGGAGCGACGCAATTCTTCGGATGCTGCCTCAATGCTATTCGGCAGAGCGTCGTCTTGACCAATCTCATCCAGGATCTCAGAAGTTTCATTTTGGAAGTGAAATCTTGATAATAACCTCCGAAAAGCTCTGATTCTTCCTTTTCGGTCTTCAGTATGTTATAAACTCTTCTGTTATGGTTATTGTTCTGTTTGGCAGAGCGTGAACGTATGTGTTGACGCTTGTACTTATAAATCACTTTGCAATAGCCTCGGCTGAGTTCCATCAAACCATCGAAGGGCTTATAATCGCAGCCTCTAATTCTAGTAGACTATGGGGATTGGTTTTAGGCATTCGATTTTGTTTCTGCTGGTCTTATCATCCATCGCCATCTATCTTCCTCACGCTAGAGGAGGCTGCGGAGGAGGACCTTGTTCACTCGGCGGAGGTTCATCTTACGACTTCTTGGGCGACCCGGCAGTCGACATTGACATGCCCAGCTATGATGAGTTTGTCAGAGACGACCTCGGCAACCATCAAACGATATTGCCTGCAAAATCTCTCTTGCAGGAGACTCTATCAAATACCACATCCATTAACCAAACCAACAAAGGCAATGTAAGTCAGAACAGCTCTGCAGTCAGCCGTGCAATCGATAGCCCAGTAAATACGACAACCGATAACGCGCCAGTTAAATTAGGAGCTTCCGGCATGCAGGACAAGAGACTATCAACTCTGGCTTTTACAGCTTTCGATAACAATATGTTCTAGGTCGAGGAATGATGAAGCTGAAGGTGGTTTTGAGCCATTCTGGCTATGTATAAAGATGGATAGACCCGCAAGATGGGCACGATAGTTGTTTAGCTTCGCTCCGGGTCAGCGAACTGGAGGAAGTCATGATCAATAGCAATCTGCCTTGGCAATCAGAGACTGTTAGCTTTGTAGACGCTATACATATTGGGAATCTATTAAGGTGATTGGTTGACTTTGACGCCGGAAGAAGGAAAGCGAATTTCAGATTTAAGTGAAAGTATATTTGAAGTTCTCGGGCCAGATCAACAATTAGCAATCGAATTTTTTGTAGTATTTTCCCGATTCGAATATGCCTTAAAACGCAATCAATATTTGAAGAAATCGGAAAAGGCTTCTGCTGATTGGATTAATTTTTGCAAGAAAGTCCTGTGTCCTAAGCTTATATCAAATCCAGAAACTGCGAAAAAGATAAAAAGAAATGCGGATTATCTATTGAACCCAGATAATCTGCCCAAGGAGCAAATACGCACGGTTAAAGGAATTGATTGGAGACTTCCTAAAAGAGAGCCAAAAAGTCGTTGTTGTCCCTCAAGTTGTCCTTCTGATTGTGATATCTGTTGGATAATTAGATTAATAAAAATTGTACGGAATAATTTATTTCATGGCGGGAAGTATCGGAATAATGAATGGCCGGTCGATCCAAAGAGAGATACTCAACTCGTTGAGATTTCATTGCTGGTTCTCGCTTCTTGTCTTGAGTTAGAAGATGTAAAAAAGGAATTTTGTGGCGATGAACTGAGACTATCCGAGGACAGATAAATCAATCCAAACGAGTAGCTTATGGTTTAACAAAAAATAATGATCTTATTTCCTGCGTATCATCGTCCCAATCCCTTCGTCCGTCAGCAGCTCCAGCAGTATGGCGTGCGGCTTCCTGCCGTCGATGATGTGGGCCTTCTCCACACCGCCCTCCACCGTCCGAACGCAGGCTTCCACCTTGGGGATCATGCCGCCCTTGATAACGCCGTCCTCGACCAGCCGCTCGAAGTCTGAGACAGGAAACTCGGAGATAACAGATTTCGGGTCGCTCGGGTCCATCCGGACGCCTTCGACATCGGTTATGGAGATGAACTTCTTGGCGTGCATAGCAATGGCGATGGCCCCGGCTGCTGTGTCGGCGTTCACGTTCAGGTTGTTGCCTTCACCGTCCACGGCAATTGGCGAGATGACGGGGATGTAGCCCTTGCCCGCGGTGATCATGATGATCTCCGGGTTGACGGACTCCACGTCGCCTACCCAGCCCAGGTCCACGGGCTCCCTTCCCTGAATTTTGACAGGTGCCTTCTTCTTGGCCTTGAGGAACATGCCGTCCTGGCCTGAGAGGCCGATGCCCTTACCGCCGTACTTGCCGATCAGAGAGACAAGCTCGGCGTTGATGTTGCCCAGGAGGACCATGCGGGCTATCTGCAGAGTCTCCTTGTCCGTGACCCGCAGGCCGCCCACGAACTCAGCCTTCTTGCCGAACCTCTCCATGGCCTCGGAGATCTCCGGGCCTCCGCCGTGGACGATGACCGGATGTATGCCGATGTACCTGAGAAGGACGATGTCCTGGATGAAATCCTCCAGGACTGCCTTGTCGGACATGATGGAGCCGCCGATCTTGGCCACCATGACAGAGTCGTAGAACTCGCGAATGTAAGGCAAAGCCTCGATGAGCACCTGTTCTCTCTTGACGGACACCTTCGTTGCTCCTATTCTTGTAAACTCCTTATTACCCGATCTTCGGCCTTGCTTTATAAATTAATGGCTTTACGATTGCTTCTTACGATGTCCTGCTTGCCCTGAAGGTGTCTCCAATACCAATCCTATCTCGCCCAGTCTTAATCTATGGACATCAGGACGTCGCCCGGAGTGACCGTTGTCCCTTCCTTGACGTAGATCTCCTTGATGGTTCCTTCCTTGTTGGCCAGGACGTTGTTCTCCATCTTCATGGCCTCTAGAACGGCAACTGCGTTACCCTTGGCCACCTTGTCCCCTTTCTTCACCGTATACCTGATGATCACACCCTGCATGGGCACTGTAACTCCATCGGTGGGAGCCTTGGGCTGGGACTCCTGGATGGTCATTCCTGCCGGAGCCACCTTTACCAGGTAGGCTTCTCCATCGACCTCCACATCGAAGGCCATCGGCTGGCCGCCTTTGATCTGCTCGGCAGTCGCACCAGCAGAAGCGGGCTGCTTCTTGACAAGCGGCTCCTCCACAGCTTCGCCCTGCAAGAACTTCAGGGCCACCTGGGGGTAGAGGGCGTAGGTCAGGTAGTCCTCCTCTTTCTTGGCCAGGCATAGGGCATCGACCGCTTTCCTGGCAGCCTCGTACTCCGGGGGCAGAAGATCGGCAGGTCGGACGGTTATGGGCTCCTCGTCGCATAGGACCTTGAGCCTAACCTTCGGGTCTATCATGGCCGGGCTTTTTCCATACAGCCCTTTCACGTAGTCCTTGACCTCTTTGGGAACCATCTTGTACCGATCTCCTGTCATGACGTTCAGCACTGCCTGGGTGCCAACGATCTGGCTGGTCGGCGTTACAAGCGGCGGGTATCCCAGGTCTTCCCGGACTTTGGGAATCTCGGCCAAGACTTCCTCATATCTGTCCAGGGCCTTCTGTTCAATAAGCTGCGAGACCAGATTGGAGAGCATTCCTCCAGGAACCTGGTATGCAAGAACGTTGGTGTCCACACGAGCCGATATCGGATTGAAGACAGGGGCGTATACCTCTACGAGCTTCTCGAAGTACCTCTTGATCTCCGTCAGAAGCTCCAGGTCTAGGCCAGTGGCAAAGGGAGTGCCTACCAGGGCTGCAACCGCGCTCTCGGTCGAGGGCTGGGAGGTGCCCCCGGAAAGAGGCGAGATGGCCGTATCCAGTATGTCCACGCCAGCCTGGCAGGCGTAGAAATAGCTCATCTGGGCCATGCCGCTGGTGCAGTGAGTGTGTAGGTTTATTGGCAGGCTGACATCCTTCTTGATCGCCCGGATCAGGTCATAGGCGTTCTGAGGAGTGATCAACCCTGCCATATCTTTTATGCAGATGGAGTCGCAGCCTAGCTCTGCCAGGCGGACTGCGAAGTCCGCAAACTGCTCGATGGTGTGAACCGGACTGATGGTGTAGCTGATTCCACCCTGGACGTGAGCGCCGGCGAGCTTGGCGGCCTTTATTGAACGCTCCATGTTCCTGATATCGTTGACTGCGTCGAAGATCCTGAAAATGTCAACGCCGTTCTTGGCAGACCTCTCAACGAACTTGTCCACCAAATCGTCGGCATAGTGCCTATACCCAACCAGGTTCTGTCCGCGAAGAAGCATCTGCATCGGCGTATTGGGCATTGCTTTCTTCAGCGCACGCAAGCGTTCCCAGGGGTCTTCGTTCAGATAACGGATGCAGGTATCGAAGGTAGCGCCACCCCACATCTCAATCGAGAAGAACCCGACCTGGTCCATTTTCTCCGCTATGGGTAGCATATCCCTGGTCCGCATCCTGGTAGCCAGAAGAGACTGGTGAGCATCCCTAAAAGCCGTTTCAGTAAGCTTTACCCTGCCCATGAAGATCTTCTCCTATACGGTCCCTCGTCTTTAAAACACATTCGACCATCGAACTCCGGCAACATGAACTGATCATCTCTCCGCAATCCTGGACTTCGATAACTCGGCAGCCCGGTCGGGCTTTATCCCTTATGACTGACTTCTGCTACGGCCCCAACGCCCACAGCTCGAAACGCCTCTCACTATGGAGCATTCGGGGGAAGCATAGTTTGATCTTAATTCTCCAGCTGAACCAATTATGTGTTATATAAGGCTACTGGAATGGAATCTTTTGAGATCTATAAATTCCGGCTGATATCAAATAATCCGTAAATCCATGGAAGATCAAATCTATTAGGCTCATTTTGGTTGGATTATGCCGATACCAGATTTTATTTTACGTAAATACGTTGATATATTGTTATTCTCTGCCTTCAATTGAAAACCATTGATGAAGGTGGCCTGTCTTGCGCAGAATATCCGCAGAATTATCTCGAAAATCTAACGTGAGAATGTCTTCTAAGCCCTCGAAATCACACGAAATTTTCACCGAACTTTGGTGTCCTATCCATCTTTATGTTCCATCCATCTTGGCTATCATTATACTCTAGCAGGATCATACAATAGGTGGAAAGTTTTATGGTCCGGTAAGTAACATCTATTCAGGTGGCCGAATCTCAATCCGAGGTATGGTTGCTCGCAGCCTGCATTCTGGCGATTTATACCGCGTCCATCTTTAATGTGGCAGCCTCCGGCAGAAGCGTAGAAGGCCTTGTGGGCGTCTTCTCCATTCAG
>PMNG01000116.1 GCA_003162615.1 Methanothrix sp. | reverse complement strand
CAACTGATTATTGAGCAAGTACGTGAGTTCCGCAGCGGCTGCCGGAGCTGAGGCAGTGCAGGGAGCACTTTCTATCCTTGTGTCCGTGGTGAACGTGGTGGTGATTGCGCCTCTGGCCAATGTCTGGTGGACAAGGCTGTACATGAGCAGAACCGGAAAGAGGCTATACGAGGAAGGTGTAGAGAATGGATTTGATGAACCCANNTGATCCTCTTTGTAGTATACGAGCTGTATGCTTCTTTGGTAGCGGGCCTGAAACCGCTGGAGGCTGCCCGCGAATCGATGTACAACACGATCATATTCATGGTCGTTTACTACTTTGCCACCATCGTCATCATGAGAAAGAACATGCAGACAGGAACGCAAGTTAAGGGACCGAAGAAAGGTTTAAGGGGCAAGTAAGGTCATTTTCCGGCTATACAACATTTTCACGAAAATTTTTTCAAAGCGGTCGGGCCAAAATATAAGTCTTCATCCGCCCTTTTCGCTTCCGATGATTGACATGAATCTGAGAGTGGTAAGAATGAACATCCCGGAGGGCTCGAACCTGATCCTGGGCCAAAGCCATTTCATCAAGACCGCCGAGGATATCTATGAGGCCATGACAGGAACGGCTCCGGCAGCCAAGTTCGGTATAGCCTTCTCCGAGGCTAGCGGCGACTGTCTGGTCCGACTGGAGGGAAACGATCCTGCCTTAATCGAGGCTGCAAAGCAGAACTCTCTAGCTCTAGGATGCGGCCATACTTTCGCAGTGCTAATGACGGGTGCCTTTCCGATAAACGTTCTAAACGCCATAAAGGGAATTCAGGAGGTCTGCAGTATCTTCTGCGCCACCGCCAATCCTTTGGAGGTCGTTGTGGCCGAGACTGAGCTTGGGCGGGGCATAATTGGCGTCATCGACGGCTTCTCGCCCAAAGGGGTGGAGACGAAAGAGAAGGTCGAGGAGAGGCGCGCCTTGCTGAGGAGGTTTGGGTATAAACTTTGACCTAGTGGTGAAGAACGGCCGGGTGTATACGCCTCGAGGCCTCAAAGACTTCGACATCTGGATAACGGACGGGAAGGTGGCCGCTCTGGGAGGACCCCACAGGGCGGACGAGGAAATAGATGCCGGAGGCTTGCTGATTCTGCCCGGTGTCATCGATGCCCATGTCCACTTCAGAGACCCAGGACCCACCTACAAGGAGGACTGGGAGAGCGGCTCCCTCTCAGCTGCAGCGGGGGGCGTAACAACAGTCATCGACCAGCCCAACACCGATCCAAGGACCCTGGATGCCCGATCCTTCGAGCTGAAGCTCGATCGGGCCAGGAACCATTCTTTTGTGGACTTCTGCATAAATGGAGGGCTCGGAAAGATCCTAGCGCTGGTCAAGCTGGGGACGGCTGCCATCGGCGAGATCTTCACCTACGAGCATACAGATGCTCAGATGGAGAATCTGCTGAAGGAGGTGGAGGAAGCAGGGGCTCTTCCAACCATCCATGCCGAGGATGGCCGGATCATCAAAGAAAAGACCGAAAAGCTTCTGGCAGAAATCGATCCCGAGGTCTACTCTACTGCCCGGCCCAAGATGGCTGAGGCGACGGCCATAGAAAAAACCCTGTCCTTGGTCCAACGAGCCCACATCTGTCACCTCAGCACCTTCCAAGGCCTGGATCTGGTAAAGGATGCAAGGAAGGCTGGGAAGAAAGTTAGCTGCGAGGTTTGCCCTCACCACTTGCTCTTCAACAGGAACGACTACCGCAAACAAGGGTCTTTTCTTAAGATGAACCCGCCACTTCGCGACCCGTCCGACAACGAGGCACTTTGGGCCGGCCTGAGGGACGGTTCCATCGACATAGTCGCCTCCGACCATGCACCTCACCTGCCAGAGGAGAAGAAGCAGGGGATCTGGGAGGCCCCCGCTGGGGTTCCGGGCGTAGAGACCATGCTGCCATTGATGCTCATGGCCGTTCGGTCCAATCACATCACCCTTGACCGGCTGGTGTCCGCGGTGGCGGCAAAGCCTGCAGAGATCTTCGGATTGCAATCCAAAGGCCAGATCGCACTAGGAAAAGACGCAGACTTGGTGCTGGTGGACACGAAGGCAATAACCAGGATAAATGCCGATCGTCTTCACAGCAGGGCGGACTGGACTCCCTACGAAGGCAGACAGGCAATCTTCCCCAAAGCAACTCTAGTTCGAGGGACGTTGGTCTTTGGCGGAAGTCTAGAGGTTCGGCCGGGCTTCGGCCGCTTCCAAGCGAGGGCGCGATAAGGGATCAGTTAAGAGAACCTCCAATAAAACATATGATCTGCCATAACAAACAACCTTGACGAAAAATCTTTTATCAGATGGGGCCTTATGTATAACCATGAATTCTGAATCACCAGGTCCAAGCGATGTCGAGCGGAAAGTCGGGAAGGCGGTTGTTGAGGCTGCCAGGATGTCGGGACAGGCCAGCCGAGCTGCCAAAAGGATACTGAGCGAGATGACAGGAGACATGGCCGAGGCAAAGGGCTATGACCTTCCAGCAGTCGATATCATCGAAACGAACCAGGAGATCATAGTCAGGGTGGCTCTTCCAGGAGCGTCCAAAGAGAAGATAGACCTGCGGGTAACCGAGGAAAGCATCTATGTCGATGCCAAGGCAACTCCAGCAGAGGGCAAGTACCTGAGACGCGAAACCAGCCCGTTAGGGTTCAAGAGAGACCTGAAGCTTCCCGTGGAGATCAAGCCCGAGCAAGTCAAAGCCACTTACGAGAATGGGATACTGGAGGTGCGCCTGCCAAAGCTGGTTGTGATAAATCCAACCACCGTGAAGGTAGAGTAAATTTTATATTTTTATATAATATCCATTGGCTTGAAAATGGGGGGGAACAAACTGAGTAGTTGGTTACAGCCGGATTCGAATCCCAGCAGGGTTCCTTCGGCTGGACCCGTAAGCATCTTTTGTGCGAATACACTCTTCGCGGTCTCGAATATCACACCATCCTCTGCATCCAGATCACGTCGAACCCCTTTCCCATCTTTCGCCCGATACCTACAAAACGTCCGCACTCCACAAATCCGTTCTTCTTGTGGAAGGCCAGACTGGCCTGGTTAAGGGAGGATATACTGGCCAGGACGGTGACGATCCCCATTCTCTTAGCTTGGTCCAGTAGGCTATCGAGAATCTGCTGGCCGATTCCTATGCCGGTATGCTCTGGAGAGATGAAATTGGTGATCTCCGCGGCCCCAGAAAAGGTTGACAAAAGGCTGTAAGGGCGCAGACTTCCGAAGCCGAGGACTTTGCCGCCCATATTTTTGGCCACGAGGAAAGGATAGCCCTGGGTCAAATTCAGGTAGGACCCGAAGAACTCGTCAGGAACCTTGCTCTCGGGATAGGCTGCAAAACTATTCTCCACGTAGTAGTTGAAGATGTCGATTATTTGATCGCCGTCCTCTATGGAGACAGGTTCCAACCTATAGTCCATATTGTCATTGTATTACTACCATCTAATTTAATTTTACCCCTTTGATAATTGGCTCCGAAAGAGAACTTCTTGCCACGACTCAATGCTAACTTTATGGAGAAGCAAACCCGAGAAGACATTACAATTTCGATTAGCGTTATTGCAACAAGCCTGGCTTCTTCGGCTTTGAACTAAATAGACAGCACCTTTTGCTCTGCAGATATCTAATGAAATACTTTCAGGAAAAAGTCTTATAAATAATCAAGAACAATCATGATAAACGAAGTAAGTTATTTGGGTTGCAGTTGTGAATTAGCGATTGCTAGGACACTTCAAAAATCAATACGCTAATCTCCGCTTAAATCTGCATCTCAAATTTCATTGTTCTATGAGGAGGATACAATGTACTATATGGCCAATAAACTCGGCGCATGGCAGATTGATGGCGACGAGAAAAAGGGAAGAGTTTCCTTCAAGCTATTCTTCCCCAAAGGGTTCGACCCGGAAATTGAGGCCATAAGGGTTGCAGGCAGTTTTCAGGACTTGGCTCAAAGCATCGAGAATTTGGATTTTTCAAATGGTTTTCCCCTCGATCGCGACGAGTCCAACCAGGAGGGCACCTTCTGGAGTTACACAACGGAGAAGATGGTTCCAGCAGGATTCTACCAGTACAAGTACATGGTCCAATTCGCTGATGGGAGTACGCGAATAGTCTCCGATCCTTGCACCAGGTACGGAGGCAGCGAGAACCAGAATGCGGCCTTCGTCGTCGGAGGCAGTCGACCCGGTGATAATATCGTGCAGCCCCTGAAGAGCGGTCGCAAGCACCTTCGCGATCTCATAATTTACGAGATGAACATCGACGATTTCACTAGCGAATACCGGGGCCTGAGAACTCCGCTCGATGCAGTCACCGATAAACTGGACTATCTTGTCAATATGGGTTTCAATGCCGTCCTGTTCATGCCCTGGACAGCCTGGAAATATCGAGATTTCGATTGGGGTTACGAGCCCTTCCAATACTTCGCTGTTGAATACCGATACGCAAACGACCTCGAACATCCATCCGAGAAGATATCCTGGCTGAAAAAGCTTGTGGGCGCCTGCCACGAGCGCGATATCCACGTTATCATGGACGGTGTGTTCAACCACGCTAGCACGGACTTCCCCTACAAATGGCTGTATCGCGACGCTGCAAAGTGCCCTTACACTGGCGACTTCGGTGGCACGTTCCCGGGTCTGCAGGATCTGAACTTCAACAACTCGTGCACCCAGGAGTTCATACGGGACGTGTGCCTCTATTGGATAGACAACTTCAAGATCGACGGTATAAGGTTCGATAACACTGTCAACTTCTACATCTCCGGCAATACCGAAGGCCTGCTCCAGTAGCTCCAGGACATCCAGGACTATCTGGACAAAATGGGTGAAGTGAATTTCTCACTTACGTTAGAGCATCTAAGCACCGATGCAGCCGACGTAACCAACCAAAGCAAAGCTACCAGCTATTGGGACAATGCTCTCCATGAGCTGTGTTTTGATTATCTATGGCAAGGACAGATCGATGCTCGTCTTCTAAACGCCCTCAACAACAGGAGGTATCTGAAATCTGACGACAAAGTGCCAACAAGCTATTTAGGAAATCACGATCACGCTTTCGTCGCCTGGCAAGCAGGAGCCAGGGAAGACGCTGGCGCAGCAAGGTGGTACAGGACCCAGCCTTACCTAATCGCCCTTTACACGGGCACTTCCACCCCTATGGTCCAGAACGGCCAGGAGTTCGGCGAGGATCACTGGCTTCCCGAGGACGACAAGGGAACGGGGAGGAGGGTTACTCCGCGGCCTATTCGATGGAAGTACGCCAAAGACACGATCGGCTCCAACCTTTGCAAGCTTTACCGCCGAATGGCAGAAATCCGAAAAGATTACCCAGCCCTGCGCAGAGGTTCTTTCGATCCCGACTACTGGGAGGAATGGCAAACCCAGTTCAACCCTGCCGGATATGGCCTGGATATTAAAAGGCAATTGGCCATTTACCGTAGATCGGGCCGCGACGAAAACGGAAAGGTGCAGTACTTCGTTATCGTTCTCAACTTCTCCGACTCATCTCAGCAAGTAACAGCGAGTTTCCCGGAAAACGGGTTATGGACTGATCTGCTCAGCGAATACAAAGGCAGTTGGCAACCGCAAATCGAGAACAATAGCCTTACCTTCGATGTAGGACCTAATTGGGGGCACGTATTTTATAAGCCCGCAGAACGTGCTTGACCGGTGTTGGTAATTCACTATTTTCTTCGATTTTTCGATATAGGTCAGATCGGTTGAATATCTCCCAGGCGAGGAAAAATCATCGAGGTTATTTCGGTATTACCAGCCGCAGCCGAGCGATTATCACTATCAGGAAAAAAAGTTAAATAGCTTGCATTAGATAACTTATCTCAGTTTTTCTTAGAGGTGAGAAGTTTGGCTGATAAGAAATTTTACTCCCTACCGGATCTGCCCTACGCCTACAACGCGCTTGAGCCGTATATATCTGAGACGCAGTTGAAGATTCATCACGACAAGCACCATGCTGCCTACGTCAACGGTGCAAACGCAATCCTTGAGCGGCTGGACAAGGCCAGGCAGGCTGGCACAGACGTGGACATAAAAGCCACCCTAAAAGAGCTCTCCTTCCAGGTCGGCGGACACACCCTGCACAGTCTCTTCTGGAAGAATATGGCACCGGCAGCGAAGACGACCAAGGAGCCGGCGGGCACCCTGGCCGATGCCCTGAAGAATGAGTTCGGAAGCTTCGAGAGGTTCAAGAAGGAGTTCACAACGGCTGCTGTCAGCACCGAGGGGTCGGGTTGGGCAGCTCTCGGATTGTGCGGTCAGACCCTCAGGCCCCTGATAATGCAGATCGAGAAGCACAATGTGAACGTCGCACCTAGCGAAAAGATTCTAATGGTCCTGGACGTCTGGGAGCACGCCTACTACCTGGACTACAAGAACGAGAGGGCAAAGTTCGTAGAGGCCTTCTGGAATATCGTGAACTGGGACGAGGTGAATAGAAGGCTGGAGGCATTGCTGAAGAAGTAGAAGGACTCCCGCCAAAAACATCTTGTATTTGATTCCTTTTTGAGATAGAGGAGGTTGGCTCAATAAGAGCAGATTTTTTCCCACCCATCGCCCAATTTTCCAGACTCCTGCTACAACCCTGGCGAATGCTAGGGAGTGTCCAGTTCAAAATCTAACCTCGTCGCGATTCGCGAGGCAGCGCCTAGTCCATGTCTATTTCGGGTGGTGACTAGGATATAGCAGCGCGAGAATTATCAGCAATTTAATAAAATCTTTTTGAAGAATTGTTGAAGGATTAATCCCAACATATCGTCATCACAACATTCAAAAATATCTATTTGATTTTTGTCTCTAAAAGCAGATGACAATGTATGGTAAAATATAATCAAAATGATAACTTTCATAGAGGCGAAAATTATATCTACCATTTATGAGTGTGAATCCTCAAAATCTTTAAAACAGCTCAAGATCACCCTTCGTGATGGGCATAGAGTGATCACTAGACCAGCTGAACATCACACATCATGAGAGTGTGATTACGCATTGCGGAACCAAAAATCACTTTCGGGGCACACAGGGTCAGAGTTTAATAGCTCAGGTTTCATCAAGTGAGCGTAATCCTTTACTACTTGTGAAGCCAAGATGTTCTAAATATTTTGCACAAGTTCCAGGGTCAAATATAAAAACCTGTGACAAGATACTATGAATAGATATCATACTGATATGAGGAGGAAACCGACATTGCTGCACCTTAGAGGGGATGGACGTTGAGTTCTAGGATCGTCCAGCAAACGCTGGAAGGGCTGTCCATATCTGCGATGCCCAGGGTCAGAACAACCGACGGGCACCTTCTGGACTGGGATAGAGAGGCCATAGCAAAGCAGCTCATGAAAGAGACCAAGCTGTCCGAGCAGTTTTACAAAGTACCCAGCATATCCGAGGACGAAGCCAAGGAGATAGCCAGAGAGGTGGAGCGCAGGATAAGATGGATGAACGTCAAGTACCTCAGCGGCCCTCTCGTCAGGGAGATCATGAACGTTGTCCTCCTAGAGCGGCACCACACTGAGTGGAGGAACATCTGCACCCGCGTGGGCACGCCTGTCTACGACGCCCACCTGATCGACATCGGTACAGGCTTCGAGGCCAAGGAAAACGCAAATCTGCAGGAGAACGCCGAAACAAGCCATAAGAAGAAAGCAGACAAGATCAGCAAGGAGCAGTACCTTCTATTGCTTCCGCCTTATCTGGCTGACCGACACCTGGCCGGGGACCTTCACATCCACGACCTGGAGTATTTCGGGACAAGGCCCTTCTGCCAGGATTGGGACTTGCGGTACTTCTTCTACTACGGGCTGATGCCTGATGGGTTGGGCACCAAGGCAAGCGTTGCAGGCCCTGCCAAAAAACCAGAGGTGGCCATCCTCCACGCTGTCAAGGCCCTTGGAAGCGCCCAGACAAACTTCGCAGGCGGTCAGGGCTTCTACAACTTCCTTACATTCATTGCACCCTACTTCGAGGGACTAGAGTACGAAGAGATCAAACAGCTCATGCAGATGTTCGTCTACGAGATGACCCAGATGATGGTAGCCAGAGGAGGGCAGCTCGTGTTCTCGTCTGTCCAGCTAACGCCCGGAGTGCCAACTCTCTGGCGAGACAAGCCGGCCGTCTACGCCGGCAAGGTGTGGAACGGTGAGAGCGAAGGCTCGACCAAGCGCACTTACGGCCAGTTCGAGAGAGAGGTCCGCTTGGCATTCAAGGCCCTGATGGAAGTAATGTTAGCTGGCGACCACTGGGGCAAGCCCTTCAACTTCCCCAAGCCTGAGATAAGCATTGAGCCGGATTTCATGAAGGAGGATGAAGAGTTCAACGCTGCGAACCCTGATCTGCCTACATACAATGACCTGTACCTGCTAACTTTCAAGCTGGCAGCGGAGTACGGCACGCCCTATTTCGACAACCAGCTTCCAGCCTACCGTGGTGCGGGCAAGGGGATATCGTGCTACCAGTGCTGTGCGTACCAGTTTGCAGCCACCTACGATAGCGACGACCAGTTCGAAGACAAGCTGCATTTCATCGATGGAAAGCACTTCTCCATGGGTTCCTGGCAGGTCGTGTCGCTGAACTGCCCGAGAGCCGCCTACCTGGCCAGAGGAGACGACGACCTCCTCTTTGAGTACCTCAGAGAGCTCATGGACACCTCCGTAGAGGTCTTCAAGGTCAAGCGGGAGTGGATGAACCAGATCGTCAAGAATCACCGTATGCCCTTTGCCACTCAGCAGCCCCGCGATCCTAGCACGAACGAGAAAGGAGCGGTGGCCGTGGACCTGGAGAGCCTCGTCTACACCATAGGCGTTGTCGGGGTGAACGAAATGGTCCAGTTTCATACCGGCAAGCAGATGCACGAGTCCAAGGAGGCGTGGAAGCTGGCAGTTCGGGCCATGACAGAGATGGAGATGTACGCCAAAGAGCTGTCCGGGCGCCACGGAATGACCATAGCCCTTGCCAGGACGCCCGCAGAGACGACCGCCCAGAGGTTTGCCGTCTCCGACTTAATCCACGAGGAGTTCAGGGATTGCGCCGAAGGTGTAGTAAAAGGAGACCTCAAAGCTTCAAAGGCCAACATCATCAAGACCCGCGACCTGCCCGTCTACTACACCAACGGCACTCACCTTCCGCCGAGCGCAGACGTTTCTATATTCGAGAGGGCCAAGCTGGAGCACGTTTTCTTCCCCATTGTTGACGGCGGAAACATCTTCCACGTCTTCATGGGAGAAGCCACGCCCGACCCCCAGGGACTGATGGACTTCGGGATGCGACTGGCGAAGAGCACCCAGATTGGGTACTTCACCTTCACAAAGGACATGACCGTCTGCCTGGGCTGCTATAAGGTATCCTCAGGGCTAAAGGAGAAGTGCCCTGCCTGCGATTCCGACGACGTGGAGCACATAAGCAGGATAACTGGATACCTCCAGGCCGTGAGCGGCTGGAACAGCGCCAAGAGGCAAGAGCTCAAGGACAGGAAGAGGTACAATGATCTTGCTTAGCCGGAAAAACGAAAGGTATATATCGTCCCTGCGGACTGGTTAAGTTTGCCCGAGCGGCAATATTGGAGGATTTCATAATGCCAGCAGTAGTCAACAGAGAAGAGTGCGTAAGCTGCGGAACGTGCGTCGAGGAGTGCCCAGAAGAGGCCATTACCCTGGACGACCAAGAGATAGCAACAGTGAACGCCGAGAAGTGTACCGAGTGCAAAACCTGCGTTGAGGCCTGTCCGTCTGAGGCGATCAGCGTAGAGTAGCCAGCTACAGTTTTCTGTAGCCTTTTTCCAAATTTTTTACTGATTTTTATCGTAATGCTAATATCATTTATTTGAAAATTGCGATTC
>PMNG01000009.1 GCA_003162615.1 Methanothrix sp. | reverse complement strand
TTGATATTCTGCCCAAAGTGGACTTTCTAGCTGCATCTCCCGAGCCGGATTTAATAGAAGGCAATAATCTGACATGGAGTCTTAATTCTATAGGCCCTGATATTTCAGGGATCACAAGGAGCATCACCGTAACTGTTCGGTTACCGCCAACTGCAAACTTAAGCTTTGATGAAAGCTCTTATGTCTATGGAGATGGGTTTGTAAACGTCAGAAAGAGCCTGTCTACTCCCAAAGCAACAATCGTTAACACCGCCAACATATCTGGATACTATGGAATTCAAGGGGTTTTCGTCCACGCCACAGCCTCGGCAAAGGTCAATATCTATGGAGAGGCCGGAGAAGATCTCAAGAGCCAGGAGCACGGCAGCGGCCACTATAGCGAAGAAGAGATCTCCCTTCTTAACACCTCCATCCACAGCATTGGCCTCTACAAGGAGATCTCAGCAAAGCGTAAGCCCTCATCCTTCCACCTACTCAAAAACAGAGCGGTAAGTTTCAACTCACCCTGGTCTGATCTCACCTCCGTAAAGAACTACAATGTCAACGATTCCGTATCCGAGAACTACCAATACATGAATTCCCTGAATAAAGCGAGCTCCTTCCAGGTGTACCCCAGCGAGACCGTTTATTCTTCCCGATCGAACTTCTCCGGAGGAAAGGCTGAAATACGATATGTTTTGCACGATCCCAATTCCAAGAGAAACGCTATGGAGATCTCTGAGATATATCACGGCAATTTCACGACAGACCAGTCGCTGGCCTCCTACGGCAGCAGCGCAAGCTACACAAAGTATGCCAATGGGACCGGGTATGTGTCGTCTGATAAGAGAATTGGGTGCGACCAGAGGTCGGAGGAGCACGGCAGCGGGTCCTACGAATCTGAAGAGATAATTTCAGGAAGCACCTTCCACAAAAGTTCCAATATGACCTACGAGCCTAACAACCAGTCTGCTGGTGATGTCAAGATCAATTACAAGGGCAAATTTGGCGATTTAATGTACACCCGAGATCCCGGGCAGGGCTCGGAGATTTTAGAGCGCATAAGCTCCGCTAATTACATCCAGAAGGAGACGCTCATGGGGCCGTCTTTCTTGGGAACGACCGGACGGTTTAACGGGACGGAATATTTGAGGGCCAGGCTTCTTAATACCAGCAGCATTGTTATTGGCACCGGTCCGACTGCGGAAGTTGAACGCTCTTTGATAGGTAACTACAGTCTGGATACCACGATCGCCATAAGTACCCTACCTAAGTACATTTACCCCCACCTCGATATAACAAAGAGAGTCGTATCGAATGATGGAACCTACATTGTCTACATGATCAACGTCAGCAATGACGGAAACAAGACCCTGGCTCCCGTTGAAGTGGTAGATGTTCTGCCGGAGGGCACTTCTTTCTACAGCACCACTTTGAGGCCAACTGTTCAGGGCCGGATTGTGAGCTGGTCCTTGCTGGCTCTTACAGTAGGCGCCAGGGAGACCATAGGCCTCACCGTCAGGCTAGGATTCGTATCCCAAGACCCGATAAACAGAGTCCAAGCGATAGCCCAATACCAGAATCGCACATTATTGGCAGAGGCCTTCGCTTCCGAAGATGTCATATTGGCCGGGCCGAGTTATAGTTATAACGTATCGACCAACTTCTCTAGTGGAGATTGGGTACCTCCATCCAGCTTTGACTTAGGCCTTAACCTCACAGACTGCGAAAATGATATTGATGAGTACTATAGTAGCTTAGGTACTACCTATGATACCCCTGACAACTGTGCATGTTAGGCAAATTTGCTGGAAAATTGGCCATGAGGGTGGAGTTTCGACCTCGCGAGATCCTTACGAGCCGGCAGCTATCTAGGAGATCACTCCAAGTGCTTCAGGGCAAATGCAAAAATGTGCACATCAACCTCTGAATTGGATGAAAGTATCTGAAAACAATGATCTGAATGGGCAAGAGATAGTATTATAGCCAAAACAGTTCATTATTCTTTAGAGGATTAAGGATGCCCATATTAACCAGAGAGGAAGATTTGAGGAAAGCCCTCAAGGATTGCCGGACTATCGCTGTAGTAGGCATCTCCCCTGTGCCCTATAAGCCCAGCTACTTCGTGGCCGAGGTGTTACAGGGATTCGGGTTCAAGCTGTACCTGGTCAACCCCAACTATGCCGGCCAGGAGATCCTGGGTGAAAAGGTCTACGCTCGCCTAAAAGATATCCCCGATGAAATAGACATAATAGACGTCTTTCGGAGGCCCTCCGCTGTGCCCGAACTTTGCCAGGAAGCCAAGGATAAGGGCTTCAAGGTCTTCTGGATGCAACCAGGCACTGAAAGCCCTGAAACCATAAAGCTGCTTGACAGTGAGGGATACGATGTCGTAGCTGGTAGATGTGCCAAAGTTGAGTCTTCCAGGCTGCTGTAGGCTATCTTTAACTTGTAGGATTGCGAAGGACGAAGCGGGAAGTCCCCATCCTTCAGGGTGGGGATGAAAGCGGAGTCCCTTGCCATTGTTTCTGCGAACAATAACTATTTAAGGAAATAATGAGGTATGCTTATTTTAGTAAATCCCATGAAATACAAGCT
>PMNG01000159.1 GCA_003162615.1 Methanothrix sp. | reverse complement strand
TAAACGCCCTGCAGTTCTTCCCGTTCATGATGCTCGGTCCGATTCTTGAACACCTGTACATGATCATGGGGAAGACGTTATAGGAGGATCGAAGAATGCCCACTAAGTCTACAATGAATATCTGGCAACCAGATATAATGCGACGGGCGCTGAAGGAATCTGTACTGAAGCTCGATCCTCGCACCCTGTACCGAAACCCAGTGATGCTCATGGTTGAGGCGATCTCAATCCTGACCACCGTGATTGCAATAAACGATATGTTCACTGGCGGAAACTTCAAGCTTCATATACAGATCACCATCTGGCTCTGGTTCACAGTGCTGTTCTCCACCTTCTCCGAGGCTCTGGCAGAAGGAAGGGGCCGCGCCCAGGCCGAGAGCCTTCGCCATGCACGGAGCGAGGCTGTTGCCAGTAAGATACTGAAGGATGGCAGTATAGAGCACGTATCTGCTCTGAATCTCCGAAAGGGCGACATAGTCATCGTGAAGGATGGCGAAACCATACCCAGTGATGGAGAGATCATCGAAGGAGTCGCCCTCGTGAATGAGTCGGCCATAACCGGCGAATCAGCTCCTGTTGTCCGCGAGCCTGGCGGCAGCCAATCCGGCATTACCGGTGGAACTAGCGTCATATCAGGGCAAATTAAAGCCCGAATCACAGCAGACCCCGGTGAGACCTTCCTGGATCAGATGATAGGGATGGTAGAGAGCGCCAAGCGTCAGATGACCCCTAATGAGAAAGCCCTGCAGATACTGCTCGTGGGCATGTCTGTGATGTTCATAGTGGTGGTCATCACCCTAGTGCCTGTCGCCAGTTACATGGGCGTAACGTTAGCTGTGCCCGTGCTGGTTGCACTACTGGTCTGCCTCATGCCGACAACCATCGGCGGCCTCTTACCTGCCATCGGCATAGCCGGCATGGAGAGGCTCCTTGCCCACAACGTCGTTGCTCTGAGCGGAAAAGCAGTAGAGGCCTCGGGAAACGTGGACGTTGTCCTGCTGGACAAGACTGGCACCATAACCCTAGGCAACAGGATGGCCACGGAGTTCATTCCGGCCGAAGGAGTTACAAAAGAAGAGCTGGCGGTCTCGGCCATGCTATCCTCTATTGCGGACGAAACCCCTGAGGGCAGAAGCATAGTGGATCTCGCCAAGCAGGTCTTAGGCATCAGGGGTAAAGACATTCGACCCTCAGAAGGCTCGACTTTCATACCCTTCAGTGCCGAGACCCGCATGAGCGGAATAAACATGGAGGGCAAAGAGATCAGAAAAGGAGCCAGCGATTCTATTGAAGAATATGTGAAATCGAAATCGGGCAGCATCACAGCGAGCATCAGAACTGCCGTGGAGGATATAGCAAAGCAAGGCGGCACTCCTCTTCTCGTTGTGGAGGGCTCAAGGGTGCTCGGTGCAGTTCGGCTAAAGGACGTTCTGAAAGAGGGCATAAAAGAGAAGCTATCCAACCTACGAAAGGAAGGCATACGCTCAGTAATGATCACGGGCGACAACCCCATGACTGCTGCTGCCATCGCTGCTGAGGCCGGCATCGATGATTTCATCGGCCAGGCCCGACCTGAAGCCAAACTGGAGGCTATTCGAAAGTACCAGAAGGAAGGTCACATGGTGGCCATGATCGGAGACGGTACAAACGATGCACCCGCGCTGGCGCAAGCAGACGTGGCCGTGGCCATGAACGCTGGCACAGAGGCCGCCAGGGAGGCAGCCAACATGGTTGATCTGGACTCCAATCCTGCAAAGCTGCTGGACATAGTGGAGATCGGCAAGCAGATCCTGATAACGAGAGGTGCTTTGACCACTTTTTCCGTGGCCAATGACGTTGCCAAGTACTTCACCATCCTGCCGGCCATGTTCATGGCCCAGTTACCAATGCTTGGCGTATTGAACGTTATGCATCTACATTCGCCCAACAGTGCCATCCTGGCTGCGATCATGTTCAACGCCATCGTCATACCACTGCTCATCCCTCTCTCTTTGAGGGGCGTTAAGTACACGGCAAGCTCAGGGGAAGACCTGCTGCGCAGGAACCTGCTGATCTACGGAGTGGGCGGGCTATTTGTGCCTTTCATCGGCATCAAGCTGATTGACATACTGGTAGTGCTGCTGCACCTGGAGTGAGGAAAATGGACAATAGTGAGATCGTAAAAGGTATAAGGTCGTGCATATTGCTGTTCGCAACAGTGGTCGTGCTCAGCCTAGTCTATACAGTTTTCATAACCTGGGGGACGCAGATCCTCTTTCCCTACCAGGCAGGAGGAAGCCTGATCTATGTTAACGGCACCGCGGTGGGCTCTGAGCTCATAGGTCAGAACTTCAGCAGCCCCGGATATTTCTACAGCAGGCCTTCGGCTGTTGACTACAACGCCAGCAACTCTGGAGGCAGCAATTACGGCGCTACGAGCGCAGCTCTGATGGACCAGGTGACGCAGAGGATCGCAAAAGTAAGAAGCGAGGATAACCTGTCGGCCAACGCATCTGTGCCGGCTGATATGGTTCTGGCCTCGGGCAGCGGCCTGGACCCACACATCAGCCCAGAGAACGCCATGATTCAGTTACAGCGCGTGGCCAGGGTAAGAGGTCTGCCGGAATCAGAGGTAAAGGCGCTCGTCGACCAGCACACAGAGTATCCCCAGTTTGGGTTCCTTGGGCAGACAAGGATCAACGTACTCAGGCTCAATATTGCACTGGATGAGCTAACTAAGAAAGGCAAAGGATAGGAGGAGTGCTGCCCAGAGCTCTCCTTTCACTTTTCTTTAAGCGATGGATGAAATGATCAGATCGCATATGGAAATTTTGCAGAATATGCTTTTAATTGCACGGGGGATTATTCCTAGTTTTACCCGGCCAACATATGTTGATGGGACCAACAGGACGAATATTGCGATTGCCACGGAAAAGGTTGTTGGAATTGAAATAATTGAAAGAAGACGGCTTGTAAAAATCTTATACGATCTGTATCGTTATAGATTCGGTAATAAAAAGAGATTGGTACTTTTAGATCTAGGCTGTGGCGACGGTATTTTATCAAAATATATCCAGAGCAGATGCCCTGAAAACACGTTCTATCTGTTGGATGGCTCTAGCAAGATGCTAGCGGAGGCAAAGCAAAACACCCTAGGGCCAAATGTGTTTTACATCAAACAGACATTTGAAAAATATATCTCATCGGAAGTTGACGAATCATATTATGATTTCATCTATTCAGCCAACGCCATTCATCACTTAGATTTATCTTTCATATCCAAGCTATATGCAAAGATCTTTCGAGAATTGAGGGAAGGCGGCTTGTTCATGAATATCGACTCTGTTTTGCCTTCTTCAGATCTTAGTGAGCGCTGGCAGTTCAACATGTGGAGAGACTGGACGAATGAGGCCTTGCAAAATAGCGGCCTGAACGATCAGATCGGCAGATATGACGATATTCCTCTTCAGTATAAGATGAAACCTGAGAACAAGCCCTCTTCGCTATTTGACCAACTTCAGGCGTTGAGAGACGCAGGCTTTGAAGACGTTGATTGCTTTTACAAATATAGCATATTTGCTATTTTTGGCGGGGCTAAGAATCCAAAAAGATCAAACGGCTAAGGAGGTCTAGAACTAGGGGCAGCTCTTTGCGCTACTCCATCCTAACACTCTCAAAGCTCCTGCACTAGTGCCGCTTCAACCTGAT
>PMNG01000206.1:10449-34736 GCA_003162615.1 Methanothrix sp. | reverse complement strand
GAGGGATAGCTTTCTTGGCCTGACAAGGAGTCTTTCCTCTGCAAGATCATGGATTCCCAGATTCTTACATTATAAGTTAAATATGTTATGTTAAGGACTTTAATATCTCCGCATGAGTGGGCGGGGTTCTCATCTCCCCGCACGTAATCGCAGATGAATAAACAGCTTCTATTGGCCGCATTATGAATAGTCCGTCCAGAGATTACTGTAAGACCATTCATTAAGACTTCTTGATTGCTAGGGCGTGAGCCTCTGAGTGAGGAATGGGGAAATGGGTCAGATGACGATTTTTGCGACCATGGAAGCGCGGTTCGTGCACTATACTAAATGCAGGCGTTAATGAGATTTAATCCCACAGGTTGCTGAATGTCCAGGTCACTGGAAAAATCGTGCGATCAAAGGGCGGCACAGGCTTGCGATTTTCTGTACTGTTTGCGGCGTCAACTGAAACATAGGATGAAAAAGTATTTTAAGAATTGCGATATCTATCGATAGAGGTATTTTTCATGAACTTTATAAAAGGACTCTTGTTGGCTGCACTTATTATATGCAGTATTTTATATGTTCTACATATGCTCAGACGGGTTTTAGCGGTAAATGGGCAGTGGAGGGAAAATCCATCGATGGGGATTGGAGAGCTGACATGACACTCTACAACGATGGCACTTTGAGCTGGACGGATACAAAACCAAGACTCTTGTCTATGATACAAGGAACTTGGGAGTCCGATGGTTCAACCATCTCAATGACAGTCAAAGATAGGACATTTACTTCAAAGTCTATAAGCCTGAATTTTATTAAAGATGGTACTTACACTATTTCGGACGTTCACGGTGTAATAGGAAACGGAACATGGTATGCAGTAAAGTAAACTCTTTTTCCAAAAATTTTCAGAATTTGAACTACACATAAGGCGCACGGCCCGCCCCCCCGCACGATTGCATTGCTCAAAATCGATATGCTAACAGTGGTTAAGTTAGGACATTGCGGGCTTTACCAGTAAGGTTAATCACGGGCCTTGGCCACACCATCGGCCCTTTCTATCAATTATTGCGAAGGCATTTTCTGCTAAGACTATCCTTTGAGCTTTGTGTCTAGCACTCTTGACTATGACCACAGGATCGCTTACCTTTCTTGCCTCAGCTATGATCCTGTGACCATGGATCGAGTCTCCGACCTCGTAGCCCTTCATTTGGCGGCCTCCATCTTGCCTTCTTTCTCCAAGTCATCCATGATCTTGCATACCAGTTCGTAGTCTAGCTGTAGGTCAGTGCTGGCATCTGAGGCGTATGCTTCGCCCTTCATCTGGAAATACCCAGCTATTTCTTTCTTGGCGGTCTCATAGTCTACATCTCGATATTCGATGACCTTGATTGCCGCCAGTTTTTCTCGGACAGCTTCTCGGATGAAGTCCGAGGGATTTAGGTATAGACCTGCCTCTACGAGCTTATTGATCTGTCCGATCTCATTTCGGGTAAGTTTGGCACCAACCACCTTACCCACGTTGTCGACAACCCCAACATCTGCGCCCATATTCATTTTATTAGTTTAAACTAATTCATAGACTTATCGGTTAGCATTTTTACACGTGCCAAATTATATAACCATCCAAACCAGTATATGTAGGCAGTACAATTTTATAAATATAGTTCCGACCCTGTAAGCGTTACTTTATGCTCCAGGTTCTGCATCACAGCCGATGGCGGTTAAATCGAGATCGGTCAAAGGGCCCGATCCGTGCTCATAGACTAACGGAATATCAAGTTTGGCAGAAGGAGTTAGGAGCCTTGGCGGAGCAGGGCTCTATCTTGTACAAGGTTCTTGCAGGTTATATGCACTCAGGCCATCGAATAGTAATTCTAGGCATCATCGCGAGTACAGCGGCGGTTAGACGCGACCTCGGCTAACCCAATGCGGCCATAAACATCAATTCCACATTGAGATAAGCTAAACGAAAATTGGACTCATTTCGATATTATCTTCTGCATCAATGTCATTATTCCCGGCCCGGTATTCCTGGGGGCTCTAGACTGACAAACGCCCATCTCCATTCCTGGGAATCCACCTAGTATCTCCTTGTTGAAACGGTCGGTAATCTCGTCGAATATCCTCTTGTAGGCAACGCAGTGGGGATCGACGCCCTTTATTTCACCGCTCGAAGGAACCATTGCATTGTAGGGACATCCTCCTCTGCAGTATCTGATGTGCTTGCACTTCTTGCACTCGCTGTTCACATAATCCTTGAACTGGTGCATGTGCTTCCAGGCATCCGACTGGGCCAGGTCTTCCATGCTCGGATGGTCCCGGACATTGCCCATGACATACTCGGGCATTCCTACAAAGCGATAGCAAGGATATATGCTCCCATCCGGTCCAACAGCAAAGGTGTTGTCCATGCAGTCCACAAAGGTGCAGACTGTGCCTCTGCCGGTAAAGACGCACCTGCAGTAGTCATCGATGTTTCGGACTTCAATCCGGCCGATGTTCTCCAGATACTTGTCAAGAAGATAGACCAACAATTCTCCATACTCTTCGGGGTCAAGAGCCCATTTCTTGGGGTTATCGCCTCGCAAAGACGGCAGTGCAGGATGCAGCTTAAGGGTCAGGCCGTTCTCCAGGAAATAGTTGAAGATATCCTCCTTGAACTTCACAGAATGGGAAGTGAAGGTGCAGATGAATTGCACACTGAGGCCGTGAGCCTTGGCGATCTCATAGCCCTGCATTGTCCGCTCATAGTAGCCCTCCGACCTCTGGAGGTCGTTCAGCTCCTGGGGGCCGTCCAGGCTGGAGCCAATGGGAATGCTGTGCTCTGCCAGCACTTCGGCCAGCTCCGGTGTGAGCTTCCATAGATTGGTCTGCAATGCAAAATTCGGTTTCAGGTGGGCCAAGCCCTCGGTCAGCATCGGCAAGGCCTTCCGGTAAAAGTCCGCGCCTGCCAGAAGCGGTTCGCCGCCGTGGAAAGTAAAAGTAACCGGATCGTCCCGGAAGACCTTGAGCCATTCCACCGTTTCTTTGATGGTGTCAATGCTCATTATTGGAGATCCTTCCTCTGAGCTCCAGCAGTAGCTGCACTTTGACGGACAGCCCAGGGTCGGGATTATCATAACGTGAAAGGGCTTCTTTTGCGGCATCTTTCGATTGGCCTTCTTCCAAGTATTTGTAACTATCCTGCTTTAGGTTTACTCCTGTATTGTATGTCCCGAGAAAATTTATGATATGATGGTATTTGATATTGATATTTAGTGATCTTTATACACCCAGGGCGTTGATTGCCTCTATCAGCTCTTTGAAGGCCTCAAGCTCAAGGTCCAGCACCTCCCTTTCTGTCATGGAGATGCTCATCTCACCGTCCACTGTCAGCCTGTCAGGACCCCTACGAACCAGCCTGTCTTTGCCATCCCTTGTCAGAGCTCTGTGAATCTCCTTATCATATGCCAGCATCCTTCCCGGGATTATCACCGTTTCTTTTACCCTGTTCAGATCCAAGCCCGCCAGGTCCTTGATGGTCATTAGACAGCCCACGTCCTTGGCCACCGGAAGGACGTTGACCTTGCCGCCAAGCTCATCGAATATGGCCGAAAGAAGAGGCTGAGCAATGGAGCTGGTGATTATAGTTGCACTCTTTGTAACTGCGGGAAGCTTTCCGATCTCTTCTCTGTGGCTGGCCAGGGCGAAAGGCGCGCCTGTCTGTGGGTCCCACAGAGGGGTGCCAGTCACCCGGAACTTGTAACTTTTGCTGACGTCGGTTACGATCTGCTTGAACTCTTCGGCCGTGTGGGACACGACTCCGGAAATGATCGGTGCATTTCCCAGGATCAGGCCATGTTCCGTTGCGTTGGCAAACCTCATGAGAATAAGGCCCTTGGCCCCCATCTCCTCCAGGTCGCTGCAGGTCTTCTCAAGCTCAACTTTATCGTTCACCCCGGGGATCAGGACCGCTGCGGCATAAACATCGCAGCTTTCACAAAAACGCCTCAGGTTGGTTATAGACGCCTCAGGGTACTTGTCTGCCATGTACCTGTGCCGAAGCTCCGGCCTGGTAGAGAAGACTGTGAAGGAGACCTCATTCACTCCGGCCTTGATCAGCGGCTCTGCCTCGTCACCGCGTGAAAATCCCTTACCACTGGTGTATCCCAGGTGAATTGGGACCTTGCCCTGGCCTAACATCCTAGCCAGCGGCAGGAGGTCAGGATAGCAGCTCATGTCGCCTCCGCCGCTGATGGTAACCTTATCTGGCACAGAGCCAAAGGTCTTCTGGGCAACCTCGAAGGCCACCATCTGCATGGGTTTGAATCCTGGGTATCCCTCGATTATGCCTCTGGAGCAGTAGTCACACCCCTTCTTGAAGGGCATGCAGTGCTGGCACCCGAAAGGCTCAACGGCCTTAACTCCTCTAAAATAGCAATAGCTACAGAACCCTTTGCAGTCCAGTCCCGGCCTTCCACCTACGTCGGCAAGTACATCCATGGCTCTCTTTGCTCAGGACATTGCAGAAGAGTAAATAGATTTGGGCTGGCACATACATACAAGGTGGTGCAATGAGATGTCCAACTGAAACACAAAGCTATTTCTTGCCAGGGAGATAAGGAGTCTATCGTCATATATTTTTTAAGTATCACATTGATATCGAGTTGTGTTAGCCTTACCGTGAGGATAGGGAAAACAATATATACATCCATTAATACATGTTTAAGTCGGGATGGATGAATTGGGATACTGCTGCCCGGTTCGTGTCGAGGTTCGGGATGAGGGATGTACTGACCGAGGGGGCGGAACAAGAGCCAGACAAGAGGCAGAATAAGCGACGGGAGTGGGCATTCTTCTTAAGGGTGTATATTAGGAGGACGATGCCGCAGTGATGATCGGTCGGAGGTAACTTTTGTACATAAAGGAAGTCGAGCTGAAGAACTTCAAGTCCTTCGGAAAGAGGGTTCAGATACCTCTGTACAACGACTTCATTGCAGTCACAGGACCCAACGGCAGCGGAAAATCGAACATCGTCGATGCCCTGCTCTTTGCCCTTTGCCTCTCCAACTCCAGGGCCATGAGGGCTGAGAGGCTGCCCGATCTCATCTACCGTGGAGACGATGGCCACAACCCCGATTTTGCCGAGGTAAAAGTCAGGCTCGATAACACTTCCCGGACTATGCCCGTCGATCTGGACACCATTGAGGTGTGCAGAAAGATCAAGGTGAACAACGACAAGTACGCTTCTTCCTATTATTTTAACGGAAAATCCTGCACCCACACCGAGCTCCAGGACTATCTTTCAAAGGTTGGGATTAACCCCGAGGGATACAACATCGTCATGCAGGGCGATGTGACGCGAATCATCGAGATGACTCCAGTCGAGCGGCGCAAGATCATAGACGAGATAGCAGGCGTAGCCGAGTTCGACGAGAAGAAGAAGAAGTCCATGGAAGAGCTTGAGGTGGTAAAGGATAGGATAGGCCGGGTGGACATAATCCTGGAAGAGGTGGGCTTCCAACTGAGCAGGCTGAAGGACGAGCGAGACAGGGCAATGTCGTATCAGGCTCACCGCGATGAGCTTCGGAGACAGGAGGCATTTCTGCTCCTTGCTCGTCTCAGCGAGTCCAAGGGTGCCCTGACAACTCTCGACGCAGAGAGTGCCGCCCTAAGGGAGAAGATCGATCGGCTCAATCTGAAGTCAGCCACGAAAAAGGACGAGCTAGCAACCCTAGATGAACAATTGAAGGGGTTGAACTCCGAGATTGCTTTTAAAGGGGAGGATGAGCAGCTCCAGGTCAAGCGCAAGATTGAGGAGCTAAAAGGGGAGCGTGCCAGGGAAGAGGGGAGGATTGAGCTTGCAGCCAGAACGATGGAGGAGGTCGAGTCCCAAGCGAAGGCCTGCTACATCCAAATGGAGAAGATCCGGCAAGAGTCTGTTGAGCTATCTAGCAGGATGGGGGATGCCGGCCTCAGAGGTGCCTCTCTCCAGGGCGAGCTGGAGGACCAGTCGGCTCTATTTGATACTGCCAAGAAGAAGATCGCTGAGGCCGATTCCCAGTACTCCAAGCTACGGGATGATCTTTCCGAAGCCATGCGGCTCAGAGAAGCGTCAAAAGCCAACTTGGGTGACCTGATACGGGAAAGGGACAGGCTGTTGGACGCTAGCCGGAGGGGCACGTCTGAGCGAGATGAGATCGATGTCGCCATAGAGGAGACGAAGGCCACCCTTGCCGCAGCCGAAAGGGAGACGGAGGAGATAAAAGCTGAGCTGGCTGAGCTGAACGGGAAGGCCCTGGACCTGGAGAAGGACAGGGACGACCTTGAAGGGGCCAGGCTGTTGGTCCGGCGGGAGATAGCCGAATCTGAGCGGGAGATCCAGCGACTTTCTGGGGAGTACGCAAAATCAGAGGCTCGGCTGCGCGCCTCTGAAGACCGCTCAGGCTACAGCAGGGCTGTGGAGGCCATAAGGTCGGCCATCAAAAGGCAGATGCTCACCGGCCTTTACGGCACCATAGCCGAGCTTGGGGATGTCGGTTCCAAGTATTCGGCCGCCTTAGAGGTAGCAGCCGGAGCCAGGCTTCAGTCCATTGTGGCAGATAACGATGAGGACGCCTCAATAGCCATAGACTACCTAAAGAGGTCTCAGATCGGCCGGGCCACATTTCTGCCATTAAACCGCTTGGAGCGCGGAGATCTTGTCCAGAAACCCGATCGTCCAGGAGTTATCGATTACGCCCTTAATCTCGTAGATTTTGACCCTAAGTTCGCTCCTGCCTTCTGGTACGTCTTCAGGGACACGCTGGTGGTGGAGACTCTGTCTGACGCCAGGAGGCTTATGGGTAGGTACCGTATGGTCACCCTCGAAGGAGACCTGGTGGAGAAGAGCGGTGCCATGACAGGCGGCCATTACAAGTCGAGACTTAAGTTCGCGGCAGACGAGTCCAGCAAGCTTGCGGAGATCTCGGAGAAGATCGCAACGGCGGAGGCTGAGCGAAACACCAGGCTGAACCGGCTGGACGAGATCGAGGAGAAGATCTCACATCTCAGCAGAGATGTCGATGAGCTGGACAAGGTCATCTCCAAGAAGACCTTCCGCATCGAGGAGATCCAGTCCGCTAGGCCCCGGTTGGAGAAGACCATCCAGGAGAAGATGGACCGACTGTCGCAGATGGGCGGAGAGTCCCAATCCTTCAAAGAGCGGCTGAATTCTCTAGAGATTCAAGTGCGCAGGATCGAAGAGGCTCTTGCGGAAGAACAGCAGAAGATAAGCCGGATTGAAGAAGAGCTGACCGGATCGAACATTCCAGAGCTCGCGGCCTCGGCAGCCCTGGCCGAAGGTGAGGTGAAAAGGCTTCAGGAAAGGATCAGGGAGATCGATTCTGATATCCTGAAGGACAAGATCAGAGCTGATAGCGGTGCCGAGAAGCTCAAAGAGCTCCAAGGCCGGAGGGAGGCCCTGGAGTCCCAGAGGAGCGAGGCCCTGGAGCGCAAGCGAGTCGCAACTGAGCGTATATCTGCAGTAGAGACAGAAATGCGCGAGGTGGCCGTCAGGGAGGCAGAGATCGAGGTTGAACTGCACGGGCTCAAGAGCGAGCGCTGCATCCTGGGAGAAAAGCTCCTGGCCTTGCAAAAAGAGCTAGACCTGATAGACCGGGAGATAGATAAGACGGAGGCCCGCCTGATGGCCGCGGATGCTGCTGCAGCCCAGACCAGGTCTCAGGTTGAAAGCCTCAGGTTAGAGATCGAGGCCTGTGGAGTAGATTCGAACCAGGAGCCCCCCAGAAGCGAGACTGTAGCCCAGAAGATCAAGGCCCTGGAAGCCGCCATGCAGGAGCTTGAGCCTGTGAACATGCTGGCCATAGAGGAGTACGACCGCGTTTTGAAAAGGCACAGAATACTCCAGGAGCGGCGAGATACTCTGAACAATGAGCGTGAGGCCATTATAGACAAATTGAACAAGTACGACCTTATGAAGAAAGAGGCGTTTCTCTCGACCTTTCTGGAGATTAACAGGAACTTCAACGACATCTTCAAGGAGCTGTCCAAGGGCGAAGGCGAACTGATCCTGGAGTTCCCCGACGATCCCCTGGGCGGCGGAATGACCATAAAGGCCCGGCCTGCGGGCAAGCCCTTCCATAGGCTGGAGGCCATGTCTGGCGGCGAGAAGAGCCTTACTGCTCTATCCTTCATCTTCGCCATTCAGATGTTCCGGCCTGCACCCTTCTATGCAATGGACGAGATCGACATGTTCCTCGACGGCGTAAATGCGGAGCGCGTGGCCAAGTTGATCAAGAAGATCTCCAGCAGGGCCCAGTTCTTGGTGGTCTCTCTGAGGAAACCCATGATCCAGCAAGCAAAGTACACCATCGGCGTAACTATGCAGGAAGACAACATCTCCAGCGCAACTGGAATTTACACGAGCTGATCCATTTGAAAGAAGAGACGACTCCTGAGAAAAACTCGTTAACAAAGGCGGATCCTAAAAAGGACGACCTGGAGTTCGGCGAGCCTGCTGAGGTCTTGGTGGAGCTGGCCAAGCGGGGTGAGCTGGACCCATGGGACATAGACATTGCCAAGACAACCGAGAAGTTCTTGGAGTACATAGATTCCCTGGAGAAGCGTGACCTGAGGATTCCTGCCAGGACTCTGCTCTATGCCAGCATTTTATTGCGAATGAAGTCGGAATCCATGGAGGGAGGCGAGGAGGTCGCACAGGAGCAGGAGCCGGAGCCAGAGGATGAGTGGATCGGTGAGGAGGTGTTCGACCAGCTTCCATCCCCACCGGTGAGGAGGCATACCAAGCGGCCGGTGACCCTGGAAGAGTTGATCTCCGAGCTGAAGAAGGCTGAGATGGTGGGCAGGCGGAAGGCCATGCGGGAGAGGTGGCCTGAGTCTCCTGCGGAGAAGACCCTTGACCTGTCCCACGAAGAGGGCATAGAGGAGCATATAAAGGCCCTGGAGCCCATTCTGGACGACATGCTGGGTAGCAGCGAGAAGGTCTCGTTCGAGGCTGTCAGAGGCAAAGAAAGCATCATGAATTACGTCTCTTTGCTCTTCATGGCTCAAAGAAAGCAGGTCTGGCTTGAGCAGGAGGAGTTATTCGGCGAGCTTTATATTAAAAACTATCCCGGCCAGACATCAAACCAGCCTGGATAATACACGGTACATGATGGACGTAGATGGTGAATTGTTGGCACCTTCGACAAGAGGGCTCTTCAAACAAAAATAGAACAGCCTACATGTTGTAATAGTGATCGTATTATTGGCGTTTTAGATTTTATGTGGACATCATCTGCGAGTGGTGTTTAATTTTCACATTTGACTAGCATTCTTACCAATCCCATCCCCTCAACCACTCCATGCTTTCCCATCTTCGCCTCATCCTCATCAAAGCTCTTCGCCCCATCTGGCTCAACCCCATTGCCCATCATCGCAAACGGCACCGGCTCTCTAGTGTGCGTTCGTAAGGATGTCGGCGTAGCATGGTCAGGCAGCAGCAGAGCGCGCCAATCCTCTCCCGACTCCTTCAGCCCCAGGACCATCGGACCCACAACGTTCTGGTCGAATAGCTCTATCGCCTTTACCTTCAGCTCCACGTCTCCCTCATGTCCCGCCTCGTCCGGGGCCTCGACGTGCAGATACACAAAGTCCAGATGCGTCAGTGCCTCCAGTGCAGCCTGTACCTTGCCTGCATAATTTGTGTCTATGTCGCCAGTGGCTCCAGGAACATCGATCACCTCCAGGCCGGCATAGGTCCCGATGCCCTTGAGCAGGTCCACGGCCGAGATCATTGCCCCCCGAAGGCCGAACCGCTCCTGAAAGGTGGGCATAGAAGGCGCGCCGCCTTGGCCCCACAGCCAGATCATGTTGGCTGGCTTCTTGCCGTCAGCTATTCGCTTCTTGTTCACCGGGTGCGAGGCAAGTACGGGTCGCGTGGCTTCCATCAGCTCGATGAGAAGTTCAGAGTCCTTGCCCCTTGGCAGATAATCTTCGAATGGCTGGTCCATGATGTCGTGCGGCGGAGTGCACACCGCCTCTGCTCCGGCCTTGAGCACTAGAAGGTTACGGTAGCTGACGCCAGGATAAAGCCTGCCTCCCGGCATGAGCGGCATCAATGACTTGATCAGCTCCGTGCCCTCAACGCTGGAAATATGACCTGCGCTGTAGTCCTCCATAAGTCCGTTCGTGACAGTCACGAAGTTGCATCGAAAAGCGATATCGTCTTTTGCCAGGTGGACCCCCATGGCCGCTGCCTCCAGCGGGGCCCGGCCGGAGTAGTACTTGTGAGGATCGTAGCCAAGGACAGAAAGGTTGGCAACGTCGCTGCCTGGCGGCAAGCCATCAGGAACCGTCCTGACAAGACCGGTACGTCCCTGCCTAGCGACTAGGTCCATGTTGGGCTTATTGGCGGCCTGCAGCGGCGTTTTTCCGCTAAGCGAGTCGATGGGATGATCGGCCATCCCATCTCCGAGGAGGATTACATACTTCATCGATCCCTCATCCTGAAGCTTCTATCTATGCTGAATTTTACGCATCTATGCAGAAGCTTTGGCCGTTTTAGCCGATGCCTTGGAAGGAGCCTTGGCTTTCTCTGCATCCTCCCGGGCGTTTATCTCCGCCAGGTGCTTGTTCAGAACCTTTGCCAGGGTGTTTAACTTTACTCTGGTGCAGGTTGCTCCTCTGGTGACGCCCGTAACAATATCCACCACCGTTCCCTTGGTCTGGGTGTTCTGCCTTGGCGGCTTGACAAGCCTGGTTCTTATTCCCTCCTTGGCAAAGTCCTCGAAGTCCATGGGGCACTGAGCGACGATCACTGCCGGAATGTCCACCAGGGCCAGGACCTCTTTGGCCTTGTATATGGCGTGAGACCGAACGTTGCCCAGGTGGATGACGGCGATCTTATGCCTGTTGATCTGCTCCACCTCCTTCTCGCTCAAGCCGAAGGTTGGGCCGTACCCGCGTGATGACTGAGGGAAGCTCTCCGGTACACCCGTGCCCGCCTCCAGGACCAGAACGCTGGTCTGGATTCCCTCGCGCCGAAGGCCGTAGGTCATCTCGCAGACAGGCTTGGTTATGTGCCTGCGACCTGGAGACATGGCGATAGCTATTACATCCGGCTTAGTGGCCTCGGATAGAGTGCCTCGCTGAGCAAGCCCTCCGCCTTTGGCCAGTCCCATGCTCTCCCTACAGTCCACTACCTGTGTTGCCCTGCCGATCATAGTACTGAATAGCCTAGACAAAGGATATAGATCTACCGCGGAAATGGCAAGAAGCGGAGGGAGGGATTTTAAAGGGACTGGACAACTAATGCCCCATGCTGTTCTTCATTGGCCTGGGCCTGTACGATGAATTGGACATATCTGTCAAGGGCCTGGAGGCGGTCCAAAAAGCGGACAAGGTCTGCGCCGAGTTCTACACCTCTCGCCTGATGGGAGCCTCGGTCCAAGATCTTGAAAGGCTCTACGGCAAGAAGATCCACGTCCTGTCGAGGAGCGATGTCGAGATGGACCCTTCCTGGCTGAAAGAGGCCCTTGAGTCGAATGTGGCCTTCCTAGTGGGCGGTGACCCCATGGTCTCCACAACCCACCTAGACCTGCGGCTCAGGGCCTTGGAGCTTGGAATAAAAACAAAAGTCATCCACTCCTCATCCATAGTAACTGCCGTCTCTGGCGCAACCGGCCTGCAGAACTACAGGTTCGGCCGGTCCACCACAGTACCTTTCGACTACACTGTTCATGGGAAGAGAGTAGTTCCTGAGACACCTTATCTGGTTCTGAAGGAGAACCTGCAGAGGAACCTGCACACCATGCTCTTTCTCGACATCCAGGACACGAGGTACATGACCGTTAACCAGGGAGCAGAGCTGCTTATGGAGATGGAAAAAGCTGCTGGAGATAACGGCCTTCATGACGCTCTGGGCGTTGGCATAGCCCGGGCAGGATCCGATGACTCCACCGTCAAGGCCGACCTTCTGGGAAAGCTCAAGAGCTACGACTTCGGCGGTCCACTGCACATCCTTGTTATTCCGGCAAAGCTGCACTTCATGGAAGCTCAGGCTCTTGTGGCCCTGGCTGGGGCTCCCCAGGAGATCATTGAGATGGCAGAAGACTGAGGTCAGATTTAGGGACCGAACATAAAAAGAGAGAAGAGGGAAAAACCTTTAATAAGGGTCCAGTATTCCCCCAGCCATACCGGAGGAATACATGCCCAAGGTCACTGTGGAGATTCCCCAGCACATAATAGATGATGTAAACGCCCACGTTGGCGATGGAAAGAAGTTCATCAACTTCTCCGATGCCGTCAGGACTGCGCTACGAAAGATGCTGGACCAGCTTGACGAAGTTGATCGTCGCAGAGGAAGGGTTTCGGAATGAAGATCGGCCTATGCACGGAGTTCGACGCGGCACACCACCTGCCCGGCTACGACGGCAAATGCTCCAGAGTCCACGGACACACCTACAAGACCGAAGTAATTATCGACGGCCCGGTGGGAGAAGACGGGTTCGTGATGGACTTCTACTCCTTGAAAAAGTCGGTCTCATCTGCCCTGGAGGATCTTGACCACAGAGATCTGAACGAAATAGTTTCCAACCCCACAGCCGAGCATATAGCAGGCTGGATATTCCAGCGTTTGAAGACAGACCTCGACGGCACACCGGTAAACCTGGTCTCTGTCAAACTTTGGGAAGGCAAGAACAAATGGGTGATGATAGAATGAAGATTGCTAAGAAAGCAGTCTGCCTTTGCTCCGGTGGCATGGACTCAACTACGGCTGCCACAATTGCCAAGCGGGCAGGCTATGAGCTGTACCTGTTTCACGTTAACTACGGCCAGAAGGCCGAGAAGAAGGAGCTGGAGGTCATATCGAAGCTCAAAGAAGCTCTCGGGGCCGCGGATCTGGTCTCTGTGGACATAGATCTGTTTCGCAACCTTTCAGCCCTGACAAGCGCCGAAGCAGCGATACCTACTGGAGACCAGGTGGACCTCAACGCCAAGGCAACGCCTCCAACCTGGGTCCAGTGCAGGAATCTGGTATTCGTCTCTCTGGCTGCTGCCTATGCCGAGCACCTGGGAGCTGAGAGGATTTATGTGGGATTCAACGCCGAGGAGGCCCAATCCTACCCCGACAACCGTCCGGAGTTCGTCGAGAGGTTCAACTTCCTCCTGCCAAAGGCAGTAGCATCCTTCAGCAAACCTCCAGTCATCGATGCTCCTCTTGTCAACATGTTCAAGCGGGAGATCGTCAAGACCGGAGTCGAGGTGGGAGCACCCCTAGAATTGACCTGGTCGTGCTACCTGAACGGCGAGAAGCAGTGCGGCACATGCGAGTCCTGCCAGCACCGTAAGAGAGGCTTCAAGGAGGCGGGTGTTGCCGACCCAACAAAGTACGCTTGAAGGCAACGTTGGGGAGATCTTCTCCAGCATCCAGGGCGAGGGGCCTCTAATCGGCCGAAGGCAGATCTTCGTACGCATAGCAGGGTGCAGCCTGTCTTGCAGTTACTGCGACACCCTTGGTTTTGGGAAGCGTGTGGGGACGTGTAGAATTGAGCATCCTCCGGCCTCGGGATGCTTTGCTATAATCCCCAATCCGATTAGCGTTAAAGCAGTTAAGGAACAGATTGATAGACTCCGTAGTCCGGGTCTACACAGTGTCTCTATTACCGGAGGCGAACCCCTTTGCCAGCACGAGTTCGTGGGAGCCCTTGCTGATGAGTGCAGGTCTTCGGGTATGAGGGTGTACCTCGAAACCAACGGCTACTCCGCCAGTCGGTTCGAAGAGATCGTCGACGTCATCGATTTTTCAGCCATTGACCTGAAGCTTCCCAGCCACAGAGCATGCTCTGACTCCGAGTGGCCTGACCTAATCGAAAACGAGTTGGCATGCACTAGGATATCTTCTGAAAAGGGAGTCTACACCATAGTTAAGATAGTCATCCTTTCGGGCACCCAAGCTTCAGAGGTGGAGGAAGTATGCCTGCGCCTGAGGGATATTGATGCTTTCATTGTGCTGCAGCCAGCCTCAGGCGTCCAGGAGCCAAAATCGATAGACTTAATCCACTTCCATGAAGAGGCATCCAGGTATCTGGGCCCTGATAAGGTGGCGGTGATTCCACAGGCTCATAAACTCATGGGGGTTATGTAGAGCTGAGAAACAAAGCGGTTTAGAGCGATCTGGACGCTCAATCCCTTGTACTTGTCCAATCAATACTCTGCTCCATGGGCTCGGCGGAGTCGCCTTCCTGCTCTTTGGCATCAGCGTTCTCTTTTAATCTGGCCTCATAGTACTTCTTGTACTTCTCGCTCCGCTCGTTCTTCTCCCACTCCTCAATCTTCCTGTCAATAGCCTCGAACATGTACTTCTTTGCCGACATTACAGTCTCCTGATCGCCTCGGAGAACCAGGATCTCTCTGTCCATGACCTCACCTGTCATGTCCATCTTGCCATTCCTTCTCACAAGGTCCAGCTCGAATTTCTCCACCAACTCGCGGATGACTGAAACCGGCGTGCTCAAAGGGATTGCCAGGTCGAACAAACCTGTAAGATCTTCTTTTTCTTCTTTTTTGGGAGCGTCCATAAAAACATCACATGGCGAATTCTTCCTGTTCGGATTTAAGGCTGTCGAAAGACTGATTTCTGGTGAACTGTTGTGTTGGTTGTGTTGAGTTTGCACCGAGATTAATAGCCGCTATTCCTGATCTCATCCGCCTCACTGTGAATACGCTGATCGGAAGGTAGCTCGATCAAGGAGCAATTGCAATGGAGACCGAAATGCCCGAGGAGGCAACTTCTCGACATAGACTAACTCTGGAAACTATGAAGACACAGGGAAACTGTTATTAATGGGATCTACAAACCCACAGGCGGGCCGGGCCCGTAGCTTAGCCAGGTTGAGCGCACGGCTGATAACCGTGAGGTCACGCGTTCAAATCGCGTCGGGCCCACCAACTTTTCTAAAGAGATTCAGCGCTTGGATGCATCATCCTCGATTATTAGGTTAATAACCTAGTCTAAGCAGTTCAATCGGCAACAATCAGATCCCAATCAACGTAAATAGCAACAGTGTCATATTATTTTGTATGGCCGATGTGATCATCGTTGGTGCTGGGCCAGCAGGCATGTTCGCCGCCCTGGAGCTTTCCCGTTCCAAAGCCGATATCCTTGTGATCGACCAGGGAATGGATGTATCCGACCGCGTCTGCCCCATGAAGAAGAAAGATCACTGTCTCCACTGTGATCCATGCTCTATCATGTGCGGCGTTGGAGGTGCAGGAACTTACTCCGACGGCCTTCTGAACCTTCACCCTGCAATAGGCGGAGACCTCGAGCGTCTGGCAGGAGACGAGGCCTGGAATCTTGTCGATGAAGTAGACTCGGCGTTTCTCAGGTATGGTGCACCAGGCCTTACCATAGAACCTTCCGAGGATGAAGCAGAGACGCTAAAACGAAAGGCGGCTGCTGCAGGTGCACGTTTCATACCCATAAAGCAGCGGCACATGGGCTCAGACAAGACGCCTTTGATCATCGAGGCCTTCAAGAGAGACCTGGAGCAGAAAGGGGTCAAATTCCTGCTTAATTCCAGAGCAACGGACCTTATAATTGAGCAAGAAAGATGCCACGGAGTCAAGCTGGCCGATGGCATCCAGATTAAGGCTCGGAAGACTCTGCTGGCCCTAGGCCGGGTAGGTGCCCAGTGGACCGGAGATCTAATCGATGGATACGGCATACGAGCCAGGTATGGGCCCCTGGACGTAGGAGTCAGAGTGGAGGTACCCTCAGTAATAATGGATCCCGTCACCCGAATAAACAGAGATCCCAAGTTCCACATAATCACCTGTAGGTACGACGACTTCGTAAGGACCTTCTGCACCAACCCGGGAGGTTTCGTGGTCAAGGAGGAGTACCAGGAGTTCATCGCCACTAACGGCCACTCAATGACGGATCGGCGCTCGGAGAACACCAACTTCGCATTCCTGGTTCGGCTGGAGCTGACGAAGCCTGTGGAGAACACCACAGCCTACGGCATGTCCATTGCCAAGCTTGTAACTACAATCGGTGGAAGAAGGCCGGTCATCCAGAGGCTAGGGGACCTGCATAGAGGCCGCAGGTCCACAGAAGAGCGAATTGCCAGGAACCCGGTTAAAAATACGCTCAAAGACGTCACTCCCGGAGACATATCCATGGCTCTACCTCAACGAATAGTGATGGACATAATCGAAGGCCTGGAGATTTTAAACCAGATCATGCCGGGGGTGAACGCAGACTCCACTCTACTGTACGCTCCTGAGATCAAGTTCTATGCCCGTGAGGTTGAGGTAGACAGGAGCCTTCAGACCTCCATAGAGGGTCTCTACGCTGCAGGAGACGGTGCTGGCCTGTCCAGAGGCATAGTGACTGCGGCAGCCACCGGAATCCTGGCCGGGCGGGGGATAGCTTTGGCTTTGACAGAAAAGATCGAGTAGATCCGTCACGGTGCTCCAAACCTTGAAAGACCTTCGATAATCCTCAATCTGTTCGATTAGCTGTGCAGGCCCTAAGTCAGCCTTCAAAACGTTTATGTGGTTGTAACTGGTTGTTCATCCCGATGAAGAAGAGAGCTGATGATATCAAGAAAAAATCCGATCATACAAATAAAGGATCAGTGGATGCAAAGAATACAGATCAAGACAAATCCGCAGCCCAAGAACAAAAGGAGCTGGGCGGTGAAGATGTCTTGCGTATATCACCCATGTACTGGTACCTTGGCCTTCTCGCCATGATGCTGTTCTCCATCTATCTACGCGCCAGTGCTGCCATGGAAAGCTGTGTTTGTGGGAAACAACACAGTGATGTTCAGCGAGCGAGAGCGACGCGTGGTACAACATGATGCTTGCCAAGAGCACGGCCTTGAACCTGCACCGCACCTTCTACGACCCCCTCACCAACTTTCCCAAACGGCACGCCGATACACTTTGGACCTTTTGATAGCTGGGGCATAACAATCGTCATCTTACATAGTTCAGCCTGGGCCGCCCTGCCTTGCACACAGTGGATGTTGTTGGAGCCTTCTGGCCGGTCTTGATGGGAACTCTCCTAGTCTTGCCAGCTTACTTCATCGGAAAGGAGATTGCCGGAAGAGGCTGTGGCATCATGACCGCCTTGCTGACGGTCAGTCCTTCCAGGCCAGCTCATCGCGCGAACCACGCTTGGGTTTCACCGATCATCACGCATCGGAAATCCTGTTGAGCACCCTGACCATGTCTCTTCTTCCTGTCTTGGCCTTGAGCACGGGTCAAAGGCCTGTCCTTGAACTCAATCCGTGAAAAGAGATACTGAAATATCTGAGGTATCCGCTACTGTACACGGTCCTGGCTGGCATCTCCATGGGCCTTTACCTAGACTCCTGGCCCTTAGCGAGTTATGTTTGAAGGGTATACTCCTCCTCACCTTAACCATACAAGGAGTACAGTGGATCATATCCGGGGAAGGGATACTGAATATCTAGGAATAATCGGGGGAATTGCTCTCTTCATCGCCCTGCTCATGATTCTGCCCTTCTCTAACTCGGCTGACGGCTTTAACCTTGAATCGGTACTCCTTATTTCAACCAACAACGCTTCTTCTAGGGATCATCTACATCTTGGTTATATCGAGTCTGTCCAAGATTCTCAATCAGATGGGACTGAATAGATACTACTATCCTGGGTCGATCGCAGGCGTTATAATCCTGGGCTTTTTAGTCCTCAGAGTAGCAGCGTCTCAATTCATGGGAACATTTATTTCAACGCTCTTCACATATTTGTTACCCAGATCAGGGGGAGCTTCAACTGTTGCCGAGCTGTCACCTATCTTTGCAAACAATGGAGTTGATGCCAACTTCCCAGGAATCTTTGGTCTATCTACTTTCTACATTGCTCTACTTGGCTTGGCCCTGTTGATAATCAGCTATGTCAAGCATGAGAGACCGGGAGATCTTTTGGTGGCGGTTTGGAGCCTATTATTGCTCATCTTGACCATAGACTCAAACAGGTCCGCCTACTACTATGCAATAAACGTGGCCATCCTGTGTGCTTACCTTAGCGCCTGGGTGCTCGATCTGACAAAGTTCGGGTCCCTTGAAGACGCCTTGCTCAGGAAGGCAGACCATCCGGCCCAGTTTTTGAAGGATGACCTGAAGTTCACCCATCTGCTTGCCGTTGTTGCCATAATAGTGTTGCTGATATCCCCCAGCTTGAGCAATTCCGTCCTGGATGCAAGCTACGCCAGCGGTCCTACTTCGGATTGGTACACGTCATGCGTCTGGCTGATGAACAACACACCAAGCCCCGGTATGGACATCTATACCATCTACCCTAGGCCACCAAACGGTCAACAGTACCCCTATCCTGACACAGCCTATGGTGTGATGTCCTGGTGGGACTATGGTCATATGATGGAGACCATAGGTCACAGAATGCCCAACGCCAACCCGTTCCAGGAGGGCATAGGCAACGCTTCCGCCGGAATTCCGGGCTCGTCGCCATACTTCCTGGCGGAGAATGAGTCTGAAGCAGAAAAGGTCCTCACCAACCTGGATAAGAACAGGTCTATCTACCTGACTACGAAGTTTGTGATGCCCGACATAGAGATGGCCATCAGCAAGTTCTATGCCATGACGGCTTGGAGTGACATACCCTTCTCAAGATACGAAGGCGGAGCGTACCAACAACAGGGAGATAAACTGGTGCCCATCCAGCTCTACTTGCAGCCCTACTTCAAGACGATGGTGGCTAGACTCGAGCTCTTTGACGGCACCGAAACCCCCATCGGGGACGCAGTGGCAATAGCCTATAGGCCAATGCAACTGCAGGACGGCTCTACGGTTCCCGTTATCACAGACCAGCCCAAAATCTCCAGTAATTACACTGAGCTTGAGGAGTTTGTAAACGCCAGCCGTGCCAAAGGCGATTTTGCCATGATAGCCAGCAGAGATCAGCTAACGCCCGCCGTTCCCCTGGAGGCTCTGAAACATTACCGTCTGGTTCACGAGTCAGAGAATGACGTAATGGCAAGCGGTCTGAAGTGGGTCAAGACTTTCGAGCACGTGCCCGGAGCAGTGATAACAGGAGCCGCGCCCGCCGGGACCAAGGTCACCATAGCCGTGCCAATTATGACTAACAGCAAGAGAGCCTTCATATACCGGCAGTCAAACGTGTCCAACGGTCAGTTCACCCTTGTGGTTCCCTACTCAACTGAGGGTCCGATGTCCGGAGGCACTAATTTTGACACCAAACCGATAGGGGCTTATCAGCTAGTCATCGGCGACAAAGCTTACGAGGTCAGGGTCCCTGAGGAGATGGTTATGACAGGAGGAGTCGTCAAGGTATGAAGCTCTTGGAGGAGATGAGCTGGCCGGAGATCGAGGAAGGCCTTAAGAAAACTCAGACCGTCATCCTGCCAGTGGGGGCCACCGAGGAGCACGGCCCCCACCTTCCTATCTTCACAGATACCATCCAGGCCGTGGAGGTTGCCAAAGGCGCGGCTCTCAAAAGGGACGTCTTTGTTGCTCCTCCAGTGCACTACGGCGTCTGCCGCAGCACCAGAGGTTTTCCAGGGACCATTACCGTGAGCCACGATGCCCTTAGGCTATACGCTCACGACATACTCCTCTCCTTCAATGACAGCGGTTTCCGGAGGGTGATGATCCTGACGGGTCACGCCGGGGGCCAGCACCTATCGGCTTTGGAGGAAGCCTGCCAGATGGCAGCGTCGGAGCGCGACTTCCTGGTTAGCATGGTTTCCCTGTTCGACCTGATCGATACCAAGATGGTTGAGGCCAAAGGAGACGGCCACGCAGGAGAGATCGAGACCTCGTTCATGATGTGTATCAGGGGCGATCTGGTCAAGGGAAAGCCAGCAGCGCACTTCCCAATCCGTCCAAGGTTCCTGGAGCTAAAAGACGTCAGACACCTGATGGGCAACGGTATCATGGGCGATCCCAGCCGTGCGTCTCAGGAGAAGGGAACGCTGTTCATGGAAATGGCCGTTCAGGGAGTCCTCAAGGCCCTGGATGAGCTGGAGTCGTACCAGAAAATAGTTTAATCTCTGCACCTTTTTCCTACAGCCGAAGAGCAGCTTAAATATATGTTTTTGCCATTGTTGGCCTGCCTATGAGATGATGTCATGTTATCAGAAAGCGATGCAAGAGTTCTAAAAGCGATATCTGAAGGTTTCTCAAATCCTCAAGCCATTGCCGACAAGCTCGGGATGAAGATCGAGGCAGTGCGAGCCTCAGCCGATGCTCTGGAAGAGCAAGGCCAGGTCAAGGTATTCAAATCGGTTGATGAGATATTTTCCTTGACCGAGGAAGGCATGAAGTACGCAAAGGAGGGCCTTCCTGAGAGGACGCTACTGGAGGCCATCGGCTCTGGAAAACCCATGTATGAGCTGAAAATTCCCTCCGTCAAGATCGGCCTTGGTTGGCTCCGAAAGAAGGGCTGGGCATCGATTGATAAAGGATTAGTAAAGCCGACGGGTCAGGCTTCATTGGGTAAGGACGAAGAGATCCTTGAAGCACTTTTCAAAGGGCCGGCGAGCGGTTCAGCTTTCGATGGCAATTATCTATCAGATCTTAGAAACAGAGGGCTTGTGGAATCTAGCACGTCAAAATACTGGTCCTATGAACTTACGGATGCGGGAAAATCGGCGATTAAAACCTCTGATGTCAATAAAAGAATCATAAAGCTCAGCGGGAAAATTGAAACCCACGTTGGTATGAGTGGATCGCTCTCCGTTGAGATAGGCCAAATAACTCCTGAAAGGATAAAAACGGGTGAGTGGATAGAAAAAGAAGACGGTATGTATTGGAAGCACGGAGGCTCTGAAGATCGGGTGAGACCCTATAACGTCACCCTAGCCTCAGACAAGATCTATCCCGGCAAGAAGCACCCATACCAGCGGCTGATCGACAAGATGAGAGAGATAATGCTGGAGATGGGGTTCACAGAGATAAAAGGCGAGATCATCCAGTCGAGCTTCTGGAACTTCGATGCACTTTTCCAGCCGCAGGACCATCCAGCCAGGGAGATGCAGGACACCTTCTACCTGGATACAAAAGCAGAGATCCCCGATTTTACAAAGGTCAAAGAGATGCACGAGTGTGGAGGCAGTGTGGGCTCGACCGGCTGGGGCGGATGCTGGAGCCCCGACATAGCCAGGCAAGAGGTTCTCAGGACACACACTACTTCTGTCACCATCCACTATTTGGCCGATCATCCCGAGCCGCCGGTCAAGGCCTTCGGCATAGATCGTGTTTACAGGCGAGAGGCTATAGACGCCACCCACACTCCGGAGTTCGAACAGCTCGAAGGGATAATCATGGATCGCGGCGTCACCTTCAGCAACCTTCTTGGTGTCCTTAAGGAATTCTATGCCAAGATGGGGTTCGAGGAGGTCAGGTTCAGGCCTGGCTACTTCCCTTATACAGAGCCAAGTGTGGAACCGGAGGTGTTCATAGANNGTCCTGGCCTGGGGCCTGGGAGTCAGCAGGGTGGCGATGCTAAAGCTAGGCCTAAAAGACCTTCGACTGCTCTACCAGTCGGACATCCAGTGGTTAAGGGAGACTCCAGTCTCGATAAAGATGTGAGGTTCATACATGCCAGTAGTCAGACTTTATTATGAGGATATTGAGGCGCTGGTGGGAGCCTCCAGGGATATCATCATGGGAAGGTTGGCCATGATGGGAGCGGACATAGGCAAAAGGGCCGAAGAGGACCACGTGGACGTGGAGTTCTTCCCGGACCGGCCCGACCTTTACTGCTCGGAGGGAGTGGCCAGGGCCCTGCGGGGATTCCTAGGAATCCAGACCGGCCTGCCTGAGTACCATGTTAACGCCGGAAAGATCGTCCTAGAGGTGGACGAATCGGTCAAGAGCGTACGTCCGATCATAGGATGCGCCGTAGTGAGAGACCTCAAGTTCAACGACGCAGCCATCGAGTCCCTTATGGACCTACAAGAGGATCTGCACTGGGGCCTGGGCAGGAACAGGCGAAAGGTTGCCATAGGTGTCCATGACATCTCTATGGTCACCCCGCCTTTCACTTATCTTGCAGCGGACCCAGAGACTAAATTCGTGCCCCTGGACTTCACTGAAAGCCTTTCCATGAGAGAGATTCTGGAGAAGCACCCTAAAGGCATCAGCTACGGCCACATCCTGAAAGGCTTCGACCGATATCCTCTGATTGTGGATGCGAACAACGAGGTTCTCTCCTTCCCGCCCGTGATCAATGGCAATCTAACTAGAGTCAGGGATGACACAAAGGACTTATTCATAGACGTCACGGGCACCGATCCAGTGGTTTACAAGGCGCTCAACATTGTAGCCACAGCCCTTGCAGAGCGCGGGGGAGAGATCGAGAGCGTCATGATCAGAGACACAAATGGCGATCGCATCTCTCCGGACCTGAGACCGGCAAGCTGGACAGTGCAGGTCGAGGAGGCAAACAAATTGATTGGCTTCGACCTGTCTGCGCAAGAGCTTGCCGCATGCCTGGAGAAGATGAGGTTCGGCGCCAAAGCGAACGGACAGAAGGTCGAGGTGCTTGTTCCGGCCTATCGTGCTGACATAATGCACTCATGGGACATCTTTGAGGATGCCGCCAAAGGCTACGGCTACGAGAATCTGGCGGCCGATTTGCCCAAGACCGTAACCGTGGGAAAGCCCAATCCGACCGAAGCTCGCAAAGCTGAGGTCCGCGAGCTTCTTGTAGGCCTGGGATATCTGGAGACAATGCCTTTCACGCTCACTAACGAGGCTGTCCACTTCCAAAACATGCGCCGGAAACCAGCAGGAGCTACAAGGGTAATGCATCCCATAAGCGAGCTGCATACGATCCTTCGGACTTCCATCCTATCCAGCCTGTTGGTGATTCTATCTTTCAACCAGCATCATCCTCTGCCCCAGAGGGTTTTTGCNNAGATGCCGTCCTGAGAGAGCTGATGATGGAGAGAGACTGCGAGATCAAGCCTTCAGAGGATGGTGCTTTTCTGTCTGGAAGAGGTGCTGACCTTGTAGCTGGTGGCAAAAAGATCGGATGCTTTGGAGAAGTCCACCCCTTAGTAGTTCGCAGCTTTGGGCTGGAGCAGCCCGTGGTGGCCATGGAGTTAATGCTAGGCGATTTAGGCGGCTGTTAGTTTTTGTTTTCGAGGCAGAGTTAAAAAACTGCCTTCTATTTATCAGCCAACAAGGATATTAAAAAGACCGGGCAATTATAGCTTTATGAAAGTCAGAGATCTGATGAGCTATCCCTTAAACACAGTAAGACCTGACGCCACTGTTCTTGATGCCATAAAGGCGATGGTGGATGGTAAAAAGGGAGGCATCATCGTCTGCGGAGAAGGCCTGCTCAAGGAGTGCCAAGGCATTGTAACCACTACTAAGATCTTCGAGAAGGTTTTGGCTATCGGAGTCAGTCCCAATGGAATAAAGATCAGTGACGTTATGACACCCGCCCCGCTGATAACCATAGGACCCAACGCGACGGTTAAGGAGGCTGCCGATCTCATGATTAAGTACAACATAAGGAGGCTGCCAGTAGTAGAAGACCACACCTTGGTAGGGATAATTACCAGCAAGGACCTTCTGAAGTGTGTGAAATGATGATCTTCGTTCGCGGATAGGTAATGGAGAAGATCGGATGAAGTTGATCTTGGCGGCTAGACTACGCTATACAGAGGGTTGGTCTTTGCACAGGGTTTTTCAATTTAACGCAGACTTTAAATATAGAAAAATCAAACCCAAATGCCTGAGCCGAGGTAGCCTAGCCTGGTATGGCGCAGGTTTACTAAATCTGTTATACTATAATTGACATATTGTCGATTTGATAAATAGTGATTTCGGGGCGCGAAGGTGTGTGCGATTCTACAGATGAACTCCGTTCTCAGATGACATCATTTTTTCACTGTATTTCATATATTAATACATATATTTATTTATGTACATAGAGGAATTACAGTGATTCTTGCCTATGCATCGATGTTCGCATTTCAACACTGTCCAAAGTGAGGACACGTGCCTGTCTAAGGACTTTATATCCATTGACGATAGAATGTATCATGTGAAAAAAATGAACAAGATCTTAGCAGTCTTAGTCCTCATCGTATCCCTGATGGGGTGCGTAGCAGCTCTAGACGCACAAAGTGGGGTAGGAATGCGTCCAGGTGAAACAACATTTGAGCATCTATTCAATCAAGGCATAGGTCAGCCTTGGGTTGGAGGCAACCCGCCTGGTTTCCAAGGAGAAGATCAGGGGATATCAACGGGTACATCAGGAGATATCTTCTCTAAATATTCTCAATTCTT
>PMNG01000206.1:0-10386 GCA_003162615.1 Methanothrix sp. | reverse complement strand
GATGGTCAGCTAACAAAGAACTATTACAACTTCTTCCCAGGTTCCAATCAGATGAACTTCTATGCTGACACCGTTGGCCAGCACATTTTGCTCTTCGCGATAGGTGATCAAGTCAGCAGTACCGTAGTGATCGATGTATCGGCTAATCAGGCACCAAGTTATTATCAGCAACCAAGCAATCAGCCATATTAGAAAGAAGTGGACTCCACAAAGTGATGGGATTGGATGAAATTAATTCAATTCGCCACTTTTTGGGTCAGTTTTTCTTTTATTTCTTCCATTTGTTTATTTATATATAAATACTACCACAATACCAGGGGGCCAGAGATGAAAGAGTCCTGTCTGTGATCTACTGAGGACTGTCAATTCGTCGTATTTCTGTTTACGCGGCTACTTTTTCCCCTTGAAGCATCCCACCGCCCACGCCATTGCCAAGATATCCCCATGAACCACTAAAACTATTGAAATCATAGGCAAAGGTTACTATGAAATGCCCATCACCCAATGGGTCGTGCCACCATCCACGCCAAATATTCCCGCCATAAATTAGACCATCTATCGCGCCCTGACCTTCGGGAGTTGAGTAGGTTCCGTAGACGTGATTGCCTGACTGCGTCAGATCCATTGTATCAGCTCCAAAACCTCCGCCCAACGTCCAAAAGCCGCTGATGTCTGCCAAGCTAACGGTTATTCCAAGATTTAGCAATGCAATTACGAATAATATTCTATAAATATATTTAATTCTTATCATTTCATCCCCCCAGTCAAGGATTGCATTTCTAAGTGAATATTACAGTCATCATTAATAAAGAGTTGCACCCGATGACCTTTATTAAGTCCGTGAACCGGCATTCTCTCTTTGAGCCTTTATTTGGTAAATCGATTTTATAGTCAATGACCAAAAGATTTAAACTATCGATGAGGTTTCGAATCGCGATTATTAGTTTCAATCTTTTGGTGCTGGACTATAAGCCCGAATCTTGGACTCTGGCATGTGACCACCAAATCCAGTCCATGCCAGAGATAAGCGCAAAATGACCTATGATGAGCAGGTCGGATGCAGAAACTAGAACTTTGACTGTAAAGGATTCACTTCAAGAGATTTAATATATCTGGATGTTTATATCAAGTTCCCCAGTGACCCCCATGTTTGAGAATATTGATAAATATATCAACGATCCTTCAAATATTTATCGTGCGTTCGCAATAGAATTTGGGAAATTTGCACTTGGGAAGGCATATGAGATGGCTTACGAGAAACTAACATCTCCTGGGGCAAAAGTAGTAGATGCATTTGTCCTTGGATATTATCTGCCTTGGCTTATCTTTGCGAAAGGATTGAACGATTCAGTTTTCTCTGAAGATAATGATCACTCCGCCCTTTCCGATAAATTCACGTTAGAATTCTATGTATTTGAGGCAGCGACTAAGCTTCAATTGGGGCTGGATAGAGATTATGTATATAATATAAAGTCCAATGCACTCATCGAAAAATATTCAATTTATCAAAAAATATCAAGTGTGGGTAAAGAAGAGAATTCATTGGCTTTCAATTTGGGCATTTCACTAAGCGAAAGCATTATTACATTTTATGATAGCGAAGACCGTAATAGATGCATCACGGAAGCTGGAATTTGGGTACGTAAATTGGGTTTGGGCGGCGACGCTGAGAGAACCGTGAGATCTCTCCAAGGTATAGGTGAGCGATTCCGTTTCGAGTCCGTAGTGGAGGAATTTGCTCTAGCATTTATTGCAAATCACGAGCAATAAACAAGCTTCCGCGGAACTGGAAGGTCTATTTTTATCCATGTAGGGCTTCTCCATCGCCGCCTAACTTTTTCAGTTATGTACCAGAAGTATGATACAAGTTTGTAGCTGTTGTATCAAGAAACTATGTATACAATATCTAGAGGAGTTACTTGGAGGTAAGAGGAGCAACGCCCCAAAATCGCGCACAGTTGAGGACGGTACCCGTGTGGGGATAATTACCAGCAAGGACCTTCTGAGGTGTGTGAAATGATGGTCTTTCGTTCGCGGATAGTGATGAAGAAGAACGGGTGAAGTTGATCTCGGCGACTTAGACCACGCTATACATAGGGCAGGTCTTGCACAGGGAATTCTCAATTTAACGCAGACTTTAAATATAGAAAAACCAACTTCAAATGCCTGAGTCGAGGTAGCCTAGCCTGGTATGGCGCAGGTTTGCTAATTTAGCAATAAACCTTGCCAAATAGGTAATGGTTGCTAGATAATTAAGTTGGTTTTTTACTCATTGCGTTGAAACAAAACTTTCCCTCTATACCCCAGGAGAGGAAGAGAATGGATGCAAAGAAGAAGTTAAAGATAGATTGGACCATAAAACAGCCTGTAAAGCCTAGCCTGGACCGTTTTAGACGCTACATGAGAGACTTGGGGCTTAGACCATCTTCAATAGACAGCTACATGGAATGCATCAGAAGGTTTCTGGATTCAGGTAAGACCGTACCCGAATTCCTAGACGGCCTCCATAATAGGAAGCTGGCAGGAAGCACCATTGACAACTACATTTCCTGCATCAAAAAGTATCACGCGATGATTGGTGAGCCGATAGAACTGCATTACTTGAAGAGGGCAGAGGGTATACCCTACTATTTCGATGAAGAGGAGGTGATTAAGCTCTTTGGCGTTGTTCATAACCTGAAACACCTGACAATGCTAAACCTACTTTTCTACACCGGATTAAGAGCTTCAGAGCTTTGCTCTCTAGATGACGGGGACCTGGACCTCAAAGACCTCAGTTTGCGTATTAGGGACGGAAAAGGAGGCAGAGCTGCAATTGCATTTCTTTCTAATGATTGTGGTGCCCTCATGAAAAACTACCTCGGTGCTAGACCGCCCTTAATTGTGGACGGCAGGCAGCCCCTATTTTATACCGACTTCGGCAAGCGATGGGACAGAAAAGACCTTTACAGAATGTTTATCCTCTATAAGAAGAAGGCAAACATTCAGAAGAAGGGTGGCTTGCACGTCTTTGCTAGGCACACTCCGGCAACAATAATGATTGCGAAAGGATGTGACGTAAGGATCGTGAAAGAGCTTCTCAGGCACAGGGACATTAGGACCACGATGAGGTATGCCCATGTTTCTGATAAAACCGTAAGGAATGCATGTGAACAATACCTGAAGCTATAGAATAGGACAGGTGAAACATGGCCCCTTATAATTTCAAGGAAAGCATTGCAGAGGACATCAAGGAGATCGAGGTGGCTTTGAGTGTCCTAAATGGTCTCAGAGATGTCAACACGGCTAGATTGGCATTGCTTAAAGAAGCGGAGGAGAGAGGGATTTGAGTGTGACAAATATAGCACATCCATTTTTAAGGCATTGTGGTACTAACTTTCTGTCACTCCTTTGTCCCATGCGGGGGAAATGCGATGCCGGCAAGCCGGAAAAACGACTGTACCCAAATTATGATCTGAAGACAAACCAGAGATTCAACTAATTTTATATTTTATAGAATATGCCAGTGATTCCATCAAACTGTAGAATGATATCTTCATCCCGGCCTGTTAGGTGCATAAATTGTGGCATTCACATCAAATTGTCAAATTGTAAACCTAAATGCTTCGCACCGATCTTTTGGGAGTTATCCGGAACAATCAGTAACAGCCTGAGCACACAAGAGAGCTACGCAAAGCCGTAGATAAAAATGCATATCCATACTTGAGTTGATCCGGACAAAATCGACTTATGAGTTGTTCTAAAGGGTACTACCATAGAATGACCATCTTTCTTTGTCACTATATTAGATCATCGATAACTTGGCAACCAACTCCTGACCATTGCAATTGATATTTGAGACATAATTTTAAATAGTCTTAAGACATTTAATTCAGTAATCTAATTTAGGATGAAAAATAATGGCTCAAATCAAAGAGATGAGAGAGGAGGCCCTGGACCTGCTGAAGAAAGCTGAGTCTGCAAGAGACAAGGTTTCCATTCTCAAAGAAATTAGAGAGCAAATTAAGTTAATGGCCGATATCATGCTAAAGTCAATTAGAGCTGAACGCACAGAAAAAGCAGGATGAGATAGTGGTGCATCTAGTATGGGACTAAGGATAATAAGTTTTTTGCAGAGATTACAAAACCAATATCGGATACATTATCCACGGCTTTCTATGTGGACTATAATAAAAATAGCCTGGATACAATCGGGTCCGCCTACAAGGGCGGGATAACCTCTTTTGTTTTACCTTTTTGTGCAGGTTTATTATCAGGTGTGATTTTTCATTTACTTGGATTAGTAGTCAGCTTGGCCAGGTACAGGTATGGTTGGACTCGCTTATAGAGAAAAGAAGAGGTGAAGAATAAGCCGATGGAAATGAAAGAAGTATATCAATATATGAGCATGTTACAGAACCGACTCTCACTTCATCATCAGCTTTGCTCTTTAACTGAAGGAGATGCTATTAAAATTGAATCCTTTGAACATCTACTAAACGAAATTCTGAATCGGTACAGGACTCAATTAACTTCAATATTAGAGAAGGCCGCCGACCAGGATACTCAAAAAGTATTGGCCCAATTGTGTCACGATTGCGATAGAAACACCAGATGTTGGAGTAATGAAAAATGCGATGAGTATAGGGATATTGAAAAGCATGGATGGGCTTACGAGTGCAAGGTTGCCATATTCGAAGCAGTTACTAAACTGTTAAATTCAGAGATAATGGTTGATCAATCAATTAATCCAGGACTCAAAACGAAGTTCGTGGAACAGGTTGTTCGAACTGTAACAGACTCCAATAAAGCATATAAAAAAATTCTAAAAGTATTGGGACTGCCTACAAAACGGCCAAAGCAATTTGTTAAAGTTAAGCATAAAGAGCCGAGATTTTCAAGTATTGAAGGTGCCGCCATGCCACTTGCCAGAACCGAAGGCAGGCCTAAAATGGAAGAAATTCCTCCATCGAAGCCTAAAATTGTGGGCGGAATTGTAAACAGGATCGGGCAAACCGTTTTGATCAGGTGCAAGGACAACAATGGAAAGAAGCACTATGCGGTTAAAAAATGCGATGAATGTAATGGAATTATGAGGTACGACGAGCACGGTGAAGCATTTTGTGAACAATGCGGTTTATCAAACTTAGAGCCGACTTTTGGCTACGTGGATTCTCACGATTATAGCGGGAAAAATCTTACCGACCTACCCAACGATACGGCGACCAATCTTAAACAGTTGAAAAAATGGAGAACCGCGTCGGAATACAAGGGTCGAGGAATCAAACAAAATAAAGAGGATCTGGTAATAAGAACGCGGAGCAAACACGATGAAAAATTAGCCAAAATGAAGAGGTGTTGTTGGGAAATGGGTTACACTATGGAGGAGTTGTCTGCCAGCACAGAAAAACAACACAAGTTCATTAAGAGATATAACGAAAGGTATGGAAAACTTTCCGGCCAAAACGTAAGAGATAGGTGCAAGGCATATTTAAGAAGCCGGAAATATAAAAACTATTAATATATAAGGCGATACTTGTCGATTGCAAGAAATTAAACGCATATATATGAGAAAAGAGAAATCTTTTTTTATTAAAAACAAAGTCTTGACGGGAAAAGCCGGAAATAACGACGAAGGTGCTAAAGACAACTCGGCATATGACATTATTTATAATAACATATGTATGCCGTTATATTTTCTGAGGTAGATATTAATGCCAGGAAATTAAAATAGCACTCAGAAGAAAGAGATCCAACGGAGAAAAAACACCAACTGATAATGGTATATGTGTACAATGTGGTTGTCATGATTGAAGCTACATGCTATATTTCGTTAATGGTGTTTGGATTTGTGAGTATTGTATAGATATATCAGCACAAGACCAGAAGTTCGGTATAGATTCAGTATAGACTTCAAGGCAATTTTTTTCATAAAGGAGATGAAATAACGGTGTATGTTATGGCAGTTAAAGCAGATAAAGTTAAAAAGACCACTAGAAAATGGGATGAGTCGATGGAATTTTTTGACACAATGAAAACTGCTTTTCCCGATTTGAATAAGGATTTATTCATTGAATGCCTGAAAAAAGAAGCGGAAGAAAGAAACATTGTATTTGCATGAGTTGAATATTTTTTTATTACATGAATTATTTGAAGATTTTGGAAGAATAAACGAGTGTGATATGAATGTGTAACGTATACGTCAACGATGTAACTGAAGAGTTTTGTGAATCAATAACAAAGACTCTAAAGAATGAAATAGTGTACTGTGAGAAGGTTGATAAGAGATCGTTTGTGGCAAGATTTATCGGATTGAAGTATCCGCTATTGGTCTTTGAGGTACGCAGTGGAAGAACAATTACTAACGATGTTAACGACATTGTCCTAATGCGAAAGTACGAAGGTGTTTAAAATGGCAGAAATAGCACCTCTTAACGCTAAACAACTTCTTAAGAGAATCAAATCTAATCCGGTAAGCATACTCAAAGACAAAAAAATCTTGGAAACAATAGCAGCGACCGACCCCCTAGATAGGGACCCGCTCATTAAATGTCTTATTGCCGCCGCCAAACCCAAAGGGTACACAGCAAAGACAGTTCGCCAGCTAATCAAGGACAACACACCGACACCAAAAGAAGAATCGTCCAAGCCCAAGGAATCAATGACTGACATTATGGTTAGACTTGCTAACGAAACCGGAGCAAGTTTTTGGCATAATCCCGATCAAGAAACGTACATAACCTACCCAGTGGACAACCATGAAGAGAACCACCCAATAAGGTCAAAGGTCGTCAAATTGTGGTTAGGTAGCCTACTTCGCATGTCAATAGGAAAGACACCAGGAAGTCAATCACTCCAAGACGCAATGACTTCGCTTGAGGGAATGGCTATGGATGGTCGAGAATATGAAACGTATATCCGGGTTGGGCCATATGAGAAGGATAATAAGGTATACGTTGATCTCGGTGATAACACCTGGAGAGCTGTAGAAGTATCCGGAGAAGGATGGATGATCATAGATAAACCACCTATAAAGTTCAAGAGAACTAAATCAACACGACCACTACCAGAACCAACAAAGGGCGGAAATTGGGACGATCTCAGATCAATCATTAATGCCAAAGAAGAAAAGACGTGGATTTTAACCATAGCCTGGTTGGTTCAAGCATTTTGGCCTAAAGGTCCTTATGAATTCCTTAACCTCAATGGAGAACCAGGATCAGGTAAAACCTTCATGCAAGTCATACTCAAGTCATCAATGGACCCAAGCTCCACGAACTTAAGGAGACCACCTAGAGAAGAACGAGATCTAGCAATAGCAGCATCAAATGAACAGGTACTCAGCTTGGATAATCTGAGTGGAATGCCGGAACACCTAGCAGACTCGTTCTGTTGCTTATCCACAGGAGGAACTTTCGCTGTTCGGTCATTATATACGGATGGAGAAGAAGCCTTATTTTCCGCTCGACGACCATGTATAATGAACGGAATAGACACACTAACATATAGGAGCGACCTATTAGACCGGACAATCGTCCTCGACCTCCCATTAATCAGCAAGAAGAACCGCAAGAAGGAAGAAACATTATTGGCACAGTTCAATCTAATAAAACCCGGTATATTCGGTCTACTCCTTGATGCAACGTCAATGGGAATAAGAAGAGAATCCAATGGAGAAGTAAAAGATAGAGAAGAGGGAATGCCTCGGATGATCGACTTTTGCCGTTGGGTTATGGCCTGTGAAACCGCCTTGCCCTGGAAACCGGGTGAGTTCATGGATGAGTACACGAAATCACTAAAAGACAGTCTAATCGATCTTGCTGAAGGTGACCAAATCGCTAGAGCGGTACTTAAACTTAATAGCGACTTTTCGGGAACAGCAACCGAACTATTAGATAAACTAAACTGGAATTCAAACATTGACCCCAGCCACCCGCCTAAAGGTTGGCCTAATACCTCAAATTATCTAAGTTCGAGGTTACGACGTGCAGCCGCCACACTTAGGGCCAACGGTGTAATTATCGAGTGGACCACAAACCCTAAACACATCAGTATAACCATACCACTTGATCCAAAAAAGGACAAAATAGATTGGGAAGGACCATTTAGCACATATTGGGGAAAAGACTTAGACGGGTTCACACAACCAACGCCCGAATCACTTGAAAAAACGCCGGAAAAAGCGGAACAAAATCCCGCAATCGCACACAAGGTCCCTCCTTCTAAAGAAGAAAAGCTTCAACTGTTGCACAAAGAAGCCAAAACAGCAAGAGCCGACATAGAAAATCGCAAACAATGGGAAAACACACCCATAAAGATCGGTACAACAGCTTGAAACTTGGATCAATTGAGCCAGAAATAATCGATGAATTCTCAAAATAATCGATGGCAATTTGATCATCGTATAAAAAATACCAATATCGGGTAATGAGTTTAATCGATGAATCGATGAAACGATGTTTTTCGGGACTTCTCTTAAGGGGGTCAATGAAACAACATTTCATTTGAGTATATATACCCCATCGAATCGCTAACAGCTTACGATGAAACCGATGAATCAGATTTTTTACTCTGTTGAATGTTTACATAGTAGTATAGTAACATAGAAATATCACTCTATTCACCCCCTTGAGAAAAGTACGGAAATTCACCGATTTATCGATTTCATCGATTAAACCAAGCGCAGCAAACCCATACGATGAATTTTAGGTCATCGATTATTTGCAATGGACCATCGATTATTTTGCCTGACCTGGTTCGCACATCACCCATGCGGGGGGAAATACGAGAGCTACGCCTGCGGGCTTGCAACGGACGACGGTAACCAACTTCGGAACAGGAATCCGGAGGATCACCTTCATAAGGACCAATGGGGTGTATTATATAAAACGCCTGGTAATCAATTAGGACCCTCCGAATTACTTGTCCACATTGGCCCAGAGATCGGAGGAAGTACCTAATAGCCTGAAACGGCCCGGCTTTCTAAGTGGCTGGATTAAGGGCGAACTTGCATGTTGCATACCGGCGTTGCCAGCGTTTCGAGCTGGTGTTGTCTTTCCCCCGCATGGGTGATGTGTATAAAGCAGGGCGAAACATGGGCCGACGAATGACTAATCATGATACTATGGCCTTCTCACTAAAATTATAGGCTGGTGCCCGCGTATGTCGAAACGGGCCTTGTCACGAGCCATGCATTGTAATGTAGGCGATCTTAATGGTATGCTAGATCAGAAGGTCATGGAAGGGGAAATTGACCTTATACCTGTGACAAAGCGAGGGCGTCCTCCTTCGGTGTTGGTCCAGATGCATACCGGACTTTCTATGACAAAGAACCAACCGACCGTGATTCTTAATCCGGGTGAAGACGCATCAGTAGATGCTGATGAAGCCGGCGCAAGGGCGACGGAGGAGACCGAATCAGAAGATGATGAATTAATCGCGATTCTTGACCTGGAGCGAGCAGGGCAATCAATTAGGTTACCGAGAGAAAAAGTCCGGAAAACAGTATTCGATGGCCTTGATAAGGGAATGAAGAATCCGAGGACGGATATAAACTGTGGCCGGATTTATTTGACTTTTGACCAACGTTAGGTGAAAATTATGACAAAGGAAATTGATTATAAGAAGGTTCAAGAACTAGCTGCCCGACTTTATGCACAGCAAGAGATAGCGAGGATTGTAGGGTTTACGCCTGAAGGTTTCTGCCGGAAGAAACAGCGAGACAAACAGTTAAGGAACGCCTTAGAGTGTGGTCATGCAGAAGCAGAAGTCTCTATTAGGAGAGCAGAATTCAACAAGGCATTAGGTAGCAATAGGAACGACCCGGAAAAGATTGGCCTCGATGGAGACACCCGTATGTTGATCTATTTGGATAAACGTTTTTTCGGTTGTGAAGAACAGAAAGATCGAATTATCCGGAAACGACAAGTCGCTAATTAAGAACTAAGAACCTAGCCGGGCTGGTCGCAAGTGCCGAAGATTCATGACCGTTTCGTTGTGTAATTGTGCTGCATATTGCTTATTTACGAGAAAATGTCAATGACCGGACTTTTTCGGGCTGGACTTCTTTATGTGTATGAAAATAGCCAGCATATTAGCAAAATGATAAAATAGTCTAATTTCAATGCCCCTGAGCAGCATCGCAGAGAATAAACGCAGGTAGCCACCAAGAGACCCATGAGATTAACAAGAGTTATATAAGAAACGAGGAGCGTTGAGCGATTCTTCGACATTGACTCCTTTCAATCCCTATCGGGTTTTCAAGTTCGCTGCAACTAGCCAATACGGAATACTCTCAGGCCTTGCCAGCCAAGTTTCAATCCCTATCGGGTTTTCAAGTTCGCTGCAACATGGCACCTTCGCAGACCATTTGCAGTCTCAATGCTACAGTTTCAATCCCTATCGGGT
>PMNG01000075.1 GCA_003162615.1 Methanothrix sp. | reverse complement strand
GGGCTCGGAATTCTGTCTCGGGAAGATGCTCTAACTTACGGAGTGGTAGGCCCAACCGCACGCGCATCCGGATTGGCAATGGATATTCGCCAGGACTTCCCTTATGCGGCTTACCAGGACCTGGATTTCAAAATCGTCACACTCCCCGATGGAGATATACAGGCCAGGATTGTGGTCCGAGCGCTGGAAATGCTGGAAAGTGTCCGGCTGATCGAGCAGGCTTTGAAGGAGCTGCCCAATACCCCGATCCGAATTGCGGACCCCATGCCATCCATTCCTCCGGGCGAATCTACCGCGCGGACCGAAGCCCCACGCGGCGAGTTGTTTTATTATCTGAAATCAGACGGCAGCGATATCCCCAGCCGGGTGAAGATCCGCACCCCTAGTTACGTCAACATCCCTGCCATCGAATCGATCAGCATTGGGCAATACCTGGCAGATATGCCTTTGATCCAGGCCTCTGTTGATCCATGCTGCTCGTGCACAGACCGGTAACTGACATTATGAAAGATGACATATCTCGGTTGACAGACTACGAGCGGGATCGCTATGACCGGCAGATGTTAATTTCTGACTGGGGGGAGGATGGCCAGTTTAAGCTAAAGAATTCAAGTGTTTTCATCGCTGGTGCCGGTGGTCTGGGAAGTTCGGTATCGATCTACCTGGCTGTTGCTGGGGTAGGTGAAATAAAGATTTGCGACTTCGATAGAATCGAGCTCTCCAATCTAAACCGGCAGATTCTCCATCCTGATAAAAGAATTGGTGAACTCAAGGCAGTATCTGCCGAAACGACGCTCCGAGAATTGAATCCATCCATTAATATTTTGATAAACANNTCATCATAGATTGCCTGGATAATTTTGATACGAGATATTTGCTCAATAGATACTCCATTACTCATAGAATCCCTTTCGTACATGGCGCAGTTCGGGGAATGACCGGACAGGCAACTTTTATCGCTCCTCCCAATACTCCATGCCTGCGATGTATCTTTCCAGAAGGCCCGCCTCAAGAAACCTTCCCGATATTAGGCGCGAGTGCCGGGATCATCGGATGCGTTCAAGCAATGGAAGTTCTTAAATTCCTGACTGGAATAGGTCCAGCGCTACAGGGCAAACTTCTTATCTTCGATGGGGAAGAAATGTCTCTAAATTCTCTAAGAATTGAACGAAGGCCTTCCTGTCCAGAATGTGGAAACATTGTATAAAAACTTCAATACCTGCGACTCCCCTCATCTTGGCCGGGCATCCCTTGAGAAGGGATTCGTTAACAAAAAGATCACCCTCCGTGGCCTTCATAACAAGTTCGATTAGAAGAGACTCTTATATTTCTTGCTCATCTTCGGCGCGTTCCGTTTCGTCCAGTGAAGCCAATCCCTCGCGTAATGCGTATAAAGTTGCCTGGACACGGTTGGCTAGGTGCAATTTGGACAATATGTTGCCAATATGNNCTTGGATGCAGAAATGGTTCCCCGCGATAAACCTGCTGAATGGCGGAGATCAGATCTTCAGGCTCGGAATCTTTGAGCAAATAACCCAGCGCTCCGGCTTTTATAGCCGGGAAAACTTTGTCATCGGCTTCGAAACTNNGATCTCTTCAGCCTTTTCTACCGCTTCTAATCCATTGCTTGCCTCCCCAACCACCTCCATGCCTTCCACCTCTGCCAGCAATGCGCGAACGCCTTTACGCACGATCCCTTGATCGTCGACAACCAGAAGCCGAATAGTTTTTTGAGTCACCCAGATACCTCCTTGAGATGAATCTGTTTTATTCTGAGGGATGGGATGGAATCACAATCGTCAATTTAGTCCCTTTCTCCGGTGAGCTTTCTATTTCGAATTTTCCGCCTAAACGCTCCACACGCTCTTCAATTCCACGTAATCCCATACCACCGTTTTGTCTCGCCATTTCCAGATCGAAACCCACTCCGTCGTCCTTCAGTTCCAGACAAACAGACCGATCGTTGAAATGAAGTTGAACCCTAAGATGTTGGGCTTTGGCATGTTTGACTATATTGTTGAGGCTTTCCTGGGCGATCTTATATAGCTCTTCTTCCATGGACAGCGGCAAACGCCTTTCCCCTTCGACATAGATATCGGTTAGCAAGCCGGTCCTCCCCTCCACCGCAGCCAACCTGGCGTGCAGGGCTGCCACCAATCCCTCTTTTTCTAAGACGCGCGGATGAAGTTCGAAAATCAACAAGCGCATATCTAGCATGGCTTCATGAGCCATGTTTCGTAATTCATGCAAATTTTCGAGGGTTACTTCCTTCTTGCCAGCCGAAAGCGCCATGTGGGCTGCATCAGCATACAGAGTCACGCTGTAGAGCGCCTGTGTTACAGAATCGTGCAGCTCACGGGCTAACCGTTGCCGTTCCTCTAAAACAGCTAGCTGCTTGGCCTGCTGAATCAACCGAGCATGCTCGATAATGAGCGCCGCCTGATCGGCAAGCAAACTAAGGATGCGTATGTCTTCACTGCTAAAGCCGTCCGGCTTATTCACCAGGTCCAACGCCCCGATGCTG
>PMNG01000100.1 GCA_003162615.1 Methanothrix sp. | reverse complement strand
GCCTTCGTGCCCTGGGGCAAGGCCTATGCCGGAGTCGCCCCTGCCCACATCTTCCATTATGCCGGAACTGATGCTCTGCGGATAGGCAGCCAGCAGACCAAGGTAATCCGCTACGGCGCAGGGATCGACATGGCGATATTTCCGGTATTTTCCTCCTGCGAACCTACTGACCTTGGCAAGCCACAGCTTGGCGACGCGGAGCTTGTGAATGCCCGTACAAGGATGGGCTGCAGGATATCAGACGTGTCCTGGTCCATCGCCTACGTGGCACTCCAGCCCGGAAACCCTCCGGGGCCCGGTGACAGCGGAACGCCAGTGGTCCAGAACGGCAAAGTCGTGGGCATGCTGCTCTCCCTGAGCATGCACACCTGGAAAGGGATCATGTTGAACGCCGAGCTGATAAAGCGTGAAGCAAAGATGTAGATCTCAAAAGGTCTTGACTGACGAATCTCATTTCAAAGGGCTGAAAAGATGTGATTTTCCTGGGAGATTAGCTCTCTTGCCTCGACTTTCGATCATGAATTCCGCTATTCGGCGAATTTCCGTCAGCTTCTCTTCAGAGAGACCCGCCAGGTCTTCCTGGGTGATCAATCCTTCGCAGATCAGTCGAGCGAATACAAAGGGCAAGACGGAGTAACGGTAGTCGTACTTCTCGTCTATTTCCTCGCGTATCTTCGTCAGGTACTCCGAGAGACGCCACAGGCCGGATGGGTCGTTGATTCCCACCGCCATCTTGCGGACGTTCTGATAAATCGCCTTGCACTCACGCTCATAGGCGACACCGAAGGCTTTGCGTGCGATATCCTTCTCTCGTTTTGTCCATTGAGTCTCAATCATACTTTCATCCTATGGCGGGCGATGGCACAATCAGGTGCATAGGTACCCGCGTTGCATGCATGATTGGTCGAGGCTCTACTTTGTTTTCCCACCTTCAACATGTTTCCGCCATACAACAAAAGCTCAGCTGCGTTTCGTCACCCTGGTAAAAACTTCGACTGGATTTGATTTGGTCGGTGATATGTCATCTTTTGATCGATTTCTCAAGCTCAATTTTTCGAATCTGAAGCGCTTTCAGTCTTATCTCGATATCGGATATCTCCTTCTTGATTTTCCTTAACTCTAATTTGTTCTTGACGTCCGCCAGGTATTCCGGTCCAAGCTCACTGGAGATATATTCTTCAAGCTGACTTCTTAAAATCTTGAGATATGGATTTCACCATACCGCTCCTTGGCGATATTCGAGTTTGCCTGTGTTTATGCCTTTGATAATGAACTGGCTGTCCACCCCGTATTCTTTCTTTGCAGTTATAGCGCTGAGTGTCGCACCCTTTCGATTCCATTCACCATATCCCGCCATTGTCCTCTTTCAATATACCTTTATATCTAATTCAGTCACTCTGGAAATAGACTCGAAATCTCTATCCCTTGTGATTAAAGTCTCGGCACCGTTTGCCACAGCAATTCCTGCTATCAGAACGTCGACTGAATTAACGACGGTCCCGAGGCTAAGAAGCCTTCCGGCAATCTCGCCCGACCTTTCGGCAGCAATCAGATTCAAGTCTAAAATCTTGATATCGGAAAAGAATCTCCTGAAGAATCTCTCTTCGGCCTTTGCTTTATGGTGCTTTATTCCCGCAAAGATCTCGTGATAGTTGACGGCTGTCGACGCCACATCGCCTCCTAATGCTTTTCGAATCTCCTCACCTCCTCTAAATAGGTCGATCAGAGCGCTGGTATCTAAGACTATCAAATTCTAGGCCTCGCCATCTGCCTTATCTTTCTCGAATCTTTTTCTAGTTCGTCCAGTAATGGGTTATCCTTGAGGGAACCAAAGTACTCAGATAAGTTTGTTTTGTCTTTCTTGAGCAATCTTCCTATGACATCGCTGAAGCTCTCCTCCTCCCGTCTAGCGTCTTTGAGAGATTTATATACGTCATCCCTTATGGAAATAGTCTTGGATGCCATGTATCTGTGTATGTATGCACAGATATATACGGTTTTGGGATTTTTAAATCAGCGAGCTGATGAGCGATCTTAATCTGCGTACTAACATGAAGCCAGATTGCAGTCGCGAGAATTAATGGAAAAGAACCTCGTTGCAGTTATCATCAAAATCCCAGCCTAAACTGAGCAAACCTTCTTCAGGGCAAAAAAAAGATTTAAGAGACCACTTTGGCAGTGACTATCTTAACCACCGACATCGGCCTATCCTCGGCGTTGGTCTTTATTCTTCCTATCGCGTCAACGACGTTCATTCCTTCCACAACTTTCCCAAAGACAGGGTGCATCTTGTCCAGGTAGTTGTTGTCAACCAGATTGATGAAGAACTGGCTTCCGCCCGTGTTCGGTCCGGCGTTCGCCATGGCAATCGTTCCGCGATCGTTCTTGTTGTGGTCTGTGAACTCGTCCTTTATGGTGTAGCCAGGACCGCCGGTTCCCGTTCCAGTGGGGTCTCCTCCCTGGATCATGAACCCATCGATCACCCTGTGGAAGATAGTCCCGTCGTAGAACCCCTTCTCGACCAGCGTCTTGAAGTTGCCCGCTGTGATGGGCATGTCGTCGTAAAGCTGAATGGTGATGTTCCCCATATTTGTGTTCAACAAAACTTTGGTCGTCCCTGTCTCCGTAGTATTTTCTGCCATACAGATACCTGTGAAGATCCCCAATATCAAGATACTGGCAGATAAATATAATATCCTTCGCATCATTAGGATAGAATAACCCCCGGAGTGATTTAACCTTTGCCCTGCTTTCTACTGCCATACGTGATAACGCTCTTGTAAAGCCAGGAATGCAAAGATATATCTTTTCTCGCGATGGTGTTTCGATCGATGGCCAGGAACCAGAAGGATCACTACTACAGGTTGGCGAAGAAGGAAGGTTACCGCGCGCGCTCGGCCTATAAGCTCCTCCAGATAAACGAGAAGTTCCACCTCATCAGAAAAGGCGACTCTGTGGTTGATCTCGGAGCCGCTCCGGGAGGTTGGCTTCAGGTGGCCAAGGAGCTGTCGGGCGGAACGGTCGTAGGAGTTGACCTGGAGAAGATCGCACCTATTCCAGGAGTACTTACCTTCAAGGCGGACATAACAGAGAACGAAACCCTGGATCTGATAAAAGGAGCTATAGGTGATCACGCTGATGTTGTTATTTGTGACGCGGCGCCGAACCTCTCCGGAGCCTGGGACGTGGATCACTCCAGATCGATAGATCTGGCCAGGTCCGCCCTGAGAGTAGCTAGAATGGTGCTAAAACCTGGTGGCAACTTCCTGGTCAAGGTCTTTCAGGGGGACACTTTCCTGGATTATCTCGCCGAGGTCAGGAGAGAGTTCGAAAAGTCCCAGGCTCATTCCCCGGCTGCGTCCCGAAAGGAGAGCGCAGAGACCTACATCATAGGAAAAAAGCTTATTTGCGGCCCCGTGAAGATGGGAGATGTATACGAACTGCAGATCGAATCCCTTGGCCGATCAGGGGACGGAATAGCGCTGATAGATGGTTTTGCGGTCTTCGTCAAGGGTGCGAAGTTGGGCGAAAAAATCCGAGTCAAAATAGAAGCGGTCAAGCACAACTTTGCTTTCGGAAAGCCGATCGATGGAAAGCATTAATAACCAAGCATGGATAAAATGGTAGGATTACATTATGACCGAGAACTCTACGATTTTCATTGGCTCCAAGCCAGTAATGAACTATGTTCTTGCATTGATGACCCAGTTCAACAAACAAGTCCCAGACGTTACATTGAAGGCCAGAGGTCGTGCCATCTCCAGGGCGGTTGACACTGCCGAGATCGCCAGGAACAAGTTCATGCCGAACCTGAAGATCAAGGACATCACCATAGGAACGGAGAGCGTTGTTGATGAGCAGGGCAAGAGCATCAACATATCCTCCATGGAGATAACTCTCACCAACCAGCTCTGAAAAGATCGTTCAGCTTTTCCGGTTTTTTCCGGAAAACTATTTTATACTTTGTCGGAGTACTCGATAGCTGTGACCATCTTCAAAGCGTACGATGTCAGAGGCGTTTACGGTGACGAACTCACAGAGGAGAACGTCAGACGAGTTGGCCAGGCTTTTGGATCTTACATTGGCGACGGAAGGATCTGCTCAGGAAGAGACACACGCGTCTCCGGCCCTTCTTTACAGAAGTCGTTCTTGGAAGGTGTGCTCTCCACAGGCTGTTCCGTGGACAGCTACGGTATTATTCCCATATCCATCCTCAGCTATGTAACCTGGACCAACGTTCGAAATGCAGCGGGCTACATTTCAGCATCGCACAATCCACCGGAGTACAACGGTGTCCGCTTTAGGACCGAAGACGGCTACGGTCTCCTTTATCGAGAAACTGAAATGATGAAGTTTTACGTAGAAGGCAATTTCCTCTCCGGCAGCAGCCAGGTTGCTGATTATAACCCTGCGGCCGCGGTCGAAAGATATGCAGAGTACGTTGGAGATAAGTTGGAATTGAGGCACCAACTTAGAGTCGTTCTGGACGCAGGAAACGGCTCTGCCTGCATCATCGGACCCCTGTACGAAAAGCTCGGCTTCGACCCTGTCATGATCAACGGTAAAATGGATGGCAGATTTCCCGGAAGAGGCCCCAGTCCCACGGAAGAAACCCTTCAAGGTGCTTGCAAAGCGGTCGTAGAGCAGGGAGCCGATTACGGGGTGGGCTTTGATCCCGATGCCGACCGAGGCATAGTCATCGACGATAAAGGCCGAGTATTGCCACCAGAAAAGGTAGCCATAATACTGGCCCTCCGGAGGCACAGCCCTGGCGACCTTGTTATCTCCGGCTTCGACTGCTCAATGATTCTGGAGCGAGAGTTGATCCCGGAGGGTATAAAAGTCCAGAGAGAACGAGTTGGAGACGTCTATGTGGCGAACACCGTTAAAAATTCTGGTGCAGTCCTGGGCGTGGAGAGGAGCGGCCACTTCTTCCTGCCAGAGTTCCAGTACTCCGACGATCCCTTTGCCATGAGCCTAGCATTGGGAGAGATAATATCTGAAGGCCAGAAGCTCTCCGAACTGGCAGACCTGATACCAGATTACCCATACCGTCAGTTGAGCATAAGAATGGACAAAGTTGATCCGGCAGCAGTTATGAAGGTCCTAGGAGAAAAGTTAGCTTCAATGAAACCTGACAACACAGATGGCCTGAAGATAACCACGAATAGCTACAGCGTCCTGATCCGACCATCCAACACCGAACCGCTGATCCGGCTGTACGTTGAGACTGAGGGCGGTGACCTGAAGGAACTGGTGGAGAAGTTTGAGACGATCATAAGACAGGCTGCTAAGAACCCAGCCCTTTGATGGGCAAGTTAGGCCAATCTTTTTTGTGTCTAAGGAACTTATTTATCGCATCAGAATCCATCTTCTATCAATTATCCACAATCCATTGTGCAGAGCTGAGCGGCATTGAGCTACGAAGATGTGTGCATTCTGATCCCAACCCTCAACGAAGAGGAGTCCATCGAGTCGGTAATAAAAGACTTCCAGGCCCTTGGATTTGAGAAGATCCTGGTCATAGACGGCCACAGCACCGATGGTACCGTGGAGAAGGCGAGACTTACAGGGATAAGGGTTGAAGTGCAGAGCGGAACCGGGAAAGGTCGGGCCTTGAAAGAGGCATTCGACCTGATCGATGAAGACTACGTTGTGCTAATAGACGGGGATGGAACATATCTACCTTCCGAGGTAAACCAGCTCCTCAATCCGGTTCTGAATGGAAGAGCGGATCACGTTATAGGAAACAGGTTCGGTAACCCGGAGGGTGGGTCTCTCAAGCGTCTGAACATGTTCGGTAACAGGATCATCAACCATTTCTTCGGAATCATCTACGGTGTTCGCCTGGCCGACATCCTATCCGGTTACCGGGCTTTTACCACCGAAGCAGTGCGATCCCTGGACCTCAACATGCCCGGCTTCGAGATCGAGTCAGAGATGACCATCGAAAGCGTCAAGAAAGGCCTACGCATTGCAGAGCTGCCAATAACCTACCGTCCCAGGCCGAAAGGGACCAAGACCAAGCTGAACCCCTTTCGGGATGGGCTTAAGATAATCCTTACAATCTACAGGATGGCAAAGACCCAGAATCCCATTTTCTACTTCGGGCTGATTGGCTCTTTCTTCGGCGCTGCCGGATTTCTGATTGGCCTATATGTACTCATGGACTGGGTCAACGGGCGCATAAATCACATTCCTCTGACCATCCTGACCGCCATTCTGATCATCGTGGGCTTCCAGCTCTTCGTGATAGGAATTCTGGGAGACGTCATGGCATCCCTCAACCGAGAGATATTGCAGGAACTTCACAGAACAAAAAGGCAAAAGAAAGAATAATAAGGGCAGAACAGCCTGAGAAATGCCCCCCCCCAAAAAAAATGAGGCGGGCCGCCTCAGGCACCGCTGAACTCCAATTTGCAATCGCTGGTTGCCTCGATCATGTAAGCTTTTCCCGGAACTAAGGTATCGTTCTCGGCTAGATAGCTCCATTCCGTGCCGTCATAGCTCCACAAGAAGGCGGAAATTATTCCCTTATCTACAGCTTGAGAATAGCTGTACCTCTTGTGTTCGGCGCTCACTGTTACATTATTTATGCCGATGCTCCCATTGAAAGGAACCCCTATCATGTTCCAACCCTTGTTGAGAGCCAGACGATAGGGGAACTCCACCGACTTTCCGTGGACCTCGATGGTGAAGTTGCCAGAGCTGTCTATAAGATAGCCCCTGCCCGGCTCTATGTTGCTGAGGTTCTTTGCACTGGAGTCTTTCATGTTGAACGTCCAGTCTTCGCCTGACGGAACAAAGACTCCCCGATATGGCTTATCCTCTAGGTATTTGGAGAGCGATGAATCCTTTGGTTTCAGGTAGAGAGAAACTGCATTCCATCCTGGAGTGACATTTATGAACTGGACCTGGCCGGGTACGACCCTGTACTCGACCGAGAAAGTCCTGGTCTCATTAAGCCTGGGCCTAACGACTGGCCAAGATACTCGCTTATTCAATCCGAGAATCTCCTCATCGTGCCAGACGGCCTGGCCGTTCTCCTTTACCACTATCTCCTCAGCATCCTTGGGGAGAAGGACCTCTCCAATGAGCGCCGGAGGTGCGTTTAGCTGGAGCTTGCCGTCAGTGGTCTCGGTCTCGACCCAATAAACCCAGTTGGTAGCACCATCGGAGGTAGGCTTAATCGATGCCTGTACAGTGGATGTCTGAATATTTGTTTTATTCCCGATGCTTTGATTAGACTGGTTAGAAGCCGTCACATGTGTTGCATAAGGCAGAGGCGGTGTACTTGGCAGTGTCGGCCTGAACGCAGGGTCACCGATTATCACGTTCATGTTGGACGTTTCGTTGAATATTCCCTGAATGGAGGTGTCCCAATTTGGCAATTGCTCGTCGTAAGCGTTTATATCCTTGATGTTGCCTGCGCCGTCGAGCTTCATGCGGTATAGGTTGTTGGCTTTGACTTGAGCTTGCCCTACTGTGGCGTTCTCATAGGCTAGTGCCTGATAGAACCTCTTGGATTGATCTTCTGAAAGGAAGATCCAGGATAATGAGGATGGACCAATGTAGTTTACTGCTCCGGCCCTTATGAATGCCAGGGCTATGGAATCGTCCAGTCTCATGGGCACGTACATCTGCGTTCCGCTGATGTTTATGGTGAACCCCTTCAGGCGCGCGGTTATGCAGGCTTCTGTCGTCGTCGTCTGAGGTGATAGAGTGAGCTGCTTTACCTGGGCCTCATCCAGAGAATTGTCCATCATCGACCAGTAGGAGAGCTGCCAGGCATTCTCCGCGCCGTGATGTTGAAAGTACACTATGTTCTGGCCGTTGTTCATCTGAGATGTTACTTCCTGAGAGGTAGCCTCCTCCCACCGCAGGTTCTTTACCGTCTCACCTGCATCATTCAAGTAACCTGCTATGCTAATGCCCGTCGGGCTCTCAGGGAAATCCAAAGGCGGCGAGTATATGACCAGCGCCTTATTTTTCCACTGACCGGTGAGCCTGTCGTAGGCCATGGTCCTGGCCAGGAGCTGTGAGGCATCGTAGACGCTCAGGGCCACTATCCTTCCCACAGCCACTTCGCTGTAGTTTTCATCATCCATTTTTAGCTGATAGTCCCTGTAGACGTCATAGCTGATCAGATCTGTGAGGTTCTGCTTTAATCCCGTGGATATGTAGGGAAGAGAACCTGGGTCACCAACCACTGTCAGATACTGTGGCGAGATCTTCATCTTCTCCACTGCGTCCTTTAGGAGTCTCTCCTCTTTCAGAGGCTCCACCTCCTGGGGGTCCTTGGCCACGTCAACCAGTATTCCCTGCCTGGAAGCTGCAGCTATGGGCGCCACCATGGACAGCCTGGGAACTTTGGTATGGGGAAAGGCGGTCACGTTCAACTGAGGAACGTCTGACATAACATCGATGGTATAGTTCTCAGTTTTGTGAGCATAACCATCCCCAGATTCGATGTTGAACTTCCATATACCTGCCTCCAGAAGAGGCAAATGTGCGTGATACCTCTTTCCCGGAGCAGTGTCAGTGATCATCTTCGACCCGACTCTTCCCTCCGGAGTATAGATGTTTAGTGCCGTGAAGCTGGAGTCTTTTTCCACATTCCAGGACACATTGGCCACACCTACTGGCATGGTACTTGGATATGTTATGTTAGTTATGGGCCAGTCGTCCTTACGCTCAGCAGTGACATTCTGTTCCAAATCGCTGTACGTGACGGAGACTCCACTATCCAATCGCTGTACCCAGCCGGCATCCATGGGGTAGAGTATCTCCACTTCCATGGCCAAGCTGGCAGTTTTATCCGGCTCGAGCTTATCCAGGTTCCAGAAGAGCAGAGAGCCATCCATGAAAGCATTGAGCGGCTTGGACTCTTCTCCCGTGTATGGATCTGTGATATTTACCTCGCCGATGCTCGCTTTAGGCCATCGTAGGAGTTTGCCGCTGGGGAAGAGGTCCACTAGCTGGACATCCTTGGCAACATCAGTATTGGCATTGGTTAAGGTTATGTTCAGCCGGACAATCTCACCTGCCCTCTCAGCAGGTATCTTTGCGGGGTTAATGTCAATATCGACGAGGATGTCACCGACCTTCGCCCTCTTGAACTCCGGCTTTGGTATGGGTGGAAGAAGTGACAGATCATGGGAGTTGGTAAGAACGACTGAGTTAGGGCTGAATCCTCTAGCCTTCATCTCCCTCAGCAGGAGGTCTCCGCTGTCGTCAATCAGAGACAGATTCATCTGGCTCAAGTTGGACCTTGCATTACCGGATATCTCGCCCTCTATGACAACCTCTTTTGCGCCCAGATTCTTCAGAGCGGAGCCTGTCTCCCTGGGCAGGTCCTTTCCAGTGAATAGAACGGGCCAGTTCAGGTATGAGGCAAGGGTTGAAGCCTTCAACCCCAAAGTGTAGTTATCTCCAACAATTACAGCTCCTGGAGAGCTCTTCCATCTCTCGCTTATCTTTTCTGCCAGCTCGTAAGGGTTGTTCGCCTTTATATTGGAGTCGCACTTCCAGGATACGTTGCCTAAGCCCAGAGTCCTTCCACCGAGCTGCTCGAGCAGCCATTTGGCAGAATTTGAGGGCGGCTCGAGTTCAGACCACAATGGTGTATAAACGACGTTGTACTCGTAAGCGAGTCCTGCCGCTCCTGCAGAAGTCACGTCTTCTATGTACTTAACTGCACCTTCCACATTCTGGGCAGAGAGGGTGTACTCTACATAGTCATCGCTCAGCCTGACGTAAACCGGCCTATCGGTCATGCCCGAGGCCAGCTTGACATCGGCCGCGGTGACGGGCGAGATAACGGTGAAGTCAGCTATCTTGGATATGTCTGCATAGTTGTAACCCTGGCTTCTGTCGAAGGGGTTGCCGATGGCCACCCCCAGCTTAACGGGTCCAAGGTCGGTGGTTATGTTCTTGGCCTCTCGGACCACGTCTAGAACTTGCTCCTGCTTCCACTGCTTCCAGCGCTCTAGGTTATAGCTGCTGGAGTAGATCTTAGTTAAGTCTATGCCTGTGTCTTTGTAGAACTTCTCTTTGCAGAAGTCGCAGAAGCAGTAGTTCTCATCCTGGAACCCGAAGTTATAAAGGACCACTCCATCCACCTTGTAGTCCTCTATGAGCTTCTCGATATTGTTGTAAAGACCATCTCTAACGTCCGGGTTCACCGGGCAGAAGTAGCTACCATTTTCCTGGTCCGATTGCTTCTGAAGCCTCTTCGGATCAACATTGGATTCGTTCTGGGAAGGAGCCGAGAGGCCTATTTCACCCAGGAACGCCGATTGTGCAGCGGAGGTGACATTGCTGGTCTGAGTTAGGTGCATTATGTCATCGGTCTTGAGATTGGAGTTATCAGGTAGCTCCAAGGTAGCCGTGATGTAGGCCTTGATCCCGTCCTTATGAGCCGTCTCGACAAGACTCTTGGCAAGATCTCCGCTTCCATGAACTATGATGGCTGTTATATTTCCTGCCTCCAGCGTGCGGAGGACTGCAACCGCGCCGTACCTGTCAAGGTCCGTCTGCTCAACCCAACCAAGTCGGTTCCCTGAACTTACTTCTTTGGGCAGGATCAGTAGCGGTCGCTTTACCGTTCCATTATCATTCGACCATATGGCCAGCGGAGTGGCAGCGACGGGGCCGTGCCAGTCGTCTGCACTTACAAGGACCGCGTCCTCAACGCTTCCTTTGACGCCTCTCTCCAGTTGAGCTTCTGACGATGCCACTAGGAGGGCAGCCATCAGGAAAACAATTAGCAGCTTCACTGTGCCACCTCTTTAACTGAAATCCCCAAATCCTTTAGGGCCTTCACTGTATCTTCTGGAACCCCGCCCACTATCAGAGCCTGGGAAAGGCGCGTGCTACGCTTGGCAAGGTCCTGGATTATCGATCTTGTGGTATTTGTCATGGGCGAATCGCAGATCACTAGCGGGAAATCTTGCGATCTGGCCTCCTGGTACGCCTTGAAGACATCAATGTCCCGTGATGTGGAGACTATTACACCCGTTGTCCCGTTCTTCCACATCTCTGAAATGAAGCGCCAGGACATCTCCCCGATGTTCGTCCCTTCTACCCTCGTGACATTTGGCACGTCTGCCAAGGACTTCTCTGCCTCCAAGGGGACTACGGAATCATTACCCAGAATTAATACTTGAGAGTAGGATAACAGGCTCTCTCTATCCTTCTCGTTAAGCCCTGCGGGAGAGATCAGTATTACCGGTACTGACCGGTTATCCAGCCTCGCGAGAGAGGCTAGTGTCCTGTAAAGGAAAGAATCAGCCGTGAGCACTGCTGTGCCAGAAGGCTCTATTGCCGTTATCGTGGTCATTTCATCCGGCAGGGGTATTCCGTTCGAGTCCACAGCCTTGAACAGAACTGGATAATCTCCGGGTTGATTTGCTAGCAATGTGAAGTTCGCCACCCCAGCCATATCCGGGGTAACCGAGATCACCTGGGTCAAGGGTATTACCATCAGGTTTGGCGGGGTGAACACTCCCACCTTAATGGTTTCCTCTACGCCGAGCTCTATGCTGAAAGCGCCATTGTATGTCCTGTTGACCACCAACTTCTCAGGTACGTCCATATTGGCTTTGTAGGCCCTTATGGCAATGCCAAATTGTACAGAAGCCTGGGCCGTTGAGACTTTGGACTTATTTCCCATTGACGTGGCAGTTATGTTCACCAGACCCTTCTGGCCGGGGTTGGCAGAAATAATCTTCAGTTTCATATCGTGGCTTGTGCCTGGCGCGAGTGGCACGTCGTATGGAAGGGAGACCTCGTTGTCTCCTTCCATGAGGCTGACCATCCAGCCCGAGGGAAGTGAAGATGAATTTATTGATGCTACATCCCTGAACTGGCCAGTGTTCCTGACCTCGAGGTCTAGCTTTGCAGATTCGTCAGGCTTGGAGATAGTCGAAGCCGTCTTGGCGTCGTTGATGGACAGGCTGAGGCCATAGCTTTCCTGTTTCAGCACATCGATGTGAAATTCTACAACTAATGGCATGGATGGCGGAGCGCTGTCGATCAAATACATGAACCCGGTGTAAGTCCCTGGTTCTGTCTCTGGGGGAATTGCAAAGAAAATCTTTATCTCTTCTTTGTCTTGGGGGGCCAGGATCTTGGGCTCGGGCATATCCAGGTATATGAGATCCTTGGCATCACCACCGATGGATGTCTTTGAGATCTCCGATATTGGAGAGTCTCCAGTGTTGGTCAGGGTGAGGATCTTTTCCTCGACCTCGCCGGGGTGAAGATCTATGTCAAACCTCTCTCTGTCCGAGGATATCTGTGCAGCGGCTGCCCCTGACAGTAGGAACAGGATAATTATGGGAATGCTCAGCCTCATCTAACACCACGCTATGACAAACGATGTTTTCGCATTTAAGATTTTTCTAGAGTTATTTATCAAGCTATAAAACAGTAATCTCGAAGCGATATATAAATTTGCATGACCGGAACCCGAGGGCACCATGGATAGCTATATGTGCCGTCATGGCATTTAAAGACGTATATTGCTGGTGGTTTCTTGGATCGCGAAAAAGCCTATCTGGTAGCCACTCCCTTCAAGAAGCGCGGGAAGGACAGCCTGAAGATAAGCGACTTTATCTTTGCCCTGTCTCTGGACCTCAAATGGGGTCCTCCTGACAAGGTGAGGGCACTTCTCCGCGAGGCTGAAGCGGAAGGATTGGTTCGCTTGGAAGGAGAGATGGTTCATGCCTCTCATGACACTGTCGCGGTAGAGATCCCCTTAGGGTTCAAGCCTTCAGTCGAAGAGGGGATTTTGGAGAAGGGAATAAGATTGATCATAGCCAAAACAGGAATGAGCAAGAAAGAGGTTATTGCTCTGGCCAATGATAGGCAAGACTCTCTCAAAGGTCTTGTGGACCTGGAGGCTGTGGTGCTCCTCGTGGCCAGGGAACAGGGCATAGACGTGAGTTTGCTGGCAAGTGAAGCTTATCAGAACTTGCTAGCCAAAACCGGCCAGGTCAAGGGTGATTGAAACTTGTGCCATCTTTGGTGATTCGAGTCAAGGTGCTTGGACATGGCTGATGCCACAATGTACGAACTTCTAGGCATATACAAAACGTGCCGATGAGATTGCCAAATTTGTGAGGGCTGCATTCTTCGGAATCCAAAAGCCCTGCTGAATGGGTCCAAAGCTAACAAACGAGTTCGTTGTAACTCGCGAAGAATGCCAGATATTCGCTTGTAAATGGTATGCTGGAAAGCATTCGAGGGTCTCCAGGTGTTCAAGGTCGCTAAGAGGAAACAAACAGACTAGAAATCACAACGAACCGAGAGTCAGATTACCTTCTCCAGCTCTTCCCTCCTTACGAAATACACTTCCACCATGTGATCAGGATGGTACCTCGTCTTAGCCTCTCGTATTCCGGCTATCCCCATGTCGCTCTCACGGTTGATGTAAACATAGTGCTTAGCCAGGATTCGGGCGGTCTCGACGTTGATGGCTCTATAAATCCCCTTGCAGTCCGGAAGACCTTTCTCGAAGTGAATCAGTGCTGTGTCTTTATTGAGGCCTTCAAAGATGGACATTGCTCCAACCTTGCCTTCCACCCTTATGATAAGACCTGATAGCCTTAGCTCATCGTAGTGGGCTATCGCGAAAAGGACAGCTTCTTTTTCGTTTGCGAGCACCGGGTCCGAATCGCAGTCCTTCCAATCGCACCACTTGTCCAGGAAATCCAACACGTCTTTGACATCATCTTTCGTAATAGGCTCCACCAAAGGCAAACAAGTACGTTGGAATTGATTCAATTGGTGCCTGATGGTAATGTATTTCTTGCCGGGCAGTTCGGCCAGGTCGGAAGCACGGTATACGTAGTCAAAATATTTTCGCTCAGGATAGAGCTTTAAATCCGGGTAGAGCTCGGAGATCCATTCTTTAGTTTCAGGGTCAAGGATCAAAAACGGAATGTCGTCACTGCTTTTGGTCGCCAACCTCATCAGGTCCATGAGCAAATCCGGGTTATGCGGCCCAATGGGCGGTCGGTAGCGTGTCCTTCCATCGAAGGTTGTGGAAAGCACAATGTTGCCTTCAATATTCGCATACCTGTAATGAGCATAATGGTTCCAGCACACCATATTGGTGAAGGTATTATCGCTATGGACCTGCGGAAAACGCTCATAATGTTTTACAAAAAGATCCCTGTCGCTTAGCGTGACGGGTTTGAAATCAGTTGCTTCCAGCATCTCTTCTTCCTCCATGGTAAAGCATTGGCACATGGCCTGCCATTGGTTCGAACCCAAGAGACGTGTAGAACGCGTCTGTGCCGGGTTGTGCTATCAGCCCAATCCATGATATACCATTGGAGATGCATTGTTCTATTAGCGCAGACACAATCATCCTACCGGCATTTTTATTCCTCCACTCAGGAAGGACCACCAGGTCCTGAATATAGGCATCAGCAATCCCATCGGAGATAACTCGGCCCATTCCAATGGGCTTGCCAGTCGAGATATCGATCGCCAGGGCAAACAGATAGCTACCCCTGATCAGTTCCGGTATCCTTGATTTATCCATAAAGTCTTTCCACCAGCCTTCCGACCGGTAGAGTTCGACTATCTGCTCTACATCCCAGAAATTCACCAATTCTATCCTGATTGGGTCTTCATCTCCCACTAATCAGTCCTCCCTGTCACGTTAATATGATCAACAGCTAATATTCTTGGACACGATTGCACTTAAATGCAGCTCTTCAAGAGTGCTACGGCAATTTGGTCCTAACCCTTTTGGAAATTATATCGTCAGTTCTTTTGGAATTTCACATTAACAATAGTTCTCAATAAAATATCGCTATTCACGTTCGCATAAGAGTCACTTAACAATATTCGTGAGTTCTTTTTCGAGAGATGCGTCCATATCTGTGCAGAGGCCATGCATGTGGCATTTTACAGTGTAGAAGCTCTTAGGCTGGAACGCCTTTTCGTAGGTGCTATTTGCGTACTCGTAGGGAATAACAGGGTCGTTGATCGAATGAAACATCACCAGCTTCCTGGGAGGAATTTTTGAAAGGTACGTTTCGGGGTCAATTGATTTGTAGAACCGAATCGTGTTCGGGTCCTTCAGCATCCCGGATGCAATCGCCGCATCTATTCCATAGCCGGAAGTGCTGATGGCAATCGCGCCGCTAGCCTTTGGGTCAAGGGCGCAGGCAATTATCGCAAAGCGTCCTCCATTGCTCTCCCCGACGTATAATATGCGATTGGGGTCAATCTCTGTCTGGCCCCTCAGGACCTCTGCAGCGGCAAGAGCGTCATGCACCATCTTGTGCTCTGTCGGCTCGATACCATTCAGAAACATCTGTAGGTCGCCCTGCATATCAGTAGCACCCAAGTTGCGCTGATCCAGAGTGATAATCGCGAATCCAAGGCCACACAGGTATTTTGCGACGCCTTGTTCTCTTTCTTTAGTCACCGTNNCATACAGCGTGGAGTTGTTTGAAGTTTCGATATGTTTCAACTGATATTCAGGTACGGATGGTGGATAGTCCAATAGTCCATCGCTGGTTACACGCCAATCTTGCTTGTTTTCCGAAAGCGATTGAAGGCCGACAAATGCAGCGATGGCAACAACGACGAGCAATCCCATCAATAAAGGCCTCTTCATCTATGTCATCCCTGAATCTTGGCAATAGCGTCGGTGATACGTTAAATCCTTTTCGCAATCGTGCGATTAATTTATTACCCTCTGGGCAGAAATATTAGTCTCGTGTACTCCAAACAGACCATCGTGCTGTTCGTTTTAGTATTGGGAACTCTAATGGGAGCCCTGGACAGTACTATTGTAATACTCGCATTTCCAGCAATAGCAGAAGGCTTGCACTCCGATATCGCTACTACAATCTGGATAATCCTCATCTATCTTCTCGTTACGGCCGTGACCACAACCCCATTTGGAAGGATCGGGGACCTTTACGGAAGAAGCCGAATGTTCAATGCAGGATTCGCAATATTCACCATAGGGTCAGTTCTTTGTGGGATTGCCCATAATATTCAGTTGCTAATACTATTCAGGGCAGTGCAGGCCATCGGTGGATCACTTCTGCAATCGAATAGCGGTGCAATAATCGCTGACGTGTTCCCCAGGAACGAGAGAGGAAGTGCATTCGGTTACAACTCCCTTGGCTGGACTGCCGGGGCCATGATCGGCATCGTGCTAGGTGGAGTTATCACAACCTTTCTTGGATGGGAGTACATCTTCTTCATCAACATCCCAATCGGGATAGCTGCTGTGATCCTTGGAATCTTTTATCTGAAAGATGTCGAGCAGGTCAAGACAAGCCTGGACCTCGTTGGAATGTCGCTTCTGGCTGGGTCCCTTTCGCTCTTATCTTTCGGAGCTGTGGACTATGCAGGGCAGGGCCTAAACCTTTTCAATCTAGTGTTAATGATACTAGGAGCGATAACCGTTCCCCTATTCATATTCTATGAGCTAAGGTCGAAAAGTCCAATGTTAGATCTCAGAACGTTCAGCGACAGGGTTCTCAAGTACTCAATCCTGGCTGCCTTCTTCATGTCCTTGGGGTATCTTTCAGTAGTATTCCTAATAATCATGTACCTCCAGGGAGTGAGAGGGCTATCTCCACTGGACGCATCTCTCTTGCTGATACCGGGCTATGTGGTGGGCAGTATTCTCAGTCCTTTGATGGGAAAGCTATCAGACCGGTACGGTGCCAGAATAATAGCCAGCACTGGAGTAGTGATGCTTGGGTTTGCCATTCTGGTCTATCTGACGCTGGGACGGGACACTCCAATTTATGTAGTGCTTATAGCCTCAGCTATTTCCGGTATTGGAACCTCGATGTTCTACCCGGCCAACAACAGCGCTGTGATGGCCAGTGCACGCACAGGATCGTATGGGAGCATATCTGGCCTTCTTCGAACCCTCCAAAACATTGGCATCTTGGGCAGTTTTGTTATGGCCATCTCGGTAGCTTCGGCATCAATTCCCAGGTCCGATGCCTTTGAGATTTTCATTGGGACAACCAACCTCTCCGGCGGGCTTTCAAAAGAGTTCATAACAGGAATGGATTCTGCTCTTTGGGTGTCATTGATATTGCTTGCCATATCGGGAGTCATGTCCGTCATAAGAGGGAAGGAATCTAGGGTTTGATTAGATAATGTAACCCCGGAAGATTATCTTATCGATCAAGAGGATGGACTGTAGAGTAATTGAAGTTTTCGGGACTACACAATGTTGGAACATTGACCAAAAAGCTATATGCAATCGAACCGCTGGAGGAGATGTTAGCCGCTTCATAAAGCGATGAAAAGATTGAACCGGCTAAAGTCATGAATAGGGCAATCTGTTGGAGCTTGCTGCCAGGGAGGACCTCGCCAGAGTCTGGAAATATGCTCTGTGAGGAATTTCCGAGAGGTAATCAATTTGGAGAATTCAGAGGAAAAGAAAGAGACGGCTGCACCTCTATGCCAGCCGTATATTGCGGGCCAGATCCAGCCTTCAGGCGAACCTCACGAGATAATTATCGTGGGAACCGCTCATGTATCGGAAAAGAGCGTCCAAGAGGTCACTAAAGCCATAGAAGAGCTCAGGCCAGACATAGTAGCAGTGGAGCTATGTCCTGGCCGGTACAGGGCCTTAACCGGCCAGGAAGAAGAGCGTGAGATCAAGATTAGTGAGCTCCTCAGTGGCAAGAAGCTCTACTTCCTGCTTGTCCAGATGTTCCTGGCCTACATCCAGAAGAAGATCGGGGACGAGATGGGAGTCAAGCCCGGCTCAGAGATGCTGGCTGCCATTGAAACTGCCCAGAGGACAGGAGCCAAAGTCGCCCTTGTGGACCGAGAAGTAGGCATAACCATCCAACGCTTCTGGTCAGCTATGGGAATCATAGACAAGATCAAGCTGGTCTTTGCCCTGGCGCCTGCTGCGCTAGGCATGGGCGACGAAGAGGACATCGATATAGAAACCATCACCCAGGACGACGTGGTCTCTCAGATGATCTCGGAGTTCCGCAAAGTATCTCCTGCCGCTGCCAATGTCCTAGTTGATGAGAGAGACGCTTACATTGCCAAGAACCTGTACAAACTCTCCAAAGAGGGCAAGGTTCTGGCCGTTGTAGGCGCGGGGCACAAAGAGGGCATAAAGAAACTCCTAGCCCATCCGGAGTCGATCCCGACAATAGAAATGCTCAGCGAGGAGCCCAAAAAGAAGATCACTTTTGTGAGGGTCTTCGGAGCAGCGATGGTGCTGATCATGATAGCAACCATCGGGCTGATCCTATCAAAGGGCTACTCCAGCCAGAATCTATTGCTGGCCTTCGGAATATGGTTTGTAGTCCATGGAGTGCTGAGCTGCCTGGGAGTAGTTCTTGCTCGTGGACATCCGCTGTCGGCTCTAACGGCCCTATTGATGGCCTGGATGACCAACCTGGTTCCCTTTGCCGGTGCAGGGTGGTTTGCCGGAATGGTTGAGGCCTGGAAGCGCAAGCCAACGGTTTCAGATATCAAGAAGCTGGCCGACGTTGAGACCTTTGACGACATGATGAAGAACAGGTTCTTCAAGGTCATACTGGTAGCAGCTATGGCAAACGTCGGAGCCCTAGCAGGCACCTTCTTGTCGATCTACATCATCTGGCAGCGCTTGGGGCTGATAAACCCTACAGAGTTGCTCAAGGGAATTATTTAGGAGATAGTGAAAGCATACTGGACGTCATGTAACTTGGATTAAAATACAGGTATGGACCTGCATATCTAGAGTATAATCACGGATGAGTCGGTCAGTCCAGTCTGGAATGGAGGCTTGGGATACGCATATTTTTATAGCTGTGCGCATAGCTAGAATCTGGAGATAGTAATATGCTGGCTTCTCCAGATTGCGGAGGCCTTTATATAGCCCTTTGCTTCCTGGTACTGGGCGGTCAGAGGACGACAACAGCAAGGAGAGGGGATAGGAGGACCCAAGTTCTCGTCCTTAACTGCTACTTGCGAGGCAACTCTCAGATGAAAAGCAGGGCAGAATATATTGTGGTCTATCAACAAGAAGTTTTAGGCGCATTTCAGTTCCTTTCTAATGGGTCGGAGTGATCGATGTTCAGCCTTCAATTTAATGAGCAGTATAACTCCTTGATCCTGGTGCTGGCAACCATGCTCCTCTCCATGGTCCTTGGTCTAATAATCATCTCTGCCTTAAACATTAGACAGCGATCAGACATGAAGAACGAGCTGAAAGATAGCGAGCAGAAGTATCGAGAGCTTGCAGTCCAGTTGCCTCAGGCAGTATTCGAGTTGGACGCCCTTGGCAATGTAGTATTCATTAACCCTCTTGGCTGCCAATTATTGGGGTATACTCCGGAGGATTTGTCGGCTGGCTTGAACATCCGACATGTTGTGGTTCAGGAAGAAAGAGAGTTGGTTAATAACGACATTAATCTGGCACTCGAAGGAAAACCGCAAGTGCGGGAGTACCGATTGCAGAAGAAAGACGGCAGTACATTTCCAGCTATAGCTTACTCAATACCCATAGTCAAAGGAGGTCAGGCTGTTGGGCTTAGGGGAATCTTCCTGGACATATCCGAGCGTAAACAAACAGAGCAGTTATTGAAGGAATCAGAGAACAAATTCAGGGGACTTGCAGAGAAGTCACCGGTGGGGGTGTATATCGTCCAGGACTGGAAGTTCAAATACGTCAATCCTAGGCTTGCGGGGATTTTAGGATATAATGTTGAGGAAATGACCCTTAAAATGGGACCAAAGGACATAATTCTGCCAGACGATTGGCCTAACGTTGAAGAAGAATTTCAAAAGAAACTTGCCGGCGGGATTGAATCACTTTACTATGAGATTAGAGGGCTAACAAAGAAAGGAGATTTGGTCAATATAGAGGCTTTTGGAACTTTGACCATATTCGAGTCTAGGCCTGCAGTTGTGGGAACTATTCTGGATATAACAGAACGCAAACATATCGAGGATGACCTGCTCAGGGCCAAAGAGGCTGCAGAAGCGGCTGCTAAGGCAAAATCGGATTTCCTGGCAAATATGAGCCATGAGATCCGAACACCCATGAACGCCGTCATAGGAATGACCAGTCTCATTTTGGAGACCAACCTTAGTCAGGAGCAAAGAGATTATCTCGAAACCATTAAGAACAGCGGCCAGGCCTTACTTGCCATCATAAACGATATCCTCGACTTCTCCAGAATAGAAAAAGGAAAGATTGAGCTGGAATGCCAACCCCTACGCATACAGTCCAGCATTGAGGAAGCCCTGAACATCATATCCTCCCAGGCCAGAGAGAAGGGCCTGAAGCTTCACTATAGCGTAGAAGGCCCCATCCCAGAAACGATGGCTAGCGATGCTTCGAGGATTCGGCAGGTTTTGGTCAACCTGCTCTCCAACGCCGTGAAGTTCACCGAAAAGGGTGAGATAGAGGTCAAGGCATCGGCGTCCGAACTTCTGGACAATGCCTACGAGATTAGCTTCTCAGTCAGTGATACCGGGATCGGCATGTCTCAGGAGACCATCGGAATGCTGTTCCAGCCCTTTTCACAGGCCGATGCTTCCACTTCAAGAAAATATGGCGGAACAGGTCTGGGGTTGGCCATAAGCAAGAGGCTGGTAGAACTCATGGATGGCAGGATCTGGGTCGAAACTGAAGAAGGTAAAGGTAGCACCTTTCACTTCACCATTCGGGCTAGTTCATCTGTAGATCTGCCAGATAGGGAGTTGCCAGCCTTGGTACGCCAGGATAAGCCAAAAGCGGCTAAGGATCTGCGCATTCTCCTGGCCGAGGACAACCCGGTCAACCAGAGGATGGCTGTTCTAATGCTCAAGAAGCTGGGATATAAGGCAGATTCAGTGGCCAACGGCCGGGAGGTTCTCCAGGCTCTAGAACGACAATCCTACGATCTGATCCTGATGGATGTCCAGATGCCCGAGNNGCCTTAACCGCCCATACCATTGCGGGTGATAAGGAGAAATGTCTTGAGGCCGGCATGGACGATTATTTGTGCAAGCCCATAAATCTGGAGGACCTGAAAGCGGCCTTGAATCGCGAATCTTATGAATGATCGATACAGTTTCGATCTGGTTATCGGTAAACATTGGCATAAATGATAAATATGATAAATTTAAAATAAAAACTCTAAGTCAAAAAGGCGCACCCGTAGCAGAGCTGCTGGTATTCAAAACAATATATCCTGATTGCCATTATCTTCAGATGGGCCAGAGAATTTTGACCGGCCAATGCAGTAAATTTCAAATTATTAAAATTATGTCCAATTATTTTTAATGCTCCTGGCAGATAGCATGCCTGTTGAAAATGCGGCTTGCAGATTATAGCCACCAGAATCTCCATCCACGTCCAGCACTTCGCCAATCAGATATAATCTCTTGACAAGCCTCGATTCCATCGTCTTCGGGTTGACTTGATGCAATTCAACTCCACCCCTGGTGACCATAGATATATCAAATCCGGCTAGTTTAGAGACGACCAATGGTAAGCCGGTCAAATTGTCGATAAGGTGCGTTCGCATCTCTCGGGTCAGATGAGCTAAGCTCAAGTCAGTGGCAATCCCAGATATCTCCAGGATTTTCTTTATCAATTTGGGGGAAAGAGGCACTGAGTCGGGCAGGCTCGATAGTATTGATCTTAGTCCAACTCCTCCATCCAATCGAGCTCTATCCTGTAACCATTTCTCTAGTTCGCCCTTTTTTTCACTGGGCACAAAGGAGAGCTTCAAAATATCCGCCGGTCTGATATACCTGGATAGGTCGAGAATGCCTGGTCCTGAAAGTCCCTGATGAGTGAATAAAATATCTCCCCGTTGGTCCCTGATCTTCTTATTGCAATAGAGAGATATATTCATTTCCGGGAAGGAGAGCCCGGCCAAATCTCTGAAAGGATAATTCTTTATGAAAACAGGCGTCAGTGCCGGACCGACCTCGGCGATACCGTGACCAAAGTCTCTGGCAAATCTATATCCGTCACCATTTGAGCCCGTTGCGGGATAAGAGCATCCCCCGGTAGCGATGACAAGGTCAGAGGATAGGTATGTACGATCTATGCAGTGCACATTGAATTTGTCTTCCGCTTTAGTTATCGATCTCACAACCTGATTGTAGCATATACGAACATTATTGGCTTCGCATTCTCTGATCAGAACTTCTAACACATCCCTGGATCGATGTGTTTCCGGGAAGATCTTGCCTCTTTTTTCCTGGATCATAGCCAGCCCTCTATCTTCGAAAAATCGGATTAGATCGTGGTTTGTGAACCCTAGGAGGGCGGGGCGCAAAAATCGGCCGTGTTCGCCGTAGTGTTCGAGGAATGTCTGAATTTCCGCCTCGTTTGTTATATTGCAGTGCCCCTGGCCTGAGATTAGCAGTTTATGCCCTGGTGATTTCTTTTTTTCCAGGATGAGGGTCTTCTTTCCCTTTTGACTGGAATTGATGGCACAGAAAAGACCAGAGGGTCCTGCTCCGATAACTATCAGATCGTACTCTTCGTCGAGCCCTTCTAGGAGGTCTGTTTCCTCTCTTTTATCAGGCCGAAGATATCGCTCGATGCGGGACTTTTTATGAAACTCTGGCAAGGGATCCCTCTATTCATAGGAATCCGGATGATGGATAAAAAGCTTGACTATTGGACAAAAAATTATCAAAAAAATTATCATACTAATCAAGGATTACTAGAAATAACGTGCGGATATCCCGTCCCCCGCAAGCCATATTTAGATTTAGACCAGTTTGACCGCGATGCAGTACCCGTTGATAGTGGAACGCTTAAAGCCCCTTGAATGTAGTGCCTGGCGAAATTTATCAAATGCCTTCTGATTAGGATGGTTTGTACCTGAGTGCTGCAATATTTCTGGGTTTGTCCTTTTATACCTCAAATTCTCTCGAAATTTTAAAAACTAATTGTTGCTAATGCACACATGACTATCTCCACGATCCTATATAGTAAAACATAACCAGCTACTAAAAGAATTCAAGAGGGAAATCCACAAATGGAATAGATTTCTCACCCTGATACGCCCTAAAATAAACATAAGAAAATATGTAGAAAATCGCGGTGATTAAAGCTAGGGTGAAGGGGTGGCTTAACTTCTCTGCAAATCCTTGTAGGATCGCAACTAGGCCATCGCCCTTTTGTGGCTATGATCATCCTGAGATTAATTACATTGCTTATGATTATACATGCGCGTCAGGTTTCAAAGATCATGGAAAGAATTGATGGAGCATCGCGATAATCCATACGACCCTTCGATATACTCACTTGTGCGATGCCGTAACCAGAGAGAAGCATAACCAGTATCTTACGCTTTAGCTCCTTTTATCTCATCTTCAAAAGTCTATGGTTCAAGTGGCTGCGATTTACTGACGATCCAGCAAATCACACTGCATAATTAAAGCCTCAGCATTTTATCTTCAATCAAAACAGTAACTGTCTCGAATTACCGTCTTCGCTCGTTATCGATATTTCGGCAGCACAAAACCCAAATCATAAACAGCCACCCCAAAGTGAGGCTGGCAGCCCATACCGATGCTTCAAGATCCGTCATATTTCTTTCTCCTGACCTGGCATGTAGGGCTTAAGAGCATCACGATTCTGTGCAGTATTGGACAAGCAATTAATCTCGTATTTATCATCCTGATTTTAGATTCTTATTAAAGGGTTAGTATCCCTGCTTAAATAAATTTTGCCCTTTCGATAACCATTTCGAAAAGCCTCAAAGATAGGTGATCGTTATTAAGTAGTAAACTATAACAGAAGACCACATTTGCCAGTTTCCGGGCATCTCTAATCCTATGGCATCCCGGCAGAAGATCATTTGAAGGAGAACAATCCTAGCAGTACCACATCTTTATATGTGTTAAATGTCGAAAGATAGTAGGCAAGAGTAGTGCGTCCACTTCCTCTGTCCTACATCAATTGACTTTTGCCTCCTTTCCCTTCATCCAAAGTGTAATTCTTGCGCTTAATCAGGCCGTACCAAGTCCTTAAATGCATTAAACACCAATAAACGTAAGCGGTGAAGAATAGCTAATGAAAGTGTCGCTAGTACTCCTCTGTATTGCACTACTGATCATCCCCTCGTTAAGCCTGCCGGTTAATGTTGGGGGAACCTACGGTAGTAACTGGCTCAACAACTCTGGAAATAAAAATATAATACGGAGTTCATCCGGCCTATGGGACTATTCGAATAACTATCAGACCTACAATCCTGCAATTTTGAATCAAGCAGGAACGTATACACTACCTAGCAATTATCTACCAACATCGACATATTATCCTCCTGGTTCCATCAATCCCTACTTATATGATCCACAATATGAACTGGATCTTGCCATTGCGAACCATGCATACCAGAAATCTTTAGCCAATTATTACAGCAAGATCTATCGGACATACCCCTGGCAAAATATACCCTATCGAACAAGGGCACCGGTTAGTGGAATTGGATATATTGGCTTCAGCCCAGGCTACTAGACAGGTATAATTGCTCACCAGCTTGGCCAAATCAAACTGCGTGTGGCCACCTCGCCCTAAACACATATGATCCTT